>NZ_JAVQNT010000031.1:0-475328 GCF_031799075.1 Acinetobacter sp. V91_7
CACGGTTGCGGCCTCGACCTCGACCACTTGAACGGCCGCGATCATCGTCATCGTCGTCATCATCACGGCTGCGGCCACGTCCTCGACCACCTGAACGGCCACGATCGTCATCATCGTCATCACGGCTACGACCCCGACCACCATTTTTATGACTTAAAGCACCAGCTTCACGAGCCTCTTCAGAGGTAAATTCGTGAGCATTTCCACTTGCATGTGCTGCTCGGCCAGCTTCACGAGCTTCTTCAGAGGTAAATTCATGCGCATTACCGCTTGCATGCGCAGCTCGTCCACCTTTACTGGCTATTTCTCTAACTCTTTCAGGATCCATACTTGCAAATCCACGATTTGAAGTACCTGTGCTGTTATTATCTTGATCTTCATACCTTATATTAGCCATAGTTACATCTTCCTATATTTAGTTATAGTCACTACCGCTTTTATTTAACGGACTAAATAAAGATAAAAGATCTATAATATTTTCCTATCTATGCTATGTATCAATCTTTTTAAATGTATATAAAATAAAAGAGTTAAAAACCTTATAAATTTATTACTTACACAAAAATTTAAAGATTTTAATTTTTATTATTTTTACTTTTTAAATACTCAGCATACTTATTATTACTCAAACAAACACTACAATATATTTTTACAAATATATGTTATATATCCCTCTAGATAACAAAAACTTTCAATATAAACAAAATCGTAAAAAACCAAAACAATGGGTTAATTAAAAAAACAGTTGCAAAACATTTAATTTTAATAAAAAACAATAACATATATTATTACATTTCAAAAAAATATTTACTTGTACAATAAACTTTCATGTTTAAAAATTAATTTAAGATATTTGATGATGAGAAGAAATCATGCCATTCAAAAATCAAAAGCCAACTCCCCAATACATTCATATTTCAATTCCTGAAATTCTACTAGGCCATATTAATATTGATAACACATGGCAGAGCTTTGATCAGGAATGGAGTTATAGAATAGAGCCGCCTTACGCAAGCCATCCCTTTCAAAGAGATGTATATGTAATTAAATCAAAAAAGATTAAAGAAGAAGAAAAATTAATGAGAGACAATTACTTAACTAAAGAAAATAAAAATTTAGAAGCGATAGAATCAGCAAAAGTAATTATAAAGAAAATATTAGATTTATCTAAAAATTTACCTATAGAGAACTGGTTAAATGATACAGGTCATAGATCTATTATTGAAAGTATGATTGATAAAAACAAAGTTAAAATATTAGAAATTACCTAATATTTAGATAATAAATATTTTTTTACATCTCTATATATAAAATAACAAAGGCAACCTTTTAAAAAAGACAACTTACTCATATTCACGTGGGAATTAAGCATTATAGGAATAGTAAAACTAGATTTTAAACAGAGGTATTTGAAACATGGAAAATTCAACAAATCAGTATCCAACCTCCGCCCCTGCACAAGTCCAATCTCATCAACCTGGTGATCAGGAAAAAATGCATCCAGAACCAGAAGTCATAAAAGCATCGCATAAAGGTAGCGATAAGTTACAAGGTAAAGTTGCCGTAATCAGCGGTGGTGATAGCGGTATTGGTCGGTCCGTGGCTGTATTATTTGCTCGAGAAGGTGCGGATATTGCCATACTTTATCTTGAAGAAGAACAAGATGCCCAAATCACTAAAGAACTTATTGAAAAAGAAGGCCAACGTTGTCTTTTACTGAAAGGCGATATTTCAGACCCAGACATTGCAAAACAAGAAATTGATGAAGTGTTAAAGCATTTTGGCAAGATTAATATTTTGGTCAATAATGCAGGTGTTCAATATCAACAAAAAGATATTGTAGACATTAGCAATGAACAATTAGAAAAAACATTTAAAACCAATATTTTTGCAATGTTTTACTTAACAAAAGAAGCTATTCCTTATATGCAAGAGGGAGATAGCATTATTAATACAACCAGTATTACTAGCTATCAAGGGCATGATGAACTCATTGATTATGCAAGTACTAAAGGCGCGATTACTTCTTTTACACGTAGCTTATCAAACAATTTAATGAAACAGAAAAAAGGTATTCGCGTAAATGGGGTTGCACCGGGTCCAATCTGGACACCTTTAATTCCAAGTAGTTTTGATGCTGAAACTGTCGAGAAGTTTGGTAAAGACACACCGATGGGAAGAATGGGTCAACCAAGTGAAGTCGCCCCTGCCTATCTTTTCCTTGCTTCAGATGATGCAAGCTACATTACAGGTCAGGTTATTCATGTAAATGGCGGTCAAATTGTAAATGGTTAAAAGATAGAAAATATTTGCATAAAAAAGCCCTGAAAGTTAACAACCTTCAGGGCTTTTACTTTAAGCCGGAACGTGCTGAGCTATTTTCTCTCGCGACCAAACGCGATGAGCTTTAAGCAAGTTTTTAAGTTTCTCTGAAATATGCTTAAATTCACCTTCTATTAGTGTTCCTTCATCTGCAACCAAATTAAGTGGCTCAAGTAGGTCAGATTTATTACCTAAAAAGACGACTGGTTTTAAATGTTTATAGGCTTCTAATATGTAATGACGAGTTACACCATCTTGTATCACTGCATTTAAATTATCGCCATCGGGAATGATCACCGCATCATAAGCAATTGATGGTTCTGCCATTTGCATACCATCAGCTGCAATAATTTTGTCTTGATGATCTTTAACTGGTGCTAAACTCGGTGCTAATAAATGAACAACAGCCCCTTCCTTAATTGCCCAGTTTTTAATGGTTTCTAATGCATCAGACTTCACCAGATTATGGATGAGTACGGCTATTTTTCGGCCTTGAATATCGGCTGGCGGGAAAGCGAGCATGGATAACTTAGCCGATTTTTCAACAGGTTGAGGTTTAAAATCGAGGCTAAGATCAGGTACTTCTATACCTAGATTTGCTCCCACTTGACGTGCTAAATCGAGGTCGATATTCGCCAAAATTTGTTGAACCTGACGTTCCCGAATATGTTTTCTTTTTACCTTACTGAGCTCAAAGGTATACGCATCGACCACATGTTTTTGCTCATGAGGTGCAAGGCTCTTATAGTAAAGACGAGGCTGAGAAAAATGATCTGAAAAAGATTCACTTCTTTCACGAATCTTTTGACCACTCACTCTCTCATAGTAACTTTCAAATCCACCATTTTCTGCCGCTGGAGGTGTCTCAACCGGCCAGTTCCCATCAATTGAATTTGGTTGATAAGAAGCTTGCCCTTTATGAATGGTATGCTGATGAATACCATCGCGTTGATTGTTATGGAATGGGCATACAGGTTTATTAATTGGTATTTGATGGAAATTCGGTCCGCCTAAACGACTTAACTGTGTATCCGTATATGAAAATAGTCGTGCCTGTAATAATGGATCATTCGTAAAATCAATACCTGGTACAATATGCCCTGGACAGAAAGCAACCTGCTCTGTTTCAGCAAAGAAATTATCAACATTTCGATTTAAAACAAAACGGCCAATAGGTGTGACAGGAACTAATTCTTCAGGAATAATTTTTGTTGGGTCAAGTAAGTCGAAATCGAACTTCATTTCATCTTCTTCTGCGACAATTTGCACCCCTAATTCCCATTCGGGATATACGCCTTTCTCAATGGCTTCGTAAAGATCTCGACGATGGAAATCAGGATCTTTACCTGCAAGTTTTTGTGCCTCATCCCAAACCAGAGCACTTAAGCCTTGTTTAGGGGTCCAGTGAAACTTAACAAAATGAGCTTTACCTTCAGCATTAATTAAACGGAAGGTATGCACACCAAATCCTTGAATTGAACGTAAATTACGAGGAATAGCCCGATCGGACATCGCCCAAATCACGGCATGCGCGGACTCTGGTACTAAAGACACAAAGTCCCAAAATGTATCATGCGCACTCGCTCCAGTAGGCATTTCAGTATCTGGTTCAGGTTTTACCGCATGTACAAAATCAGGGAACTTAATACCATCTTGCACAAAGAAAACTGGAGCATTATTGCCGACCAAATCGAAGTTGCCTTCTTGCGTATAAAATTTAATAGCAAATCCACGAATATCACGAACAGTATCAGCTGAACCACGTGGCCCTTGTACAGTCGAAAAACGTACAAAAATTGGAGTTTGAATAGATGGATCTGTCAAAAAACCTGCTTTCGTTAGACGCTCATTGCCTTCATAAGCCTGAAAATAACCGTGAGCTCCTACGCCACGAGCATGCACAATACGCTCTGGAATTCGTTCATGGTCAAAATGGGTAATCTTTTCTCGTAAGATAAAATCTTCTAATAACGTTGATCCGCGCGTTCCTGCTTTTAGACTATTTTGGTTATCAGCAATTTTAACCCCCTGATTTGTGGTTAAAGCCTGATTTGTAGCATCATCTCTTACCGTATCTAACTGTTCAGTTTTTTGAGTGGTATTGGCTTTGTTTGCCTCATCAGCACCAGCCATTTCACTTGTTTTATTTGTTAATTTAACGTTATCAGTCATGTTTATTACCTATGTTTTAAAGTTAAACCTTGGGTGAAGTAGAAAAATTAAAGAACTAGTTTTTGTTAAAAGAATTTAAATATGGGAAAAGGAGTTCAACATATTTACGTGTGCTCCAAAGCCCAATACTTTTATGATGTGAATCTGGCCCCAGAAACGGAGTCAGCTTGCATATTTTTATGGCAAGATCATGTGATTTCTGCACACGCTCTTGTAATGCATCAAGCTCGCCATCAGAGATATAGCTAAATAAATAATCTTGAATACGCTGGCTAGTATTTAATGCTCTGCTATATGCCAAGAAATTAGAAGAATGATCATTGCCCGCAATCCAGTCATGAATGATCTGACGCTCTACAGGGTTAAATACCCCATACATTTTTCCATTCTCATCATTAATTAATCTCCAGAAAGCACTCTGTTCAGGGTCAGCATTAAATTTAATCCACTTATTTTCAATTAAATGAGATACCAGCCCCTCAACATCGTCTGGGTTAGATAACCATTGATTAATCGTTTTGCACCCGAAATCTCTAGTTTCGTTATGAATTAACTGCCCAACCAATGCCTTTCTCTTTAAAATTTTAAGAACAAAATCTTCAAGATTTAAATTTTTTATAATGCTAGAAGAGCCTACGCCATGATTGTTTAGCGCAAAACCACGTTTTAATTTACTTAGAAAAAGTTCTTTATCTCTATATTTATCATAAATATTTTCTATAACTTTAATCGCTTTATTTGCATGTCCATTATCAATGTTATCAATGGTAATGTGCAGATTGAAGTACTTAGAATCGATGCCAAGCTCTGCAAGCTCATAATTGCTAATAAGTAGATGAAGTGGCAGTTGCTCATAGCCTAAATTAAAGCCCACAATCTCTGGAATAAACTCAGGTGGAGCATAACCAAGCGCCAACTGAATCACAGCATTATGGTAATATTCATCTGCTAAAAGCAGCTCAAAGCTATCGAGTCCCAAACTACGTAGCAAGTCATCATAAATACATACATGATTTGCCTTAGGCTCACCTAACCCAAGCTCTTCCAAATAGGTAATAATAAGATCATGGAAAACTGGGTCATTCCAATAGTGAACACAACTATATAGCCATGCACCATCTACTTTTTTGGTTGGAGAAACTTTAATTAAAAATTCAAACGCCTGACCGACATTATTAAAGTACTCTCTCTCACCTCCGCTTTGTCTGCGGTTTAAATAAGACTGAAATACCTCACAATTTTCTTTATTATTATTCTCACACCATGCTTTAACCATATTTATATGTGAAGGGAAATCAATTTCATTTTGATCTATTTTATCTATTTCTTTAGTTAGAAAATCTCTTGCTTTCTTTTCTTTTTCAAAACTAGAAATATCAGGATCAAGGAAAAAAACAAATAATTCGTAATAGTTCTGTTGATTATCTTGCAATAGGTCTAATAATCTTTCTTTCACTACAACAGGCATTTCCATTCTCCTTTTGTGAGATATAAACTACCATACTTTAATCAAATTATAATCCCAGTATCGCTTTGTTATATTGCGTTATTAAAAATAATTGTTTTTCTATAAACCTTTAAAATTCAAAAACATAACTTCTCACACAAAATTACATTCTCATCTTTAGAATAATTTAACTCCCTGTTTCTATAAAAAATATATAAATTTTAAATTTTTATTACATTAAGTTACCTTTAAAATTATAAAGATTAAAAAATTAACATAAAGTAATTAAAAATAATTTTATAACTAATTTAAAAACAATTGAAAGGAGAAAAAATGTTTAATTCATGCTGTAAATTATTAGCACAAGAAAAAGTTAAAATTGCATTTTTTGAGAGTGCTTCTGCGGGCTATTTAGCTTATCGCTTTTCTTTAAGCCCCTATTCCGGCGACATACTTATTGGAAGCTTAGTCAGCTATGACTTACGGGTTAAAGAAAATACCCTTCATATTTCTTCGGAACTTATTGAAAAATATACACCTGAATCCATGCAAGTCACCGTAGAGATGATCAAAAAAGGTAAAGACCTTATAAAGGCAGATCTTTATGTTGCTTGCACGGGATTATTAAAAAAAGGTGGATCAGAAACAAAAGATAAACCGGTAGGTACCTTCTTTTATTCTATTTATTATAAAAATAATTTTTATAATTTCCGCCGTATATTTAAAGGCCTCCCCTACATTAAGCTAAGACAACTTGTTTATTACATTACTCAAGATATAGAATTCATAATATTAGATAATAAAAAAGATAATCTCACTAATAAAAAATAACAAATACATATTTAGAAATGATCATAGTGTTTCTTTAACACCAATGTACTTAAATGTAATTTTATCCATCTTCATATTAATTATGTTTATCGATAAAATCTTCATTATATAAAAATCAAGGTTTTAATTAATTTCTAAAGTTACAGTTAAATATAGGGTAACACCCTTAGACTTCACATTTAAAATTTTCGTGTTTAAATAACCCTATCTGAAGCTCTCAGATAAAACACACATCATAAATGATATGAGGTAATTAAAGATGAGCACTACTAATAATCAAAGCAATCAACCTAATAATCAGCAGCAACAACAGCAGCAAAATGACAACCGTAATAACCAGCAACAGCCAAATGGCAACCAACAGCAAAAAGATCAACAGCAACAAAACAATCAGCAACAACAGCAAAATGACAACCGCCGCCAACAACAAGGCTCTAATCAAAAAGATCCTAGTCAACAAAACTCAAATAACAATAATCAGCAACGTTAATTCATTGCCGATTTAATTGTCATTTGATGCGGTCTTCATTTTATTTAGGAAGGTGCCTTCACCTTCCTAAATTCAACATAAGCATAAAATTTAATAATAGATGAGGAAAAACTGATGACAGATCAAAATAGCGATCACGCACGACTGCCAGCTGGCGACCATAACTATTCTGATACTTATTGGCGCGAAAGTTACGTTACTCGTCCTTATTATCAAGAAGCTCAGCTTACTACTCCAGATCTAGATTATGATCGAGATTTCTCGACAGCCTATGAATTAGGTCATCGTGCCCGTACCGAATCTGAAGAAGGTGCTCAATTTGAAGATGTTGAAGGTAGCCTTCAACAAAAATGGGAAGAGCTGAAAGCTGAATCCCGCTTAAAATGGGAACATGCTAAACAGGCAATTAAAGATGCATGGAACGATAGATAGTATTTGTATGTAATATCTTCTATTTATTAATTTAAAAAATATGAGCTTATTTCCTATTGGCCCTCGGAAATAAGCTCTTTTTATACGCCCCTATTTAACTTTCATTTTTCTTAAAATATTCAATAATTTCTTCTCCGTTATTCACAGGAGTTGCTGAAGAAGGCAAGGTTTCATCGTAAGCATAGGTAGGTAAAGCAACCTTAGCTCGGATTGGTGGTAATTTTTCTTGTCCACCCGTGGTAATTCGCTCAATAAAACCTGCAAGCCACAATACAAATTCTTGAGTATTTTTACTTTTAGGAATAATACTTAAATCCAATTTAATTTTAGATTCCTGCAAAGGTTTAATCAGTAATTCAGCAAAATCAATATAATTGTATAAAAGCTTCAGATTTGTCCCCTTGATTTCATGTCTGAGTTCAATCATCAAATTATTAAGATCTTCCATAGGCTCATCTGTAAAGCCTTTTTTTTCTTTAACATTTTGATATATTTTCTCAGCTATTCTTAAATACTGGGGCATATCCTTACCTTTATAAAATTGTCATCGCTACAATGAATTTTGGATGAATATAAGTAATTTATTGTGTGTATTTTATTAATTTTTTGAAACTATAACTCACCCTAGAAACAATTCAGTAACAACAAATTTATATAAAGACAATAACCTACTAATTTACTGATTAATTTTATATTTTCATATAATTATCTTTTTTATTATGTTACATATTTTATAGAAAATAACGATAAGAAAACTCACCTAAAAGTGAGCTTTCTTAGAAAAAATACTTATGAATTTTTATCAATTTGGTGAGGAGTAGTTGGATCATTAGCACCATGAGTTCCATCATCTCTTGAATCTCGATCTTGGCAAGCGCTCATACCTATTGCGATTGTAACAACCATGCTAACTGCACAAAAAATTCTTAACATTGAGGTCACCCTTATAAATTTTAAGACGTAGGCTTATGAATAACATTATCTTATGTTGGCCTACCGCTGTGGTTCTCTTAACTTTTGTAGGTTATGCAAGCTTTTGTAAAATCAAAATTAAACAAATGATTAAAAAATACCATTCTTGCAATTGATATTTTAATTAAATTTTGGCATAAGCTAATTATTTAAGATTGCCATATTCATAAAACTAAAATTGCTCATCCTTTATGAGTTTGTGTCTTATTAAGCCAATGATTGCAAACAATATATAAATAAACAATTAATAAATCTCTGATATATAAACATTAAAACTCAATTATAGAAATTAGTTTTAATAATTATTCAATTGTTTAAATTCTAAATAACTTATTATTTTATTAATGAAAATTTAAAAATATTAATATTTGTTTATATAAACCAATCTTTTATTTTTGCAATTGACCCGCTTTAAGGCTCAGCTTATGATGCTCCGGCTGACCTATTTTGTCAGTCGGTTTTAGCAGATCGTCTACCTAAGTGCACTAAAAACAAGTTTTTTGGTGTGGAGCCCCTCGTGCCTTTGACGGAGGAACGGGAGTGGGACACCTTCGGGTGTGCTGGTTTCTTAGGTATCAGTCTGCTAACCCTCTTTCGTTTCACCACCATAATTAATAGCAGTGATTGGGCACAACTTCTTTTATCAAGGAGTCTCTAATGACTATTATTTTATATCATTTTATTTTTATTACTCTTCATTATCTTATTGTTCAGCTTAAAACACGTTTAAAGAATTCTTCCCATCTTTTTACCTATCCCTACTTTTATCTTTTTAGGGAAAAGATCTCAACATTTAACGCCAGTTAAAGATGAGCGCATCTATAAGCATAACTTAACGATAACAACAACCAACGAAGAGCAATAATGATGTTTTTTTCATCTCGTATTGTTTTAGTGTGCACTCTATTAATAATTTCTATAAGTTTATTAGGGTGCAGACCTATCAGTAAAAACGAATTCAATACACATTGTGTGTGGTCAGGCCATGCGCTCTCACAATGCAATTGTATTTATAACGCTTTAGAAGAACATTATTCGCCACAATTTGTAGAAGATCTAGAAAAAATAAGCTTACAAAATATTGATGCGAACATGAACTTTGTGGAAACAATGAATGAAACAATTCACCAATGTCAGTTAAGTGCAAGAAAAGACCCAATTAACTGATATTTGCATGTTCCACTAAGAAATCTAGAAAGACCCTTACACGTTTAGGAACGTATTTATCATGCCCGATCCAGACAGCATGAAATTCTTCAGAAGCATTAATATTCCAGTCTTCAAGAATTTTAGTTAATTGCTTTTGTTCTAGCGCTTTTCGAACTTGAAATTCATTGAGTTGTGCAATGCCTGCATCGGCAAGTGCTAACTGCAAAATCGCTTCCCCATGATTTACTCTTAAAACCTGAGTAGGTACAAGCGTGATTTCTTGATTCTCTTTTTTAAACAGCCATGTCTTATTCTGGCGCTGATAGCTGACGTCTAAAAGCTGATGTTCAGATAGTTCATCTGGATGCTGTGGACAACCACACTGTGTAATATATCTAGGTGAACATACATAATGTTTATGAGTATTCCCCAATGAGCGAGCCACCAAATTTGAGCTTTTTAATGGACCTGTCCGAATCGCGACATCAATTCTTTGCTCAACTAAATTAATGACTTCATCACTTAAATGAGCCTCTAATTCAATTTGTGGATAGCGCTGATTAAATAAAGAAATACACGGCAACAAAAAATGGGTCCAATATGAAAGACTGGTATGTATTCTGATTCGGCCTTTAGGTGTGTGATTTGCAGTAACAGATTGTTCCAGTTCATCTAGCTCACTGAGTATTTGAAGACCTTGCTCATAGAACTGACAGCCTTCACTTGTGAGCTGAAACTGGCGTGTTGAACGATTTAGTAACCGGACTCCTAGTCGTTTTTCGAGCCGAGCAATTAATTTACTGACAGCAGACGGCGTCATGTCGCATGCTCTCGCTACTGCTGAAAAACTTCCTAATTCGACCACCCGAATAAAAATTGCCAACTCGCCAGATCGATTAATATCAAAATATGACATAACGAAATCTATTTATGAATCTAATTCACAAATCTTATTCCGCTTAGACCGCTATAACAAGCCACTAATTTGTTTCAAGATAACTCTAATTCGTTTTAAGGATTCATGAGATGAAACTTTATAAATCTACCCTTTTCTCTTTAGTTTTATTGTCTACCGTAACGCAAGCAGAAGTACAAAAAAGCCAATGGATTACCAGTTGGTCTGCCAGCCCACAAAAGGTTTGGAATAAGGATTTTGTTTTCCCAACCCATATTCCCGAGCAAATATCCAATCAAACGATCAGACAAGTTAGTCAAATTAGTTTGGGTGGTGAAGCAGTTAGACTCGTTTTCACCAATCAATATGGCGAACAGCCGCTTTATATCGATAAAACCACCGTAGGCTTAGTTAATTCAAAAAGTCTAAAATCTAAGAGTGCTTATCCAGTTTACTTCTCGGGTAAGCTCAAAGCACAAATTTTACCGGGTAAACAATTGATTAGTGACCCAATTCATCTCTCTGTTCCTGATCATGCACAGTTAATGGTAAATAGTTTTATTCAAAAACCAACGACATTTAAAACTTTTCATTGGGATGCTAAACAAACCAGTTGGCTGATTACGGGTAACCAGACCGCAAATTTAAATGCTCCTAGCGATGCAAAAACAACCACTGCAAGATTATTACTCTCTGCGATAGAGGTAAAACCAAAGCATAAAGCCCATGTTGTTGCGGTTATTGGAGACTCAATTACCGATGGAGCAACTGCAACTCTAGATGCAAACACGAGATGGACCGACTTTTTAGCTAAGCGTTTATCGCCACATCAAGTAGCGGTGATTAATAGCGGAATCTCAGGAAATCGACTACTTACAGACGGTATGGGCGACAGTGCTTTAGAGCGCTTAAAAAAAGAAGTGTTTCAATATTCTGGGGTGAAAACGTTAATTGTTCTGGTGGGCATTAATGATATTTCATGGCCGGGTACTGCTTTTGCTCCTAAACAAGAAATACCGTCTTTTGAAGCCTTAACTCAAGGTTATAAACGTGTCGTAGATGAAGCACATAAACAAGGCATTCAAGTGATTGGGGCAACCTTACCTCCATTTTCGGGTGCTTTACCCAATACCCCTTTAGATAACTACTACCAACCGAACAAAGATCAATTACGTAAAAAAATTAATGATTGGATAAGAACAAGTCAAACATTTGATGGAGTTCTTGATCTTGATCAAGGTTTAAAAGATTCAAAACACCCCGATCGATTAAACCCGATTTATGACTCAGGTGATCATTTACATCCTAATGATCGCGGTAATCAGCAAATGGCAAATCTAGTTCATTTAAACCAGTTACTCAAAAAATAAAATGTAGATACAGGTAGGAATTTTTCTCCTACCTGTATCAATATCGATTAGTTACCTTCTAATTCAGCGGTAAGTTTCGGTGCAATCGGCTGTTTTTCAACTGCAGGTCGTCGAAGCATCATGACTGCTAAAAAAGCAAGAATTGCAGGAATTGCGATCATCACAAAATTCATTTTATGTGGTAACTGTAGGCCTAATAACATGCCGGTTAAAATTGGCCCAACAATTGCTCCAATTCGACCAACACCAGAAGCACAGCCAATTCCTGTAGAACGCACACTTAATGGATAATATTGAGCAACGTAGCTATAAAGGAGAATTGAGGTACCAATGGTTGCGGCTCCTGCAACAGTCACCAAACCATATAAAACATAGGCTGGTGAGTTAAAACCTAAACCGACTAATGCCATAACACCCGCCAGCAGCATTGCCATAATTACAGGTTTTAAATGGAATTTATCAGAAAGAATGCCGCCACCGATTGAACCAATCATTGCGCCGACATTTAAGGCAAACAAGAATAAAATACTCTTTCCGAGTGAATACCCTGCTGCCAGCATGAGTTTTGGTAACCAGCTGCTTAAGGCATAAACCATGAGTAAGCACATAAAGAACACTAACCAGAACATGAGTGTATTGAAAGCACGGCCTTGTTGAAATAATCCCTTTACAGAGCTGCCTGTTGGAACATTATCGTCATTAAGCACTAACTGCGTATCGATACTCATAGATTGTTCAGGTGAAATTTTTTGAATAATGCGCTGTGCTTGTTCAGTTTTACCAGTTTTAACCAAAAAGGTTAAAGACTCAGGTAAAAACCTCCATATAACAGGCAACAAAAATAAAGGAATGCCTGCAATCAGGAACATAATTTGCCACCCCTGACTTTCAACCAAATAACTGCCAATTAATGCTGAAAGAATCCCCCCAATCGCATATCCACTAAACATGGTACCCACTAAGGTGCTGCGTATACGTTTAGGTGCATATTCTGATGTGAGTGCAACTAAATTTGGCATTACCCCACCAATACCTAATCCCGCTAAGAATCGAAGCACCCCAAACTCAAGTGGACTTGATGCAAAAGCACCTAAAAAAGTAAAACCACTAAAAAGAGCGACACAAATTAAAATCACATTTTTACGGCCTATTTTGTCTGCCAAAGTTCCAAAGAACATTGCCCCAAACATCATTCCGCATAATGCTGTACTTGCTAACATTCCCGCCTGTACAGCCGTCAACGACCACTCTTGCATCAGCAAAGGTAACACTACACCATAAATAACCAGATCATACCCATCAAAGATAATAATTAATAAACACCAAAGTAAAATACTCCAGTGATAAGGTCTAAATTTGGCCTGATCAATAATTTCATTTACATTTAATTTAGATGTTGTCATTTACCCACCTCCTCTGTGAGATAAATTCATATTCAATTTTTTAAAACGACATATTGCACCCTAAAGAAAAAACAGATTATTCAAGGTCTTATTGAATTAATTAAAAATCGTAACTCGCCATCATGTTGAAGCGGTTATCAGTCCCGTTACGCCCATCAAAAGTTTCTCGTTCGCCATAAACATATTCGACGCCCAAAGTAATTGGTTTATAAGGGTTATAAAGTGCATTTACCCAGCCCTGCCAAAGTTCTTTGTTTTGGGTTGTGCTATTACGTTGTAATTCGGCAAAACGGTTATCATCTTTGGCTTTCATATAGCCATAACCCAAGGTTGAACGAATTTGTGGCGTAAACTGATGGGTTATACCTAATGAAACTGTGTCAAATTCATTGCTATGCATATTGTTTTGATCATCTATTGCATAGCCGCTGTTACTCCATAGTAGGAAACGTCCATCTCCCTTGACATGGTAATAATCAGCTTTGAGTAATGTATCTGGCGTAATCTGATATTTCCCCCCTAGGCCTACACCCCAAGCCACTTCTTCATCATTATTGGTTCTCTTTTCAGCCACAAAACTACGACCTGATAGCATCGAGCCATTGGCGAATTTATGATTTAAGCGCCCTACCAAAGCTGGTAAACGCATTTTATTGTCAGGATCAGTTGTCGCTGTATATTTCGGGTCTTCAACCGATATTGCAAAGCTTGTATTTGCACTTAAGTTGTCGCTATAGCGAACCAGCGGTGATCTTAATAATGCCCCACCTACAAATGTGCCTGCATCAATTGTTTCTGGGTAATATTCTGGCGCAATAAATGTCGACCACGTTTGTCCAATGAGCCATTTATCAAAAGTTAAATAAGCATGGCGTATACGGAACTGATCACGAGTGGCTGCGCCAAAGAAGTCCATTTCCAGTTTCCCACCCACATCACCCATGGCTGTTGGGGTTTTAAAATTCAACCCAAACCGTGTCACATTGACGGTACTGTGCAACTGGTCTTTTTGAGCAGATTCTTCAGGAGTATTTTCGAGTGGAACCCCACTAATGTTGTTATACATGGTAGATGCGCCTTTCATTTGATAAGAAGC
Source organism: Acinetobacter sp. V91_7 (assembly GCF_031799075.1). Classification (NCBI taxonomy): domain Bacteria; kingdom Pseudomonadati; phylum Pseudomonadota; class Gammaproteobacteria; order Moraxellales; family Moraxellaceae; genus Acinetobacter; species Acinetobacter sp. V91_7. The sequence continues at coordinate 14,580 of NZ_JAVQNT010000031.1, forward strand.
ATCTGCCCGTATATAACCGTATAAGTTAAATTCTGCGCCAGACTTAGTTAACCCTTGCTGTATTGGCTGCACAGCTTGGGGCGTTGCAGAAGTTGCTAGTTCAACTCGTCCTTGCGATAAAGATTTTTGAGCTTGTATATTTGCTTGTAGCATAGCTCGTAGTTCTTTCACTTCTTGTCGAAGTTGTTCTATTTCAGGATCTGTTTTTCCTGCAAAAGCAGAAGACACAAACAGGGTCACAGAAACCGCCAATAGGCTTTTTTGAACCGTTGTATTTAAAGCATTTATCATAAAACTTTCCTTTTTTGATCTTTAAATAGACTTAAAGATCTCGACATCCTTTTTGTTATGCACCTATTTAGATAGGTCCTTGAAAATTTGACTTTCTTTCTCAAGAAAGACCTTCCGTCATATTTTTTAGACAAAACCTCCCTAAAGCGGCATTAGGGCCACTTTTTAATTTGTTTTAAGTAAAGCTAAATCTTTTAATTTTTTTCAGTTTTCATATTCTCTTCCTCATTGAGAATATTTAGGTGTTAAGACAACATTCCTATGTCTCTACTGGCATTATTTTTTTGCAATAAAACCCTGATAAATCAGAACCTGTGCATAAGACTGTACGCTTTCAAAGCCAGTCTTTTGCAAAAGTTTTATATAACCTTCTGTGGTTAGGCTAAAAAAGTCTTGAGCCATACGCTCTAACATTTTCTGGCATTGCTCCTCAGTTAAGCCTTGTGCCAAACATAAATAACGTAAAGCTTGAAGCTGCTGAGGGTTTATACACGTCATTAAATCGTAGGTGAGCAAGACAGCATTTTCATTTAAGCGATCATAAATATCTTTAAAGAACGCAGGTTTTATATCATCAGCAATAAAATGCGCCACAAGAATAGACAGCGCAGCATCAAAGCAATTTTCAAGAGGCAAAGCTGAAGTTTCCCCATGTATAAAAGTTACTTGTGAAGATTTACCTAAAAGTTCAACCTGTTCTTGGGCTTTTTGAAGCATCGTTAAAGATGGATCAACGGCTGTAAATTTCCAGTTCGGATGTCTTTTAAGTAAATATTCGAGTTCATAACCCGTGCCACATCCCACAATTAATATGTGAGAGTTCGGTTTCAACACTGATTGCAAAATGGCATCCACCTGTTGATGGATCACTTCATAACCCGGAATTAATTTACGGATATGTTCATCATAACCATCGACTACTTTAGGGCTATTAAAGTCTTTTGCCATTTTGTTGTATCCTCTATTTGAACTGCCTTTCAATTTATAGTTTGCTGCACTTTGACTGGGCTTTTGGCTTCTTTAGTCAAAGACATTTCCTGTCAAATTAAGCTCAGCACGCATAATTTCTTGTAACTTAAACTTTTGGGCTTTGCCTGAAGCAGTCATTGGAAATTCATTAAAGAATCGAACATAGCGCGGCACTTTATTATGGGAAATATGCTCTTTACAGAATTGACGAATGCTATTTTCATCAATTTGATGATGTTCATGCAAAATAATACAAGCACAGAGTTCCTCACCATATCTCGCATCTGGCAGGCCTATCACCTGTACATCGCTCACATCGGGATGGGTATATAAAAAGTCTTCAATTTCTTTAGGAAAGAGATTTTCCCCACCACGAATCACGACATCTTTAATACGGCCTTTAATTTTAATAAAACCGTCTTGATCCATTTCTGCAATATCACCCGTATGCATCCAGCCAGCCGCATCAATCACTTCACGGGTCTTTTCTTCTTCGCCCCAATAACCAGCCATGACTGAATAACCACGAACACATAGCTCGCCTAAAGTCCCTTGCGGAACAATCTGACCTTCTAAATCGACAATTTTAATTTCAACATGAGGATGAACATGCCCAACTGTACTTACTCGTTTATCAATTGAATCGTTTACCGAGCTTTGTACACTGACTGGCGAGGTTTCAGTCATGCCATAACAAATCGTGATTTCAGACATATGCATTCGGTCTATGACCCGCTGCATAATTTCACGTGGACAAGGACTACCCGCCATGATGCCCGTTCTTAAACTCGACAGATCAAACTCATTAAACTGTTCATGTTCTAGAGTTGCAATAAACATGGTTGGCACGCCATAAGCTGCCGTACAGCGTTCTTGATGAATGGCTTTTAACGTTTCTAAAGGATTAAATACCGCCGATGGATAGACCATCGTTGCCCCATGCGTAACACATGCTAAATTCCCCATCACCATGCCAAAACAATGAAATAACGGCACGGAAATACACACTTTATCTTGAGGGGTTAAACGTATCCCTTCACCCACAAAATAACCGTTATTTAAAATATTATGGTGGGTCAACATGGTCCCTTTAGGGTTACCCGTTGTACCTGAGGTAAATTGGATATTAATGGTTTCATCAAACTGATGTTGCTTCGTTAACTGTTTTAATTGTTCAAGCTGCTCGGAGTTTGGTGTTGTAACTAAATCACTAAAACGGTGAATGCCGGTGTGTTGCTGGTCATCGATTTTAATGACAAATTTTAAATGTGGCAGTCGTTCTGAACTGAGCACGTTATCAGGACTGTTGGTTAACTCAGGGGCAATTTTTGTGAGTAATTCTTGGTAATCGGTGGTTTTGAATTGAGAAGCAATAATCAATCCTTTGCATGAGACTTTATTCAATACATATTCAAGTTCATGGCTTTTATAAGCTGTATTTAGATTGACTAAAATAATCCCTGCTTTAAAGGCTGCGAACTGGGTAACCGTCCATTCCACACAGTTTGGTGACCAAATCGCTAACCGGTCGCCTTTTTTTAATCCCAATTTCAACAAACTACAAGCAAAAGCATTTACTTCATCCTGTAAAGCTTTATAGGTTAATCGTCTGTTTTGATGAAAACTGACGATTGCTTCCTTTTCTGCATATTGCCGACAGGCCTGATCAAATTGTTCACCAATGGTCATACCCAGTAAGGGTTGCGTGCTTGGTCCCGAGGCGTAGCTTAACCGTTCTTGTTGCATTGAATCATTCTCCTTGATTCTTTGTAATTCTCTTCGTACCTGATCTAATTGTTGTTACTGCAACTACTTTTCCAAACCGCCTACTTTGTAATGTTTATCCTTTATATGCCCTATTTCTTCTGCACAGCATCTACACAAAAGTCAGCAATCTGTTTTGAAAAATAGTCTCTGTGTGCTTGATCAAACTTTGTATTTTGAGCTGGATCTAGGGGTTCAACGACCACATAGGTCATGGCACCAACAACACAGAGTGCTGCTGTATTTAAATCATCCAAGACAAACTCACCACTTGCATTTCCATCCGCAAGTATTTTTTTCATACTTTGTTTAATCAATTGCTTCACACGAAAACGCTCATGTTCAACCGTTGAATCGACGGGTTCAAACATGAGTGAATATGCAAGCTGAGGACTATTCAGTGCCCGTTTTACAAAGGTTGCCACAGCCTTATGTAATTTCTGCTTTGCCGATAAATCACTTTCGGTAATCGAATCGATCACCAACAGTTCTGTGTTAATGGCCTCAGACAAAACTTCAATGAGCACTTGGCTTTTATTATCGAAGTAGCGATAAACCAGACCACTTGATACACCCGCTTGCTCTGCAATTGTTTGTATTTGTGCGTCTTTAAACCCTCCCTCTGAAATTAACTTTCTGGCTGAACTCAAAATCGACTTACGATTTTGCTCCATCCGCTCTTGCATTAAAGATGATCGTTTATAGCTCATAATTTATTCTCTAACAAATAAAATGAATTGTAAATCATTTTATGAATCTGTATTCACTTTTTTAAAAAATCATTGTATGGTACATATCAAATACCCACAAAATATTTTATGGACAACAAATATAACCAATAGGATGAAAATATCATGAACCTCCGCAGCTTGAATTTCGGTCTAGATGAAACTTTAATTGCGCTTCAAGATTCAGTAGCCGCATTTTGTGCAAAGGAAATTGCACCAATTGCCCAACAAGTTGATCAAGACAACAAATTCCCTGCACATCTCTGGAAAAAATTCGGAGATATGGGCCTTTTAGGTATGACCGTCTCTGAAGAATATGGCGGTGCCAATATGGGTTATTTAGCTCATATTATTGCCATGCAAGAAATTTCTCGTGCTTCGGCAGCCATTGGCCTCTCTTACGGTGCTCATTCTAATTTATGTGTAAACCAAATTAACCGAAACGGTAACGAGCAGCAAAAGCAGAAATATTTACCCAAACTGATTTCTGGCGAATATGTAGGTGCCCTTGCGATGTCTGAACCAAATGCCGGTTCTGATGTGGTCAGCATGAAATTACGTGCCGAGCAAAAAGGCGATCATTTCGTTTTAAATGGTTCAAAAATGTGGATCACCAACGGCGGTGATGCAGATGTACTTGTGGTTTATGCAAAAACTGACCCTAAAGCTGGTGCGAAAGGCATGACTGCTTTTTTAGTTGAAAAAGGCATGAAAGGCTTTAGTCACGGCAACCATTTAGACAAACTCGGTATGCGTGGCTCTAACACTTACCCACTATTTTTTGACAATGTGGAAGTACCTGCTGAAAACGTACTGGGTGGTGTCGGTAACGGTACAAAAGTATTGATGAGCGGCCTAGACTATGAACGTGCAGTTTTAAGTGCCGGACCTTTAGGAATTATGGATGCTTGTTTAGATGTTGTGATTCCTTATTTGCATCAACGCGAACAGTTTGGTCAGGCTTTAGGTGAATTCCAGCTCATGCAAGGCAAACTTGCCGATATGTATTCAACTTGGTTGGCATGTAAAGCCCTCGTTTATGCTGTTGGTGCTGCTTGTGACAAAGCCGACCATGACCGCAGCCTACGTAAAGATGCTGCAAGTGCCATTTTATATTCTGCTGAAAAAGCCACATGGATGGCAGGCGAAGCAATCCAAACTCTGGGCGGTAATGGTTACATCAATGAATTCCCTGCTGGTCGTTTATGGCGCGATGCAAAACTTTATGAAATTGGTGCTGGAACTTCTGAAATTCGCCGCATGCTGATTGGCCGCGAACTCTTCAATGAAACCAAATAATAATTATAAATAAGGACGCATCTTATGAACCAATTACAAAGCAAGATTAATATTCGAAGTGAAGACTTCAAAACAAACCAGCAAGCCATGCAAACATTGGTCACAGATCTAAAACAAGTTGCCCAACGTATCGCTTTAGGTGGTGGTGAAAATGCCCGTCAAAAACATTTGGCTAGAGGGAAACTTTTACCTCGCGAACGTATTGATCAACTGATTGATGTCGGAACGGCATTTTTAGAAATTGGTCAATTGGCAGCGTACAACGTTTATGAAGATGATGTTCCAGCTGCGGGTGTAATTGCAGGTATTGGTCAGGTCAATGGTGTGACTTGCATGATCGTTGCCAACGATGCAACGGTTAAAGGTGGAACGTATTATCCCCTTACGGTTAAAAAGCATTTACGTGCACAAGAAATTGCCGAACAAAATCACTTGCCTTGTATTTATTTGGTGGACTCAGGCGGTGCCTATTTACCAATGCAAGATGAAGTTTTCCCAGACCGCGATCACTTTGGGCGTATTTTCTATAATCAAGCACGCATGTCGAGTCTGGGTATTGCCCAAATTGCTGTGGTGATGGGAAGCTGTACCGCAGGTGGTGCTTATGTACCAGCTATGTCTGATGAAACCATTATTGTCCGTAACCAAGGCACCATTTTCTTAGGCGGTCCTCCTCTTGTAAAAGCTGCAACTGGCGAAGTAGTGAGCAGTGAAGACTTAGGTGGTGGTGATGTGCACACACGTCTTTCTGGTGTGGCTGACCATTTAGCTGAAAATGATGAACATGCAATTGCGATTGCACGGAACATTGTTGCCAACTTAAATAAAAAGCCAAATGATTTAAATAAACAAGTTGATGAACCACTGTTTGATGCATCGGAACTCTATGGTGTGGTGCCAAGTGATGCACGTAAGCCTTTTGATATTCGTGAAGTGATTGCACGCATTGTAGATGGTTCTCGTTTTGATGAATTTAAAGCACGTTTTGGCTCAACCCTCATTACTGGTTTTGCTTCGTTGTATGGTATGCCAGTCGGAATTATTGCCAATAACGGGATTTTATTTTCAGAGTCTGCACAAAAAGGTGCACACTTTATTGAACTGTGTACTCAGCGCAATATTCCTTTGTTATTTTTGCAAAACATTACGGGCTTTATGGTCGGTCGCCAGTATGAGAACGAAGGGATTGCAAAAAATGGCGCTAAACTGGTCATGGCAGTTGCAACCGCAAATGTACCAAAACTCACCCTGATTATTGGTGGTTCGTTTGGTGCAGGTAACTACGGCATGTGCGGACGCGCTTATTCACCACGCTTTTTATGGACATGGCCGAACTCTCGTATTTCAGTGATGGGCGGCGAACAAGCAGCCAGCGTACTTTCAACCTTAAAACGCGATCAAATTGAGCAAAAAGGTGCCGAGTGGTCAGCTCAACAAGAAGATGAGTTTAAACAACCCATTCGTGAACAATACGAACGCCAAGGCCATCCATATTATGCTTCTGCCCGCCTTTGGGATGACGGTGTAATTGACCCAGCTCAAACCCGTCAAGTACTGGGTTTAAGCCTTGCTGCTGCAATGAATGCCCCTATCCAGCCAACCAAATTTGGCGTGTTCCGCATGTAAGAGGTGTATATGAGCTATCAATTTTTACAACTCGAACAACAAGGTCAAGTTGCCTATGTTTGGCTGAATCGCCCTGAACTACACAATGCCTTCAATACAACAGTGATTGAAGAATTGCATGCTTGCTTTAAGCAAATTAATACACGTGATGATATTCGTGTTGTGGTTTTAGCTGGTCGTGGCAAAAGCTTTTCGGCAGGCGCTGACCTGAATTGGATGAAACAGGCAGGTCAGGCATCTTCAGCAGAAAATGAAGCAGATGCTCTAAAACTCGCGCAAATGTTAGATGCACTTGCAACGCTGAGACAACCGACTATTGCCCGCGTTCATGGCATTGCCTTTGGTGGTGGTATGGGCTTGGCATCGGCTTGTGATATTTGTATTGCCAGTACTGACGCCAAGTTTGCAACCTCTGAAGTGCGTTTAGGTCTTGCGCCATCTACCATTAGTCCCTATGTGATTCGTGCGATTGGCGCCAGACAAGCCTCTCGTTACTTTTTAACTGCTGAGCGTATTTCGGCACGTGACGCCAAACAAATTGGCTTGGCACATGAAGTCGCAGATGCAGAAGACTTAGACAGAAAAGTTCAAGAAATTATTGATGCTCTATTACTTGGTGGCCCCCACGCTCAGGCTGCATCAAAACAACTCATTCAAATGGTGAGTAACCAGATCATGAGCAATGATTTGCTACAACAGACGGCGCATCATATTGCTCAAGTTCGTCAAGGTAGCGAGGCAAAAGAAGGTCTGAGTGCCTTTTTAAATAAACAACAGCCTGCTTGGGTTTCTAACTCGAATAACAACAATTAAGGACGATCATCATGTTTGAAAAGATTTTAATTGCGAACCGTGGTGAAATTGCCTGCCGTGTGATTCGTACAGCTAAAAAATTAGGTATTGCAACGGTTGCTGTTTACTCTGATGCAGACGCAAATGCACAACATGTCAAACTTGCAGATGAAGCCATCTATATTGGCCAGTCGCCTGCGACTCAAAGTTATTTACAAGCTGACCGGATTATTCAAGCTGCCATTGACACAGGTAGCCAAGCGATCCATCCGGGCTATGGTTTTTTATCCGAAAATGACCAGTTTGCACTTGCTTGCCAACAACACAATATTTGCTTTATTGGCCCGCCAGTCGATGCCATTTTAGCTATGGGTTTAAAAGCCACGTCTAAAGCTTTAATGGAAAAAGCAGGCGTCCCTTTAACACCGGGTTATCACGGAACCAACCAAGATGCCGACTTTTTAAAACAACAGGCAGACAAAATTGGCTATCCAGTTTTAATCAAAGCTAGTGCTGGCGGTGGCGGTAAAGGCATGAGCTTGGTTGAGCGCAGTGAAGATTTTCTGCATGCATTAGCTTCTTGTAAGCGCGAAGCTAAATCGAGCTTTGGTAATGATGATGTCTTGATTGAACGCTATGTGATTCAACCACGTCACATCGAAGTACAAGTGTTTGGCGACACACATGGTAATTATGTTCATTTATTTGAACGCGACTGTTCCGTACAACGTCGCCACCAAAAAGTATTAGAAGAAGCTCCAGCTCCACAAATGCCAAGCGAGAAGCTTGATGCGATGCGTCAGGCTGCTATTGATGCTGCACGTGCAGTAGACTATGTCGGTGCTGGTACGGTCGAGTTTATTGTGGAACAAGACGGCACGGCGTATTTCATGGAAATGAATACCCGCTTACAAGTCGAACACCCAGTGACTGAAATGATTACCGGTGAAGACTTGGTTGAATGGCAACTTCGTGTAGCTTATGGTGAACCTTTACCTAAACTACAAAACGAATTGCAAATTCACGGGCATGCGCTCGAAGCACGTATTTACGCCGAAGAACCTGAAAAAGGCTTTTTACCTGCGATTGGTAAAATTGACTATTTGCACTACCCAACTCAAAACCAATATGTACGTGTAGACAGCGGTATTGTTGAAGGCGATGAAATCACGACGTATTACGACCCAATGATTGCCAAACTCATCGTATGGGGTAAAAACCGTGAAGCTGCACTCATTCAAATGCAACACGCTTTAAGTCAATTCCATGTCGATGGCTTAGGCAACAACATTGCCTTTCTTGAAAAGATTGTACGCAGTGAGTCTTTTAAACAAGCCAAGCTTGATACCAACCTGATTCAACGTGAACAAAACTTCTTGTTTAGTCCTGAAGAGATTAAACCTGAACTTGTGGTGGCAGCGGCATTTATTGAGTTTCTAAGTAAACTTAACAACAACAGCTCAAGCCAAAAACAGCTTTGGCAAGCTCAACCTCTATGGCGTTTAAATATTGCCTATCAGCACAGTATTAAACTGAATTATTTAAACCAAAATATTCAAATTAAATTTGCCTCACATGAAGATGGCTTCACCGCAGAATATAACGGTCAAAGCTACCCGATTTCAGGTCAATTGATTGATGCACATACTGCCTCTGTTCAAATTGGTGGGGCTCAGCAAAAGCTATCTTTTAACCAAAGTCAGCAAGGCATTACCTTGTTCCAAAATGGACAAAGCTATAAATTTGCTTATATTCGCCAAGACTTTAATCAGGCAGATAGTCAAGCTGATGAAGGCCACCTGAAAGCTCCAATGCCGGGTGTAGTCACGCAAGTGCTGGTGAGTGCAAATCATAGCGTGAAGAAAGACGATATTTTAATGACACTTGAAGCAATGAAAATGGAATACACCATCCGTGCCCCTAAAGACGGCGTGATTGTAGACTCCTATTTCCAAGTTGGCGATCAAGTCAAAGCTGGCGATGAGCTTGTGGAATTTCAACCTGCACAGGAGGAAGTTGCATGAGTGAGTTTGTCAAAATTGTGGAGGTCGGTCCCAGAGATGGCCTCCAAAATGAAAAGCAGGCTTTAACGGTTGAACAACGCTTAAACTTTATTAATGACCTGATAAATGCAGGTCTAAAATCGATTGAAGTGGGGTCATGCGTTTCGGCAAAATGGGTGCCGCAAATGGCTCAAAGTGACGAGCTATTTAAGCTGTTACCCCAGACCACAGATGTGCAATTTAGCCTGCTCACCCCCAATATCAAAGGTTTTGAAACAGCCCAAGCAGTGGGATGCAAAGAGGTTGCGGTTTTTACCGCAGCTTCTGAAAGCTTTACACATAAAAATATTAACTGCTCTATCGATGAAAGCTTTGAAAAATTTAGTGATGTCATGACCGCAGCGAAAGCACATAACATACGTGTGCGCGGCTATGTCTCTTGTATTGTCGATTGTCCTTATGAAGGCGCGATTGCACCTGAGCAAGTGGTGAAAGTCGTTAAGCGGCTCTATGACATGGGCTGCTATGAAGTGTCTTTAGGTGAAACTATTGGTACCGCAACACCAGATCGAGTTCAAAAGGTTTGGCAAGCCTGCCTCGCTGAAGTAGACAGCAAGGTTTTGGCTGGACATTTCCACAATACCTATGGCATGGCAATTGCCAATATTTATCAGTCCCTACAGCAAGGTATTCGCGTCTTTGATTCGTCTCTTGCAGGACTCGGTGGTTGCCCTTATGCCAAAGGTGCCTCAGGCAATGTATCGACCGAAGATCTGTTTTATTTGCTGTCACACATGGGATTTGAAACTGGCATTGACTTAGAAAAACTGATGCAAGCCAGCCAGAATATTAGCAATGTATTAAACCGAAAAAGCTTGTCGAATTATGCAAATGCCTATTGGCAAACCAAGTGTGCGTAGTAATAAATAAAATAACTCAGCATCTGGTATAAGGCTTACTCTATTAGGCTAAGTACCAGATCATCCTATCTAATCTTTATCTCATTCTGATCAGGAATTGGGACTATCCCTCATGCAATTTATTTAAAATCTATCATTCATCTCTGTATTAAATGCTCCTCTCAACAGAAGCATTCTCTACCCTATTTTTATTCTAATCCGTATTATTGTTCATCCTTTTCTAGTTTAGTCCTTAAAAAATTTATCTCATTATTTATAAAAATAAGATGCATCCATTTCAATTCTTGGTGAAATATATTCTTCTACCCAATCTAACCATGCACGCGTTTTGGCATCAATAAAATGGCGTGAAGGCAATAAGGTATAGACCCCAATATCGGGCGAACGCCACTCAGGCAAGATATGGCATAATCTTCCATTCTGAACCGCGTCTAAAGCCGAAAACATCGGCAATAACGCCACGCCCATATCTTGTTGCACCACATCTAATAATAATTCTGGGTTATCTGCAATGAGTTGCCCACCAATATCAATTTGGTAAGACTCACCATTTGCATTTAACAAATGCCAATCTGCTGTAATCGATGGATTAACTAATCGTAAACAAGCATGATTTTTTAAGTCTTCTGGTGACTTAGGAACACCATGTTTTTCTAGATAAGCAGGTGAAGCACATAAAACAGAAAAAATAGTGCCAATTCTGCGGGCAACAAAGCGGGAATCTGTTAAAGACTCAGTGAGATAGAGACTCACGTCTACCCCTTTCGCCAACAGGTCTGGAACGTACTGCGATGTCGTATATTCCACCGTTAACTCGGGATAATTTTTGCAAAACTCGGCCATGACTGGAAAAACATAGTGATGCCCGAAGCTTCCCATGCTTAATACACGTAAACGCCCTTTCGGTTTAGATGCCGTTCCTGTTACTTCTGATTCTGCTTCATCCACTATTGAAATGACTTGGCGACAGCGCTCTGCATAAGTCGCACCAATATCGGTCAGAGCCTGCTGGCGCGTTGAGCGTTGTATTAATTTTGTACCTAAGCGTGTTTCTAGCTCGCTGATAAGACGTGAAACCTGTGCTGTGGTCAGATCCATCTGCTCAGCTGCTGCTGTGAAACTCCCGCTATCAATCACTTTCAGGAATGCATGCATCGCATGCAATAGTCCACCATCGAGATTTTTGCGCATAACGTAAATATGTTTTCCTAAATTACGGATTGTTGCACCAGTTTAGATCAACCACAATGACTAAATGTACATACATTGGCACTAATTCTTTTTAAGAAGAGGAACCGATCTTTTTTTATTTCGTATGTCACTTGCTCCAAATATTCAACTGGATGTTGAAAAAAGAAAGTAGTCCGAGCTACTAAAAATTCTAAGGAGATATAAATGAACATAGCTACAAAAGTCACTCCAAATATTATTGCAACAAAGGATGTGTCACTTGAAGATAAATATATAAGTGATAACGGTACAGCATATATGACTGGCATTCAGGCACTTGTTCGATTGCCTCTTGCTCAGACTCGCCGTGACGCGATTAATGGTTATCATACTGCTGGTTTTATTTCTGGTTATCGCGGTTCTCCTGTTGGTAACTATGATAGTTTCCTTTGGCAAGTTCAAGGATTACTTAAATCCCATAATGTTGTATTTCAACCTGGTGTAAATGAAGACTTGGCTGCTACCGCAATTTGGGGTACGCAACAAGTTAATCTTTCAGGCCAAGGCAAATATGATGGAGTGTCTTCATGGTGGTATGGTAAAGGCCCCGGTGTTGACCGTTCAGGCGATGTACTCCGCCATGCTAACTTAGCTGGTACCTCTGAACGTGGTGGCGTGGTTGCTTTATTTGGTGATGACCACTCTTGTAAATCTTCTACAATCCCTCACCAGTCTGAACATGTCATGATTGGTTGTGGTATTCCAATTTTCTACCCAACATCCGTTCAACAAATTTTAGACTTTGGCGTTCACGCCATTGCCGTTTCACGTTTTTCTGGCCTATGGTCTTCAATGAAGCTGGTCAGTGAAATTGTAGAAACTTCTGCTTCAGTTCATGTTGATCTAGACCGAGTTAATCCCGTTATACCGGAAGATGTCAATTTCCCTGCCGACGGCGTTAATATCCGTTGGCCAGATCATGGCATTCAGCAAGAAGAACGTCTTTATAAATATCGCTTACCTGCTGTTTTGGCTTATGCCCGCGCGAATAAAATCAATACCGTAACATGGCCTTGTGAAAATGCCCGTATTGGTATTGCCGCAAGTGGTAAAGGTTATTTAGATACGATTGAAGCCCTACGCATTTTAGGTATTGAAGATGAAACTGCCCAACAGCTTGGGCTACGTGTTTATCAAGTTGGTCTAATTTGGCCTTTAGAACCTCAAGGCGTTCGTGAATTTGCCGAAGGTTTGCAAGAACTGATCGTTATTGAAGAAAAACGTCCAATTATTGAAGCACAAATTAAAGATGAGCTGTATTCACTTCCTGATAGCAAACGCCCACATGTGATTGGTAAAGCCACCGATGGGAAAGGTGAATGGAGTACCTCTATTGAGGAAGCACCACTCATTGGTCACTATGAGTACCAGCCTGAACCTATTGCAAAAATGCTGGCTGCTCGCTTCTTAAAACTAGATATTCCAGAAAGCCTAAAAGTACTAATCCAAAGCAGAATCGACTTACTGCTAAAAGCAGAGCAAGAATCAAAACGTGTTATTGATCTTGCTGAGCGTAAACCATATTTCTGTAGTGGTTGCCCACATAACTCTTCAACCGTAGTTCCTGAAGGTAGCCGTGCGCTAGGTGGTATCGGTTGTCACTATATTGCCGTTTCTCTTGACCGCGGTACTGAAACGTTCTCTCAAATGGGCGGTGAAGGTGTAAGCTGGGTCGGTGCATCGCCATTTACCAATGAAAAACATATTTTTGCTAACCTTGGTGACGGAACTTACTTCCACTCAGGTTACTTAGCAATTCGTCAGTCTATTGCTGCAAAAACTAATATTACCTACAAAATCCTCTACAATGATGCGGTCGCTATGACAGGTGGTCAGCATGTAGATGGTCATTTGAGCGTTGCACAATTAACTCGTCAGCTTGCTGCTGAAGGTATTAAAAAACAAGTGATTGTCACTGATGAAGTTAAACTATTAAACGAAGAAGACGGCATTGCACCGGGTGTAGAAATTCGCCATCGTAATGAACTTGACGCGGTTCAACGTGAATTGCGTGAAGTTTCAGGTGTGACCGCTTTAATTTATGTACAAACCTGTGCCAGTGAAAAACGCCGTCGCCGTAAACGTGATGCCTATCCTGACCCAGCTGAGCGTTTATACATTAACAGTGATATTTGCGAAGGCTGTGGCGACTGTTCGAAAAAATCAAACTGTTTATCTATCGAACCAGTAGAGACAGCTTTAGGTACTAAGCGTCAAATTAACCAAAGTAGCTGTAATAAAGACTTCACTTGTGCTGAAGGGTTCTGCCCAAGTTTTGTGACTGTTCATACACGTGATATGAAACGTCCAGCTAAATTTGAAGGAATTGGCGCAGGCTGGCCAACATCACCAATCATTCCTCAGTTATATGATGTTCCAAGTCGTATTATGGTCGGTGGTATTGGCGGTACAGGTGTTGTGACTATTGGTGCACTCCTTGGTATGGCAGCTCACCTAGAAGGCAAAGCAACCCGTGTTATGGACATGGCTGGTCTTGCGCAAAAAGGCGGTACGGTTTATTCATACGTACAACTTGCAGCAAGTGATGAACAAATTTCTTCTACAAAAATTCCAGCAGGACAATGTGAATTATTGATTGGTGCTGATGCCGTAGTCGCTGGCGGTAGTGCCGCACTTTCTCGCTTAAGAGATGATGCTTTGGTTATTGTGAATGAAGACAGCACGCCGACTTCTGAGTTTATTAAATCTCGTGACTGGTATGCCCCTATTACCGATTTAGTTGATCGTCTTCGTGGTCGTGTTCGTCAAGGTCAATTGGTTTCATTACCAGCAGCTCGCATTGCAACACAACTATTGGGCGATGCAATCTATACCAACCAGTTATTACTCGGTATGGCATGGCAATCTGGTCGTATTCCGCTATTACGTGAAAGCATTGAAAAAGCAATTCGCTTAAATGGTACTGCTGTTGAAAAGAACATTGAAGCTTTCCGCGTAGGTTGTCATCTTGCAAGTGACCCAACTTTAGCTGCACGTTTACTCGCAGCAATGCCAAAAACTAAAACGCCGCAAACGTTGGCTGAACTTGTTGAAGACCGCTCTACTCGTCTGACAGACTATTGGAATGACGCTTATGCAACTAAATACCGTACGCTGGTAGAACTGGCTGCTAAAAAGTTACCAGAAGAATTAACTGGTACCATTGCAACCCAGCTTTATAGAGTCATGGCGTACAAAGATGAATATGAAGTTGCACGTCTGTTAACAGGCAAAAGCTTCAAAGAATCGATTGAAACACAGTTCGGTAAAGGCTTACGTTTAACTTACCATCTTGCTCCACCAGCGTTACTGGGTGGTCTTCAAAATGTTCGTAAACGTGCATTTGGTTACTGGATGCGTTTCCCAATGATGATGCTTGCTCGCTTACAATGGCTACGTGAGACTTTCCTCGACCCATTTGCGCGTCAAGAAGAACGTCAACACGAACAAGCATGGCGTGACCGTTACATCGCATTTGTTGAAGCACTTGTTGAAGCTCCAGAAAATCATAACTTGGCTGTTGCTGAACAAATTGCAAAATTACCAGCAGAAGTACGTGGTTATGGACATATCAAAATGAAAGCAATGGACGCTGCAAAAGCGCGTTGGGATGAGCTTACACCAACACTCATTAAAGTTCGTAGCTAAGAAATTGCTTAAACTTTAAATCTCAAAATAAAAAAGTCATCCTCCGGGATGACTTTTTTATGGGTCCAAATATTTATTTGGCCATCTTACGTAAAGTTAAAATCTGCTCGCTTCGTCCAAATGGGCCATAGAGGTCATGTAAAACCGCACTGGTTAAGCCAATGCCATCCGATCCATATTGCTGAACAGTTTCCAAACCTAACCATTTACCTTGCGGATAACGATGCATGTGAATTTGCAAATCAAGATTTGGAAAACCCCACGTAAATTCACTTTCTTGTCTTGGTACAATTCCGTTTGCGGTATCCACCATGCCAATCAAATGTGCAAAATCTGTGGTCGGCAGCCCTTCAACCATTTCTTTATCATTATTTAGCCAAACAATGCCTTTACCTGCGCGATGCTGATCATCAATTTTTGTCACTAGTGTTTGAATAAAACCACCCGGCCACCTTTTCATACCCTTCCACTCAGTAAAAGAGTCTGGATGATGAACTGGCTGATCTTCAAGCCCAGCAATATCAGAACTGTCTTGAGTACACATTCGCCATGCTCTGGCAACAATACAAGTTTTACCTTGTGCTTGCATTTCAGCTTCTATTAGCTCAATTGTTTTTCCGGCACGAATCACTTGGGTCTTAATTGTAAACTCACCAAATGCAATAAGACCGAAAATATCAAAACTAATTCGACCAATTCGCATGCCTTGTCGTGGTGAAAACTGCTCTAACTCCGCTGCTATTAAGCCACTTGCTGGTGCCATATGCTGTTCATGAGGGTTCCAAGTGCCTTGTGCATGAACAGTTGAGCAATAATGAGCAATAACTTCACCTTGAGGACCAATTGATCTATTCAGTAATTGATAATAAGCATTCATGATTTTCTTTCCTTAGTCCTTACCGAACATCAATATTTAATGAAAGTTCACGTTTTAATGCTTATATTAATGGTCTATTCCCTTGGCTAAATTGGTTTTTCCTACCAAAAACTCATGAGTCTAAAGTTACAAATTTAATCAATGGGTAAAATTCCACATAAAAATTTCACCCATTGATTCTCAAAAACTACTATTTGTTAGAATGCAAAAGCATCTTGGTCAAGCTCCATGACAGATTCAGCTCCTGACTCAATTGCGGCAGCATGACTTTGTGTACGATGCAAAAGTTTTTGATAGAAAAACTTAGCTGTGCTTAGCTTCGCTTTATAAAAAGCTTCCTCTTGTGTACCTAATGCCAATTTTTCATGGGCAACTTGAGCCATTCGAGCCCAAAGATAGGCAAACACAACGTAACTAGAAAAATAAAGATAATCTACAGAGGCCGCGCCAATTTCTTCTGGATTGTGCTTCGCTTTTTCGGCAATTGTTTTAGTGAGTGATAACCATTGTTGCTTAAGTTCATCTAATTTTTCTAAATAAGGTTTCAGTGCAACATTTGCTTGATGTTGAAGAATGAATTGATCAATTAAATCCGTCATATTCTTTAAGAGCTTGCCTTCTGAATTTAAGACTTTACGTGCAAGCAAATCTAAAGACTGGATTTCGGTTGTTCCTTCATACAAGGTTGAAATGCGTGCATCGCGTACAATTTGCTCCATTCCATGCTCAACAATAAACCCATGCCCACCAAATACCTGAACACCATGTTTTGCAGACTCATTACCAGACTCAGTTAAAAAGGCTTTAGCAATAGGCGTTAAAAAAGCCAGTAAATTATCGGACTGTTTTTGCTGCTCTTGATCGGCTGAACTTTCAACAATGTCTACATGTTGAGCTAGAAAATAAGCCAGCGCACGTCCACCTTCAGCAAATGCTTTTTGTGTCATTAACATTGAACGCACCGCAGGATGCACAATAATCGGATCGGCATTCTTTTCCGGATATTTTGGACCAGATAATGAACGCATTGCGAGCCGCTCTTTTGCATAGCTTAACGCGCCCTGAAATGAAATTTCAGAGGCAGCGAGCCCTTGTACTGCCGTGCCAATACGTGCCGTATTCATAAAGGTAAACATACAATTAAGCCCACGATTTTCCGGACCAATCAAATAACCTTGAGCACCATCAAAATTAAGAACACAGGTGGCATTTCCGTGAATACCCATTTTATGTTCAATGGCACTACAGACGACCTGATTGCGATCTTGCAACTTACCTTCATCATCTACATTAAATTTAGGCACGATAAACAAAGAAATACCTTTTGTACCTGCGGGTGCTTGAGGTAGTCGAGCTAAAACAATATGAATAATATTTTCAGAAAGATCGTGTTCACCTGCCGATATAAAAATCTTTTCCCCAGTAATTGAGTAACTACCATCCGAATTTGGTTCAGCCTTAGTTCTAATTAAACCGAGGTCGGAGCCCGCATGTGATTCGGTTAAACACATGGTTCCAGTCCAGATCCCACTAATTAACTTGGCTAAAAACTGCTGCTTTTGCTGTTCTGTTCCGTGGTGTTCAATTGTTCTCATCGCACCATGAGATAACCCTTGATACATTGCCCAAGCCCAGTTAGAACCACACAACATTTCAGAAATCGCGATGCGTAATAGTGTTGGTAAGCCCTGCCCACCATATTCAGGGTCAGCGGTTAGAGAGGTAAACCCAAGTTCGGCATATTTTTGGTAGGCTTCTTTAAAACCTTTCGGTGTAGTCACTACGCCTTGATTTAAATGACACCCTTCTTGATCGCCATTTTGATTAATAGGTGCCAATTCATTTTCACAGAAATCTGCTGCTGCCTCTAAATATTGATCAATTAATTCTCGATTTACGCTTTCTTGATATTTGCTTAAACGTTGGTAGTTCTCTTCTGTTTGAAGCATTTCATGCAGAACAAATTGCATATCACGTAATGGAGCTTTGTATAAAGGCATAATTTTTTCCCTTTCACTTCACTGTCTGTTTCATGCAGGCAGATATGTTTTTCCTTGAATAGACTTTTATTTTTTCAACTCAACCAAAATATCAAAAAATTTCTTATAGCAAAACTAGTTTTCACTATTTTCATAAAATTTAACAAGCAAAAACATCCATCAAATATTCAATGTATTGTATTTAAATAGTTTTATTGAATTAATGCATGTAGAAATAAAAAACTGATTGCTATTTTAATTTTGTACTGCAAAATATTATTCCGTAAAAAATCAATTTATAGTATTGTGATTACATTACTTAATCATCCACGGACGATTTATGGATAGCCCGAAATACACAGGTCTTGAATTTTTAACAGCTTTAAAAAATGGTGAAGTTTCTCCATCACCTATGGCTCACACCATACCCATGCAATTAGTAGAAGTTTCCGAAGGTAAAGCTACTTATAAAGTTACTCCTAGACAAGAACATCGAAATATACAAGGCGGTGTACACGGCGGCTTTTGTGCTACAGCTTTAGATACTGCTACAGGAAGTGCTGCGCATACCCTACTCGAACATGGGGTTGGCTATGGGACTATTGATTTGAATGTAAAAATGATTCGTCCCATGCAAGTTGATACGTCTTACTACGCAAAGGCCGAATTGATTAATGCAGGGCGCAATATTATTAGCACCGAAGGTAAAATCGTGGATGAAAATGGAAAAGTATATGCTTTTGCCACTGCCACATTAATGATTATTCGAAAATAAAAGTCTTGTTAAGCTCCTCCTTATGGAGCTTTTTCTTGCTTGGCAATTTTGTCCATTTCATAGAAATCAAAGCGATCAATCATAAAACTCACAATGGCTAGACTTATACCTAAGGCTACACAGGCTTCCCATCCCCAGTGTTTCCATGCATAAACTGCAATAAAAGAACCCAACGCCGCCCCACCAAAATAGAGCGTCATATAAATTGAGTTAATGCGGGAACGTGCCTGCGCGGAAATTCGATACACCAGATTTTGGTTGAGTACATGAAATGCAGACAGCCCAAAGTAAGCCATAATCACGCCAACTGCATAGGCCACTAAAGATTGCTGTGCAAAAAATAGTGGTATCCATGCAGTAATTAATAAAACCATGCTAACCAGTGCGACTTTATTCTCAAGTCCCGCTGCAATTTTCTTACCCGCCCACGGTGTGGCAAACACACCAGCTAACCCGACAATTCCAAATAGACCAATTTGGAAATCATTAAAATGATAAGGAGCATTAGCTAAAAGGAATGTCATGGTTGTAAAAATAAGTGCCAAAATACCAAAACCAATTCCACCAGCAAAACCACGGCGAAGCAGATGAGGTTGATGCACCGCTAATGAAAATAATGAACTGTAAATTTGTAGAATATTGAGTTGATGAGATTTACGCGCAACTGGTAATTTTGACCACATGATCCAAGCAAAAACCAAAATGACGATGCCACTAATTAAATAAACGGCATGCCAAGACCAAACCGTAGAAAGTAAACCCGCAATAGAGCGCGCCAATAAAATTCCCAAGAACAAACCACTCATGAGAGTCCCAACAACTTGCGGGCTTTTTTTCGGACCTGCCAAACCTGCGGCGAAAGGAACCAAAACTTGAGTTGCAATAGAAAAGAATGTTGCTAAAAAGGTAAAGCCATATAAGACTGGCAAGGTTTGGCTAAAAGAAAGCCCCACTTGTGCAAGCCCCGTACAACACATGAGCAAACAAATATAACTACGCTTTTCAAAGAAATCACCGAGTGGAACCAATAGAAACAGTCCTATCGCATAAGACAGTTGTCCAATCACAATGGTTAAAGCCACTTGTTCGGCATTAGCCTGCAAAGCTTTGGCAATTGAATAAATTAAAGGCTGGTTATAATAGTTCGAGCCCGCACAAATCCCGCATGTCATCGCCATGATAAAAATAAAGCTTTTTGACAAAATATTGTCTGCATCGGGTCGAACTATTTTTTCCATTTTTAATTACGCCCTATTTTAAAATTTATACATCGACACAAAGTTTACACGCGATACATCGGCTGTTCTGCCATCAAAGACTTCTCGTTTACCTTGATGGTATTCCATGCCGATATCCATTTGTTCAATAGGCGAATAAAAGACGTTAGCAGCATAGTCAGTTAAACGCTTATTGGCATCGGGATTGAGTTTTGCATAAGCCGTATCGTCATCATAATCAAACACTGAAGCTGATAAGTTTGCACGCCATTGCTCATTGAATTTATATGTATAACCAATATTTACACTATTGAGTTTATTCATAACTAAATCTGTTTTTTCTTCATTTAAAGAAAAATCACCCGCTGCATTTAAACTTGTTGAATTTGCCAAGCCGCTTTGCGTGGTGTACGGCATAAATTTTTGATCACCAACAATATATTGATAATTTGCTTGCACCGATTGCTGTGGCGTTAATTGGTATTTTAACCCGCCCCCTGCACCCCAACTTACTTTCTTAACTGTTGAGGTGGCTACATCTGCTGACTTCTCGTTAATAAAACCTTGAGCAAGTGCAGTTAAAGGACCTTGTTTAAAGGTGTAGCGTCCCGTTAATGATGGAAAAGCCGAGACTCTGGAACCTGTATATTCTAGAGCTACTTTTAAATCATTATTGGCATCAATTTTCCAGTCATAGCGAATTTGAGGAGTACGCGTATAGGAAGTTCCCACAAATTGCGTGTAATCCACCGATTCTGTACGTGTTTCCATGTTGGACATGAGTGACCATGTTTGACCGAATGTCCAATCCTTATAAGTGAAAAATGCATGGCGAATACGGAATTTACCATCACCCGTTCCCATGTTAGAGCTATCAAAGAAATCGGCTTCAATATTTCCCGTAACCGCTTTATTGGGACTATTAAAATAGACCCCTAAGCGGCTTGCATTTACGCTTACATCTGAACGCGCATGATTAGAACGTTTATCACTCTCAAAAGGTGTGCGGTTTAAGCTACTTGTCGTTCTCCCTCCTGAATCAGGTGAAGATTTAAAATCGACCGCCGCATCTATACGGGCAATACCGTAAACCTTAACATTGTCGGTCCAAGTCACCCATGACGGAGCAATCGGCTTAGCTGTTTCAATGCTCTTATTCTTTTCGACATTTTCTTCAATTTGGGCCTGTTTGACCTGTAAATTACTTTGACTTTGTTTTTGAGCTATAAGTTCTGCTTTTAACTTTTGTAGCTCACTTTCTAGCAAATTAATTCGCTGTTCTGTTGTATCTGAAGAATTTGCAAAAACAGTCCCTGAAGCCGCAGCGCAAGCTGCAGCTAAAATTAATTTTTTCATCTTTTAATCCTTAAAGAAGCTTTTTTTCCATGTGTATAAATTAGGCTACACGTGCATCTATGAGCGGACAGTCGGTCACTGCCTGTAATTCATCAAAACTTAGACCTTCCACCATTTCCTTGACATAGGCTTTCTGATCTTTCAGTTCAATAATGCATAAATCGGTATAAATACGATTTACACATTGCTCACCTGTGAGTGGATATGTGAGTTCTTTTACAATTTTGGATTCACCCTTTTTAGTGACATGTTCCATATAGACATAAATAGTCTTTGCTCCCACAGCCAAATCCATCGCACCGCCTACGGCAGGTACATCATCTGGTTTGCCTGTGTGCCAGTTTGCCAAATCACCATTTACCGCAACCTGGAATGCACCAATCACGCAAATGTCTAAATGGCCTCCACGCATAATGTCAAACGAGTCACCATGATGCATAAAGCATCCACCTTCTAATAAAGTGACAAGTTCTTTTCCGGCATTGACTAAGTCTTCATCTTCTTCACCTGGTTGTGGCGGCGGGCCAAAAGCCAAAACACCATTTTCCGAATGTAAAAAGATTTCTTTGTCTTTTGGCAAAAATTTGGCAACGTTAGTAGGAAGTCCAATTCCCAAATTGACATAAGAACCTTCAGGAATGTCATTGGCAATCAGTCTAGCAATATCTTCACGAGAACGTTTTTGAACTGACATTAGATATCTCCTACTTTTACAACGTGCTGTACAAAAATTCCCGGTGTGATAATGCACTCTGGGTCAAGCGTTCCTAGCTCTACCGTATCATTAACTTGAACAATGGTATTTTTTGCGGCTTTTGCCATAATGGGGCCAAAATTACGGGCCGCTTTGCGATAAGTTAAATTGCCCCAGCGGTCGGCCTTATCTGCATAAATCAATGCAAAATCAGCTTCAAGTGGATATTCAAGTACATAATTTTTGCCATTAATAGTTCGCGTTTCTTTACCCTCGGCAACTTTGGTGCCATAGCCAGTTGGAGTAAAAACAGCTCCTAATCCTGCACCTGCAGCCTGAATACGACATGCCAAATTCCCTTGTGGAACCAGCTCTAGCTCAATCTTTCCAGCTCGATATAAATCTTGAAAAACGGTTGACCCAGCCGATTTAGGGAATGAACAAATCATTTTCTTAACACAACCGGCAATAATCAGATTCGTTAAACCCCGATCACCAGAAGCTGCATTGTTATTAATAATGGTAAGTTCTTTCTTGCCTAAATCAATTAAGGCCTCAATTAATTCAGCTGGTTGTCCAGTAACACCGAACCCACCTGTCATGATGGTTGCCCCATCAGGAATAGCTTTTAAAATCGGTTCAATATCACTGGTCAATTTATTAATCATTTCTTCACTCTCCTTAGTTATTCAGCTTTTTGAGGATCGTATAAACGATCTTTAATAAATAAGGTTGGGATAAGCCCACAGACAAAATATGCAATACCCATCAGTAATAAGCCTGCACCAATGGAACCATGCATTGCCAAATAACCAATGGTCAGTGGTGCAAAGATCGCTCCGATACGTCCAATATTAAATGCACCACCCACTGCTGTACCTCGAATAGAGGTTGGGAAGCTTTCGGTTAAATAAGTTGCGTTAATAGCGTACGGAATACCATAAAGGAAACCAAAAACCAGCATCAGCCAACCAATGTTTTCAGGCGTATGCATATACACCACCACTGGTATAAACAGTGCGGTTCCAATCGTACCGAAGGCGAAAACAACTCGGCGTCCAATACGGTCTGCTACAAAACCAGCAAGCACTTTGGCAAACATCATGGTCAAAAATGTTCCAATCATATAGATTGCCATTTCTTTAAATTTAATCCCTAACTCGGACTCTAGATAAGCAGGCAACCAGTTACTCACCCCCAAATAACCAAACATCAGGAACCCAGAACTAAATGACCAAAGCATGAGCATCTTGCCGTGTTTTTTATCTTTAAATAGGGCGATATACGGATTCTCAGCTTTTTTGGCAGTGCCAACAGCAGGGTTAGCAAGTTTTAAATCACGGGCTTTTCTCCATGACTCAGGTTCAGGCACAAAGAAGAACATGAGAACAGCCAAAACAATCGGGATAATCGTAATGAAATACAGCATCCGCCAGCCAAATTCAGGAATAATCCAACCTGATAGACCTGTAATCGTTAAAGAACCGAGGGTATAACCAGTCATCAGTGTTGCTAACACCGTTGTACGATATTTGGTCGGCACCATCTCAGACATTAAAGTATTACAGCCGATGTAAAGACAACCCAATCCCATACAGGTAATAATTCTTAAGATCGCGAGTTGCCCATAGGATTGTGCAAACCCCGTCATACAAGAAAGTATGGCAAATGCTGCTGTTGAAATGACAATAATGCGGACTCGTCCAAAACGGTCACTTGCCCAGCCACCAATCAGTCCACCAATCGCCATACCAAAAATTGACCAACTGCCTAATGCACCTGCCTGAATCGTGGTTAAACCAAATTCAGCCTTAATACTGGTCAGAGTAAAAGCTAGAATGCCAACATCAGCACCATCACAAAGTAAAGTGAGAAATGAAAATATAAAGGCTAGAACCCAGACTTTTTTAGGTGTCTGAGTAACCTCATTGTCTTGGAATGTACTTACAGCTTCCATTTTCATATTTTTACCTATCCATTACATAAAAGTGAGTATTCCTAAGCTCATTTATTTGAAAGAGAATATTTTTATAAAAATCATCCATCTTTCTATTTATCATTTTTTTTCATGCAATAAATTAACTGGTAACCGTGCATGACTTAGGTTCAGACCTGATCATGATCAAGTCTGAAACGCTGCTAAATTAATCAGCTTTTTGTGGGTTAAATAGTCGGTCTTTAATAAATAACAGTGGAATCACACCGCAGATAAAATAAGCAGCTGCCATCACCAATAGCCCTAAACCAATAGAACCACTTTGCGATAAATAACCAATTGTAAGTGGAGAGAAAATCGACAGAACCTTGCCAATATTATAGGCACCACCAACCGCAGAACCACGAATCGAAGTCGGGAAGCTTTCAGTCATATAGGTGGCATTAATGGCGTATGGAATGCCATACAAGAAACCGAAGAACAGCATCATCCATAAAATATTGGTTGGGGTATTTAGATAAACAATGACAGGAATAAACAGTGCTGTACCAATGGTTCCAAAGGCAAACACAGCACGGCGACCCAATTTATCCGCAACAATGCCCGCAATTACTTTGGCAAACATCATAATCAGGAAGGTACCGACCATATACATCGCCATTTCTTTAAATTTGATCCCCAGATCAGATTCAAGATAAGCAGGTAACCAGTTACTTACCCCGTAATAACCAAACTGTAATGCACCTGTACTGATAATCCACAACACAAACATGGTGCCGTGTTTTTTATCTTTTAAAATTTCAAGATAAGGATTCTGACGTTTCACTTTTTGGGTTGGATCGACTGTCGTTGTAGCCAATGCTTTCAACTCACGTGATTTTTTCCACGATGCAGGTTCAGGCACACAGAAGTGCATCAAAATCGACAACACTACAGGGGTAATTGCAATCCAGTACAGAAAACGCCAACCGTGCTCAGGAATAATATGACCTGCTAACAAGGTTGCAAGTAATGAACCCAAGGTATAACCCGTCATCAAGGTTGCCAATACGGTGGTACGATGTTTAGTCGGCACCATTTCTGACATTAAAATATTACAGGCAATATATAATGCACCCAGCCCCATCGAGCCAAAGACTCGTACAATGGCAAACTGCATATAAGAATCAGTAAAACCAAGTGCACAGGTTAAAACTGAAGAATAAGCAATAAAAAACACAATAATGCGCACGCGTCCAAAACGGTCACATGCCCAACCACCAATCAGACCGCCAATTGCTGAACCTAAAAGTGTTAAACTTCCTAAAGTACCTGCCTGTACACCCGTTAAATGAAACTCCGTTTTTAAACTGGTTAAGCTGAGCGCGAGAAAACCCAAATCTGCGCCATCACATAACAAGGTAAGAAAGGCAAAGATAAATGCAGTAATCCAAATCTTTTTAGGGGTTTGAATCCCTTCAGGACTTGCTTCCTGCTTCAGTGTTTCTGTGGTCATATCCATATCCTTAGAGGAACATGAGGCATCCAATGCCTCATGGCATTTAATTTTTTATTAGGCTGTAGCTTCCCTAATCATGTTTTTGGCAATAATAATTTGTTGAACTTGCGTAGTTCCTTCATATAAGCGGAACAAACGCACATCACGATAAAAACGTTCAATGGCATATTCACTGATATAACCTGCCCCACCGTGAATTTGTACGCAGCGATCCGCCACTCGACCACACATTTCGGTCGCAAACATTTTTGCGCAAGATGCTTCAGTACTAATGTTTTCACCATTGTCACGACGGCGAGCTGCATCTAAAACCATACATTTAGCAGCGTAAATCTCGGCTTTTGAGTCGGCGAGCATGGCTTGAATAAGCTGAAAGTTAGCAATTGGCTGACCAAATTGCTTGCGTTCAATGGCATAGTGAAGAGCATCATTTAACATACGCTCAGCAACACCGACGCTATATGCCCCAATGTGCAAACGGCCTTTATCAAGCACTTTCATGGCCGTTTTAAAACCAATACCTTCAATGCCACCAATAAGTGCAGATGCAGGTACTCGGCAATTTTCAAAAATGACATCACAGGTATGAGAACCCTTTTGTCCCATTTTTTGATCAATTTTCCCTAAAGTAATGCCGGGGGTGTTGGCTTCTACTAAAAAGGCTGAAATACCACCCGATCCTTTAATTTCCGGATTGGTTCGTGCCATTACCGTAAAAGTAGCTGCATGAGGCGCATTGGTAATAAAACGCTTAGTACCATTTAGAACATAAAAATCACCATCTTTTACTGCACTGGTTTTTAAAGAGGCTGCATCCGACCCTGACTCAGGTTCAGTTAAACAAAATGAACCTATAATTTCACCACTTGCATAACGTGGTAAATATTTTTGCTTTTGCTCTTCTGTGCCATCAATCAAAATTGCACTTGAACCAATTCCGTTATTGGTACCAATTAAAGAACGGAAAGCTGGTGAGGTTTGCCCAAGTTCAAATGCGACTCTTACCTCTTCTTCCATGGTGATACCTAAGCCACCATATTCTTCTGGAATTGTGAGTCCGAACAAACCAAGCTCACGCATTTGCTGCACAATGTCATCCGGAATTTTATCTTTCTCTACCACTTCGTTTTCACGAGGGATCAATTCATTTTTTACAAAATCTCGAATTGTTGAAAGTAATTGTTCCAACATCCCTTCATCACGGATCATCTGTGATCTCCCTTTTTATGTATTTCCATCGTACCCATCAGCCAATTCCAGCTTGTCTGGATACCATGTTTTAAATCTTGTTTACTGCGGATTTGTTTCATAGTACGAGAACGAAAACACAAATTTCAAGATTTTTTGAAAATTAATTTCGTTAAACGAAATTTAAAAACAGACCAATACACAATATCAAGCACTTACACTCCTCAAGAGATCACAATTGCTCTATTTAAATAAATAAGACTTGAAATAAATTCCAAAATACGCATCATAAAAGGAATATAGTTTTGATATGCGAAACAAGGAATGCAAAAATGAGTAAAGAAATAGGGAATAATTTCGTAGATGTTGATTACACCATTCAAAAAATAGCGATTGTAAAAATTAACCGCCCAGAAGCTAAAAATGCCTTAAACGGTGAAGTTCGTAAGCAATTAGCACAAATTTTTTCCAAATTAAGTTTTAACGATGAGATCAATGCGGTTGTACTCACTGGCGGCGATGAAGTCTTTGCCGCGGGTGCAGATTTAAAAGAAATGGCAACAGCAACTTCAACAGAAATGCTATTACGTCACACTGAACGTTATTGGAACGCAATTTCCCAGTGCCCTAAACCAGTGATTGCGGCTGTAAATGGCTATGCGTTGGGTGGTGGCTGTGAATTGGCAATGCATGCCGACATTATTATTGCCGGTAAAAGTGCAGTTTTTGGACAGCCAGAAATTAAAGTTGGTTTAATGCCAGGTGCTGGTGGCACACAGCGTTTGTTTCGTGCAGTCGGTAAATTTCATGCTATGCGCATGATTATGACAGGTGCCATGGTGAAGGCTGAAGAAGCTTATATCATTGGGCTTGTTTCACAAGTGACAGAAGACGATCAAACTATTCCCACCGCTATTCAAATGGCGCAAAGCCTAGCAAAAATGCCACCTATCGCCTTGCAGCAAATTAAAGAAGTTGCACTCATGAGTGAAGATGTTCCTTTAAATGCTGGCCTAACCCTAGAGCGTAAAGCATTCCAACTACTGTTCTCTACCGAAGATAAAAATGAAGGTGTTCAAGCTTTTATTGAAAAACGCAAACCCTCGTATCAAGGTAAATAATTGAAATAGACAACACCAAAGGAATGAAAATGGCTAAAAAAGTATTTATTAGTGCAGGTGGTTCAGGGATTGGACGCTGCATTGCTGAAGCATTTTTAAACAACGATGATGAAGTTTTCGTTTGTGATATTAATGCTCAAAGTCTAGAACAGTTTCAGAAAGATTATCCAAAGTTGCACATATATGCATGTGATTTAGCAGAGCCTGAGCAGATTAAGCTTATGTTTGCCGAAGCGATAACAAAACTTGGCCATATTGATGTTTTAGTTAACAACACAGGCATTTCAGGCCCAACCATTGCCGCAGATGAACTGAGTTTTGATGACTGGAACACGGTGATTAATTTAAATCTGAATAGTACTTTTTTAATTACTCAATTAGCGATTCCCTTGTTAAAGCAATCCGGCGCTGGTGTCATTATTAATATGTCATCAATTGCAGGTCGCTTAGGCTATCCATATCGTTTGGCGTATTCCACTTCAAAATGGGGACTTATTGGTTTTACCAAAACACTTTCTATGGAACTCGGTGCAGATAATATTCGAGTTAACGCGATTCTTCCGGGTGCTGTTGATGGTGACCGTGTCCAACGCGTTCTACAGGCCCGCGCAGATGTAGCCCAAAGTTCTCTTGAGAAGGTCACACAAAATGCTCTTAAAAATCAGTCGCTCAAATATTTTGTAAATCCGAAACATATCGCAGATTTATGCTTATTTTTAGCCTCAGATAGTGGTCGTTCTATTTCAGGCCAGATCTTACCAATTGATGGTGATAAACAATGCTTAAGTTAAATCACCCACCCTTATTTATCCGCTTAATTTCAAATACAGATCAATAATCAGGATGATCGACATGACTTATGATATTAAAAGCATGGCTGTGATTGGTGTAGGTATTATGGGCAGTGGTATTGCTCAAATTGCTGCACAATCAGGACATACCACTTATTTATATGATGCTAAGGCAGGTGCAGCAGAACAAGCAAAAGAACAACTTGCTGCCACATTTCAAAAGTTAGTCGACAAAAATAAAATTACGGCTGAACAAGCTGCAGCGGCAAATAATCATTTAATTGT
The DNA here is from genome assembly GCF_031799075.1 of Acinetobacter sp. V91_7. Taxonomy (NCBI): domain Bacteria; kingdom Pseudomonadati; phylum Pseudomonadota; class Gammaproteobacteria; order Moraxellales; family Moraxellaceae; genus Acinetobacter; species Acinetobacter sp. V91_7. The sequence goes on from NZ_JAVQNT010000031.1 coordinate 43,567, forward strand.
TGCGCAACAAATTGAAGATTTAAAAGATTGCGACTTGATTATTGAAGCTATTGTTGAACGTCTGGATATCAAACAAAGTTTGATGCAACAACTTGAAGAGGTTGTTTCGGATAATACTATTTTAGCCTCAAACACCTCTTCTCTTTCTATTACAGCCATTGCGGCAAATTGCAAGAAGCCTGAGCGTGTTGTGGGTTATCACTTTTTTAACCCAGTCCCACTCATGAAAGTGGTCGAAGTCATTCGTGGTTTAAAAACAGATCCACTTATTATTGATGCTTTAAATAGCTTGTCTCGTGCATTCGGCCACCGCCCTGTAGTTGCGAAGGACACACCAGGATTTATTATTAATCATGCTGGACGAGCTTACGGAACTGAAGCTTTAAAAATTCTAAATGAAAATGTCTGCGACATTAGTGAAATTGACCGAATTTTACGTGACGGTGTTGGTTTTAGAATGGGACCTTTCGAGCTAATGGATTTAACGGGGCTTGACGTTTCTCATCCTGTTATGGAGTCGATTTACCATCAATACTATGAAGAAGCACGCTACAAACCTAACCCGTTAACCAAACAAATGTTGGAGGCTAAACAACTCGGACGCAAGGTTAATCAAGGTTTTTATAATTATGAAACCGGTTCAAAAACAGGTGAACAACCCGCCAAGTTTGTAGACCGTTTAGCACAATATCCAAAAGTTTGGGTAGCAGCAGATTTCTCTGAAGATAAAACACAGCTTGAAGATTATTTAACTCAGCAAAATATTGCCTTAGATACTGGCTCTGCACCACAATCAGACAGTTTATGTTTACTCGCCTGTTACGGCGAAGACACAACTCAAGCAGCTATACGCCTAGGCGTTAATCCTGAGCAAGCTGTTGCTATAGACATGTTATATGGCATTGCAAAACATCGCACATTAATGCCTTCACTTGTCACAAAAGCTGACTACCGTCAGGCAGCTCACTCTATTTTCAATTTAGATGGAAATACGGTCAGCATGATTGCTGAAAGTATCGGCTTTGTTGCTCAGCGTGTTTTAGCCATGGTCATTAATTTAGGCTGTGATATTGCCCAGCAAAATATTGCAACAGTAGATGATATTAATGCGGCAGTACGTCTTGGCCTAGGCTATCCATTTGGCCCAATCGAGTGGGGCGACCAAGTCGGTAGTCAAAAAATCTTACTCATTCTCAACCGTATAACAGCACTTACCCATGACCCGCGCTATCGCCCTAGCCCATGGTTACAACGTCGCGTCGCGCTTAATTTACCTCTCACTTTTACTCATTAGTCTTGAAAAGGAATTTCTCAATGTTAAATGCTTATATCTATGATGGTTTACGTAGCCCAATTGGTCGCCATGCAGGTGAACTTGCCTCAATTCGTCCAGATGATTTAGCAGCGACAGTCATTCAAAAGTTACTTGAAAAAACTGGTGTTCCGGGTGCTGATATTGAAGATGTAATTTTGGGTGATACCAACCAAGCAGGTGAAGATAGCCGTAATGTTGCGAGAAACGCACTTTTACTTGCAGGTTTACCCGTAACTGTACCCGGTCAAACCGTAAACCGTTTATGTGCCAGTGGTTTAGGTGCGGTAATTGACTCTGCGCGTGCCATTACTTGTGGTGAAGGTGAGTTATATATTGCAGGTGGCGTAGAAAGTATGTCACGTGCACCCTTTGTGATGGGTAAAGCCGAAAGTGCTTATAGCCGTGATGCTAAAATTTATGACACCACGATTGGCTCTCGTTTTCCGAATAAAAAAATTATTGCCCAGTACGGCGGTCATTCAATGCCTGAAACGGGCGATAATGTTGCTGCCGACTTTGGTATTACACGAGAGCAAGCCGATTTATTTGCAGCTCAGTCACAAGCCAAATATCAAAAAGCCAAAGAAGAAGGTTTCTTTGCGGGTGAAATCACCCCAATTGAGGTTTTCCAAGGCAAAAAGCTTCCACCAAAACTGGTTTCTGAAGATGAACACCCTCGCCCAAGCTCGACTGTTGAAGCACTTACGAAATTAAAACCATTGTTTGAAGGTGGTGTAGTGACTGCTGGGAACGCTTCAGGCATTAATGACGGCGCTGCGGCACTCCTGATTGGTTCAGAAGCCGCAGGTCAAAAATATGGCTTAAAGCCTATGGCAAAAATATTGTCAGCAGCAGCAGCGGGTATTGAACCCCGTATTATGGGGGCCGGCCCTATCGAAGCCATTAAAAAGGCAGTTGCACGTGCAGGGCTGACTTTAGAGGACATGGATATTATTGAAATTAATGAAGCTTTTGCATCACAAGTGTTGTCTTGCTTAAAAGGCTTAAATGTTGATTTTAATGATCCACGCGTAAATCCAAATGGCGGTGCGATTGCTATTGGTCATCCACTTGGTGCTTCTGGTGCCCGTCTTGCTTTAACTGTGGCACGCGAACTCATTCGTCGTAAAAAGAAATATGCTGTCGTAAGCCTATGTATTGGTGTGGGTCAAGGCCTCGCTATGGTGATTGAAAACGTTTCATAATTACCAAACCAGATATCCATTCATCACAACAGCGCAGTGATGAATGGATTTATTTTGCAGAGCGAAATATAATAGCAAAACTTTGCTTTATTATATTTGAGGATCGAATGTCTCAGAATTCAAAAACTGAACAACCAATAAATTTTGATGAGATACGCCTAGATCCTATTTCACATATTCATCGGGAAAATAACCCTCAATTTATCGCTTCTTTAGCGCGTGGTTTAGAACTTTTACGCTGCTTTTCTGCAAACAATCAGGTACTTGGAAATCAAGAACTTGCAAAAATGACAGGTTTACCTAAACCGACTATTGCACGTATTACCAATACCCTTGTGTCATTAGGTTATTTAAAACAATTGCCTAATTCGACCAAATATACCCTAGACATTGGTGTTTTATCTTTAGGATATGCAGCATTGTCGAATATTTCTATCCGTACTATTGCTCATCAATATATGGAAGAGATGAGTCAACATGTGCAAGCCCCAGTGGCAATGGCAACACGTGACCGATTAAATATGGTGTATATCGATGTGGTACAAATTGAAACTGCATTAAATATGCGCCGTCCAATTGGCTCAACTTTGCCACTTCATAGTAGTTCAATGGGAAGAGCATGCTTAGCGGCGACCCCTGAACGTGAACGTAATTTTTTACTTGATGCGCTTAAACAAAAGAACGCTGAAAACTGGCCTGCCATCAAACGCTCTTTAGAACGAGCTTTCCGTGATTATCAAGATTACGGATATTGTTTGTCTTTAGGTGAATGGCATAAAGAAGTGAACTCGGTCGCTGTACCATTAGTCAGCTCTAAACACGGTCTTTATGTCTTTAACTGTGGTGCGCCAAGTTTCCATTTAAATCCGGAAAAACTTGAAGGTGAAATTGGACCACGTTTAATCCATATGGTGCACAATATTCAAGATGCTTTGAATGAAACGCACTGACAACCGTACTTAGAAAAGTAATGGTTGTGATGGTTAAAGTTCCTCTTTCATTATGACAATAGGCATGATGAAAAACGCACTCTATACCCCAACCATTATTTTAATGGCTATTGCAGCAGGCATCTGTACAGGCGGAAATTATTTTAGCCAACCACTTATTCATTCGATTAGTTTAAGCTTAAATTTAACCGAAACCACCACGGCATGGGTGCCTACTTTAGCCCAGATTACCTATGCTTGTGGCTTACTCTTTTTAATGCCATTAGGAGACATTTTAGAAAAGCGTAAACTGCTCTTCACCTTTATGTTACTGGCTGCAAGTGGATTAATTATTAGTGGTTTTTCACATAATATTTATCTGCTCTTACTAGGTACAATCATTACCGGTCTATTTTCCAGTTCAGCTCAGCTTCTATTACCTCTCGCCGCAAGTCTGGTTCCCATTCAACAAAGTGGTCGTGTTGTTGGTTTTTTACTGAGTGGTCTCATGATGGGGGTTTTACTCGCTCGCTCCCTATCAGGTCTAATGTCTACGCTTTTTGCATGGAATGTGATTTATCTGGTCAGTGGCTTTTTATTACTAGTCATCGCCATTATTTTGCACCGTAGTATTGGATTGTTCCCACCCACCAAATCTGAAAACTATGCGAAAACCATCCGCTCACTTCCACAAATTTTTATCCAAAAACGACGTTTAAGAATTAGAACTTATATTGGTGGTTTTACATTTGCCTGTGTAAGTTTAACCTTTACTACCATGTCATTACTTTTGGCTCCCGCTCCCTATTTTTTTAGTGACTTTACGATTGGGCTTTTCGGTTTTGTTGGTGTTTTAGGAACGTTCGTTGCCAATTTTTCAGGCAAATTTATTGACCAAGGGTATATCCACAAAATTTCAATTTATTGCGGCGTGGGGCTTATTCTAAGTTGGATTCTTTTTTCACTTTTACCCTACCATTTCATCTTTTATATTATTGCCTTACTCATTCTATACGCTTCACTTTCCGCAGTTCATGTCACCAATCAAAGTATTGTATTTAAGCTCAATCAAGAATTACGTTCGCGTTTTAATGCGATTTATATGACTGGTTATTTTGCAGGTGGAGCTTTAGGCACCACAGCTGGAAGCTACGCTTGGAAACATTTTGGTTGGACGGGTGTCTGTATTTTAGGCTTAATTTTTGCCGTCTTTTGTCTTTATTATTGTATCGCCGATGCAAAAGATCAGCACAACTAGCAAGCTTGTACTGATCTTAAACGAATAACTTTCAATAATTTCGTAATAAACGTTATGAGCTAAAGTTAAATTTTATAAAAGCCCTAATAAACGTCCACGAATAATATCTTCTGCATCTTTGACAATTCGGCTGACCAATTCATCACAGGTCGGAATATCATGAATTAAACTTGCAACTAACCCACATGACCATGCTCCGGCATTTACATCGCCATCTATCATGACTTTAGGATAAACCCCTGCAACCTCTTCAATAATATCTTCAAATTTAATGTTGTCGCCAAGCGCTTTTTCTTTCGCTACAATTTTTTCAACGGCCACATTATTCAGCACGCGCTCGGTGTTGCGTAAAGCTCGCATAATTAAACGGGTATCTCTTTCAGTTGCATTCAGAATTGCCTGTTTCACATTTGCGTGTACTGGGGCTTCTTGAGTTGCAATAAAACGTGTTCCCATATTAATTCCATCTGCCCCCATGGCTAAAGCTGCCGCGAGTGAACGTCCATCCGCCATCCCTCCTGAAGCAACAAATGGAATTTCTAATGCATCAGCTGCTAAAGGCAATAGAATCATATTCGGTACATCATCTTCACCAGGGTGCCCACCACACTCAAAACCATCTACAGAAACTGCATCGCATCCAATTTGCTGGGCTTTTAAGCTATGTCGAACAGATGTACATTTATGAATAACTTTAATTCCAGCAGCCTTTAAATAAGGCATGACCTGTTCAGGATTACGACCCGCTGTTTCTACAACTTTTACTCCACCCTTAATAATTGCTTCTACAAAACCCGGATAATCAGGTGTATTTACGGTAGGCAAGAAAGTTAAATTTACGCCAAAAGGTTTATCAGTCATTTCTCGACAGCGCGCAATTTCTTTTGCTAGATTTTCAGGTGTTCTTTGAGTCAGGCCAGTAATAATGCCTAATCCACCTGCATTTGAAACCGCAGCAGCAAGCTCCGCAAAACCGACATAATGCATACCGCCTTGAATAATCGGGTGCTCGATTTCAAATAATTCTGTAATTTTCGTCTTCATATTATTTCCACTCACTTTTTATATACCTAGCTTCTGATTTCCTTAGCATGTCTAGGTACTTTATTACCAATAAATCCTGTAAACATTTCTAAACTTACAAAGCTTAAAATTTCGCAATACAAAATTTTATACCACAATATAAAACAAATTAATTGATAATGGAATTTATTTTCGATAGGATCATCTTATTAATTTAAAGTTTTAATTTCAAATCTGTCTAAGAATATTTGGTTTGAATCAACAATAAAGCGAATATTTTTCAAATAGTTAAACAAAAGGAATGAATGATGCAGCAGGATGATATGAGTCAAAATAAATTGACAATAGGTGTGATTAAGCAACATTTAGATAAAAATATACTCACACTAACGATGAGCAATCCCACCAAAAAGAATGCGATTAATTATGAAATGTATTCTGCACTCAGTCAGGCATTAGATGAGTCAGCAATCAATCAAGAAGTTCATGTTGTTATACTCACAGGCGAAGGGTCTGCATTTACCAGTGGCAATGATGTAAATGCATTCGAAACACGTAATACAACCAGTACCGAACCACCCTCTTCAATTGTGTTTCTAAAAAGCTTAGCAACGTTTCCAAAGCCGATTATTGCCAAGGTAAATGGTGTGGCAATTGGCATTGGCAGCACCATGCTTTTACATTGTGACCTCGTATATGCAAGTCAAAACTCTATTTTTCAGTTTCCTTTTGTGAATCTCGGACTTGTGCCTGAAGCAGGTTCTAGTTATATCTTACCGAGATTATTAGGGTTCGCTCGAGCTTCTGAAATTATTTTACTGGGCGAGAAATTTTCGGCGCAACAAGCTAAAAATTATGGTTTAGTAAATAACGTATGCGAAGAAAACGAGCTTCATCAATTTGTTGAAGATACGGCAACCAAACTCGCAAATAAACCAAGTCAAGCTTTACAGCTCAGCAAAAAATTATTAAGAGATATGCCTATTGATGATCTATTAAATCGTATTGATCATGAGTCGACTATTTTTTCTCATTGTTTGCAAGGTGAAGAATTTAAAGAAGCCCTAAGCGCCTTCAAAGAAAAAAGAAAACCTAATTTTCATAAGCACGTCATTTGAAATACAACTTATGAAAAAGGCCAGCAATCAATATCTTTGCTGGCCTTTTTGATTTTTTAATTCAGTACAGTTAACTAATCTCAGTACGAATGTTATTCACCATATGTAAGAGACGTGGTGCAATATCTTCTTCAAGTTTTTCTCGGTTCATAATAAAACTTGGACCACCACAGTTGAACACCAGCAAACCATGTTGTTCATGAATCAGTGGAACTGCAACTGAATTCACATCTTTATGCCATTCGCCAATTGAAAAACAATATCCAAAATCTTGGTAATCTTTAAAAGCTTTGTCTAAATCACGATTAATCTTGATCCAGTCTTCTTTGTGCTTGGTACGAATCGCATCAAGCAAAAACTCTCTTTCATCTTCAGGCATTGCAGCTAAACATGCACGTCCCATCGAACTTAAATGAATGGGTAAATAAGTGCCGACCTGACGGCGCATGGTCATATTTCCTTTACCTTGTACCACGTCAAGATAAATCATATTGAGTCGATCACGTGTTGCCATTGCGACCGCAGCACCAGCATAGTCTGCCAGATTTTTCATATATGGATGAGCAATAGAACGAATCGACACGTTAGAAAGCATCGAGTAACCAAAGGCAAGAACCCCAACTGAAAGTTGAAATTTGCTCGAATTTGGGACTTGTTTGATATAACCCAAACGAGACAAAGTGTGCGTTAGACGAGTAATGGTTGGCTTAGGTAAACCCGTCATTTGTGCGAGTTCTTGGTTTCCTAAATGCTGATGTTTTGGGGTAAAACAACGTAAGAGCTCTAAACCACGGGCTAATGCAGTAATAAATTGGCGATCATTTTCATCCTGCATGTCTTGAATCGGATGTAATAATTCATGTCTCAAAGGCGCTAATAATTTTTCTGTTTGCTCTGCATCTACTGCATCATTCATATCTATACCAATCCACATTTTGTTTCGCACTGCGAAAATTATAATCTATTTTTTCTATAAATAGCAAAAAAGCAAACGTCCTAGTCTGCATCTAAAATATAACTTGATTTAAACCATTCAAGCGAAAGGCTAAATATTTTATTTTCTAATTTTAAAAATAATTTTAACCCTTCGCTTTCAGGCCAGCTTACGCAATCACGCCTTTTTTCTTAAGCTCATCTAATTTTTCCAGAGAAACGATTCGACCTAAAACCACTTGCGTATGTTCACCCAATAAAGGAGGAGCTGTTTTGTACTCAACAGGTGTTCTTGAAAGTTTGATTGGCGAGCCAATTACCTTCAATTTTTCACGTTGCGGGTGATTCATCTCGACCAACATTTCTCGGGCAAACACTTGTGGCTCTTGAAAAGCTTGTTCCAAGTTATTGATTACCCCTACCGGAACTTTAGCAGCATAAATCGCATCTACCCATTCATCTGCAGTTTTAGTTAAGAAATGGTTTGATAAAATTTCGATAATTTCATCACGGTGTTTAATTCGGTCTGCATTTCGGGCAAAACGCGCATCATTGGGTAAATCGGGTAACCCAATACTTCTACAGAGCTGAATAAACTGGGTGTCATTTCCACACGCGATAATAAAATCACGATCAGAGGCTTTGAATACTTGGTAAGGCACAATATTGGCGTGTGCATTGCCATAACGCTTAGGGATATTACCTGATGAGAGATAATTCATTCCCTGATTTGCCATAGTCGCAATTTGGACATCAAGCAAAGCCATGTCAATGTATTGTCCTAAACCCGTCACATGACGGTTAAGTAAAGCAGCTTGAATGGCTATCGTAGAATAAAGTCCTGTAGCTAAATCAGAAAAGGCCACCCCTACTTTTTGTGGACCACCGCCTGGTAAATCATCACGCTCGCCTGTGACTGACATCAGTCCGCCCATTCCCTGAATAATAAAGTCATAACCAGGTTCTTCCGCTCTCGGGCCAGTTTGACCAAAACCTGTAATCGAGCAATACACCAATTTCGGGTTAATTGCAGATAAAGACTCGTAATCTAAACCATATTTTTTCAAAGAACCCGCTTTATAGTTCTCAATCACCACATCTGTGTCTTGAATTAAAGCTTTAATCAATTCTTGACCATCTGGGCTGGCAATATCGATGGCAACCGATAGTTTATTGCGGTTTGTAGACTGATAATAAGCAGCCTCTTGAGTATCAAACCCTGAGTCATCCTTCATCCAAGGTGGTCCCCACGAACGAGTATCGTCACCGACTTTGGGTCTTTCAATTTTGATGACCTCTGCACCTAAATCGGCCAGCGTCTGTCCACACCAAGGCCCAGCCAATACCCGACTTAAGTCAAGCACCCGAATTCCATTTAAAGCACCCATCTTCATCCCACTCTATCTGGTGATTCATTTCCTATAGGAAAATTTATCCATTTAAAATTTCGCATAGCGATATATATTTTTAATATACACACCTCATTTTAAAAATCAAACTTTAATTTTCCACTAAAAATGATGAATTTTTATAAGAAAATATAGCTTAAATAAATCAATAAATTAGCCAATCAAATACTAACAACAATATATCGCATTGCGAAATTAATTTTCAAAATATATTGTTTTGCGTTCATCCTTTGATTACTATCGCTTCAAATATTGATGATTTTACGAACATCGAATTGATGTTCTTAGCATGTAGTAAAAGGATGAGACTATGATTCGAGATCAGGAAACCTTAGATCAACTTGTTGATATGATTCGACAATTTGTTGAAGGTGTATTAATTCCTCATGAGAATGAAGTCGCTGAAACGGATGAAATTCCTCAAGATATTATTGAGCAAATGAAAGCGCTGGGCTTATTCGGTTTAACCATTCCAGAAGAGTACGAAGGCCTTGGACTTACAATGGAAGAAGAAGTCTATGTTGCTTTTGAATTAGGGCGTACTTCTCCTGCTTTTCGCTCTCTTATTGGTACCAATAATGGCATTGGTTCAAGTGGTCTCATTATTGACGGTACTGAAACTCAAAAATCATTTTTCTTGCCACGTTTAGCTCGCGGTGAAGTAATCAGTTCTTTTTGCTTAACTGAACCAGATGCTGGTTCTGATGCTGCATCTTTAAAGACTAGTGCAGTAAAAGATGGCGACTTTTATATTTTAAATGGCACCAAACGCTTTATTACCAATGCCCCTCATGCTGGCGTATTTACAGTAATGGCACGCACAAGTTCTGATATTAAGGGTGCTGGTGGTATTTCTGCTTTTATTGTCGACAGCCAAACCCCAGGTATTTCTCTTGGCAAACACGATAAAAAAATGGGGCAAAAAGGCGCTCACACTTGTGATGTGATTTTTGAAAATTGCCGTATTCCTGCTTCAGCACTCATTGGTGGAGTTGAAGGCGTTGGTTTTAAAACCGCCATGAAAGTGCTGGATAAAGGCCGTTTGCATATCGCGGCTTTAAGTGTTGGGGCCGCGACAAGAATGCTAGACGACTCTTTAAAGTACGCCATCGAACGTAAACAATTTGGGCAACCCATTGCCGAATTCCAACTTATTCAAGCCATGCTTGCTGACTCAAAAGCCGAGATTTATGCAGCCAGATGCATGGTGTTAGACGCCGCACGCCTACGTGATGCAGGACAAAACGTAAGTACCGAGGCCTCATGCTCAAAAATGTTTGCAACCGAAATGTGTGGTCGAGTCGCTGATCGCTGCGTACAAATTCACGGCGGTGCGGGCTATATCAGTGAATATGCGATTGAACGTTTTTATCGAGATGTTCGCTTGTTCCGCCTCTATGAAGGGACCACTCAAATTCAACAAGTGATTATTGCCCGAAACATGATTCGCGCTGCGTCTTAATCAAATTTTAAGCACTTTAAAAACGACTTGAAGTGCTTTCAATCAAATGTAGGTAATGGATTATGGCTACAAATTACAAAGAAGGTCTTTCACGTATACAACCCCATACTTGGAAAATAGCATTTATTTTTGCATTTCTAGCACTATTGGTTGATGGTGCAGATTTGATGCTGCTGTCTTATAGCTTAAATAGTATTAAGGCAGATTTTGGATTAAGTTCGGTACAAGCCGGCATGCTCGGTAGTTTTACTTTAGCAGGTATGGCTGTTGGTGGAATTTTTGGTGGTTGGGCATGCGATAAATTTGGTCGCGTCCGCATTGTTGTTATTTCTATTTTAATTTTCTCACTCCTCACCTGTGGCTTAGGTTTTACTCAGAGCTTTCTTCAATTCGGTATTTTAAGATTTTTTGCATCACTTGGACTTGGCTCGCTCTACATTGCGTGTAATACATTGATGGCCGAATATGTCCCGACACGTTACCGCACAACCGTACTCGGAACTTTACAAGCGGGTTGGACGGTTGGATATATTGTTGCAACATTACTTGCAGGTTGGATTATTCCAGATCATGGCTGGCGCATGCTGTTTTACGTTGCGATTATTCCCGTCATTATTGCCGTTTTAATGCATATTTTCGTACCAGAACCACAAGCATGGCAACAATCCCGTTTACAACAACCTGTTGCGGCTCAAAACGCATCGAAAACTTCGGCGTTTAAACTTATTTTCCAAGATAAACAGAACCGTAATATGTTTATCCTTTGGGCATTAACCGCAGGTTTCTTACAGTTTGGCTACTATGGCGTAAATAACTGGATGCCTTCTTACCTAGAAAGTGAGTTAGGTATGAAGTTTAAAGAAATGACTGCCTATATGGTCGGTACTTATACCGCCATGATTTTAGGTAAAGTACTTGCCGGCATGATGGCAGATAAACTAGGTCGTCGTTTTACCTATGCCTTTGGTGCGATTGGTACTGCTATTTTCTTACCACTTATTGTTTTTTATAACTCTCCAAGCAATATTTTATATTTACTCGTTACCTTCGGTTTCTTATACGGTATTCCTTACGGCGTAAATGCAACCTATATGACTGAAAGTTTTGCGACAGCCATCCGCGGTACAGCAATTGGCGGTGCTTATAATGTTGGTCGTCTTGGAGCAGCCCTTGCACCTGCCACAATTGGCTTCTTAGCATCTGGTGGTTCTATTGGTTTAGGTTTTGTTGTAATGGGCGCTGCCTATCTGATTTGTGGTGTAATCCCCACCCTATTCATTAAAGAAAAATTATATGACCCTCAAAAGTCATAAGAAGATCTATCACATAGGTCATATGCCTATCTGGTTGATGGTGCTAACGATCGAAACATGTGTTTTAAATCGTTAGCCGGAAATAAGGAATTTACTACTCAAAGTTATTCCTTATTTCCACATATGTAGAGTTTATTACTCTTCATTTTAATTTTTTAGGTAAGCTTAGCTCCCAAGGGAGCTAAGCTTAAAAAGATATATTTACCTAAACATTTGTTTAAGGTCGTTCACCCTGTCCCAAGCGGCGTTCAATATCATCTAAAACATTTGGCAAGTCAGCGACACTATCAATCACATAATGAGCGCCCGACGCATTCATTTTTTGGTATGCCTTATCTTTTAGGATAATCTGTTCATCAGCCGATAGCGAACTCCACTCTTCATAGCTTAAACCGACTTCATTACCACTAATCGCAAGTCCTACTGTCCAGCACCCTGCGTTTAAACCTTCGTCAATACCCACCACGGTATCATCTACTTTTACAACAGTTTTGATGTCAGAAACATCGAGTTGAATTAAGTTTTTCCATAACATTTCAGGATATGGACGACCAAATTTCACGTCACTTGCCGTAACGATACAGTCCGGTCGATAACCCTGATCGGCAGCATCTTTGACCAAACGACCAATCATCATAGATGCATAACCCGTGTTACTCCCAATTTTTGCACCACGCTTTTTAATATTTTCAAACGTTTCTAATGCGCCCGGAATTAAAGCAGAACATGTTGGAATCGATTTTAATTGATAAGGAATAAAATCTTTATATAAACGATCAATATCTGCTTCAGTTGCCGCCTGACCATATACTTTTTGCCATGCAGTAGCTACACGTGGCATTTTTAAAACAGCAGCAATATGCTCACGTTTTTCTAAACCCATTGGGGCACGCGCTTCTTCGACCGTAATTTCAATTTTATTGTCTTTAAATAAAGCCATAAAAGCCAAAATCGGTGCGCGTGATCCAAAATCAACAGTTGTACCAGCCCAGTCAAAAACCACAGCCTGAATTTGTGTATTGTTGGTCGTCATGGTGTATTCCCTTTAATTCAAATGTTTTAATAAAAGTTATGCTGTTACAGCTTGATTTAGATGGTTTTCACAGTAGCTGGCAATCGCAGCAAGGAGTCCTTCAATGTCATGAATATAAACTTCGCCAATATTGCCAATACGGAAGCAGTTAAGGTCGGTAACTTTGCCCGGATAAATCACGTAGCCTGATTTTTTCAAAGTTTCGTAAAATGACTGAAAGCTAAATGTTTCAACTGTCGGGTAAAGGAATGTCGTGATAATTGGTGATTGGGGTGCTTGATTGCCTAATACCAATTCAAAACCAAGCTCTTGCATACCTTGAGATAAGGTTTGCTGGTTTTGTAAATAACGTTGATAACGTGCAGCTACTCCGCCCTCTGCCTCAAGCTCAAGCAATGCTTGATAAAAAGCACGTACCACATGGGTTGGCGAGGTAAAACGCCATTTACCGTTATACTGCTCCATCGTGTTCCACTGATCATACAAATCGAGGCTGACCGAACGAGCCAAGCCTTTACATGCTTCTAGGCAATCACGCTTTGCCAAAATAAAGCCAAAGCCCGGAACACCTTGAATACATTTATTTGCACTTGAAATCAGAAAATCAATTTCAAGCTCAGCCATATCCATTGGTACACCACCAAATGAACTCATGGCATCTACAATCCAGATTTTTCCTGCTGCTTTAACCAAACGACCAATGTCTTGAATTGGGTTTAAAATTCCTGTGGTGGTTTCACAATGCACACAAGCAACGTGGCTAATGGTTTTATCTTCTAAAACACGCTCAATCTCTTGTAAATCTGGTGTCTGGGTTTCTAAATAATTCAGCTCTACAACTTCAATATTTAGGCAGTGTGCCATTTGCACCATACGTGCACCGTATGCGCCGTTATTAATAATTAAGATTTTGCCATCACACGGAATAGCTGAACCAAGCACAGACTCCACTGCAAAACTACCACTGCCTTGCATTAACACAGCCGTATATTTTTCAGGTTGGCTGGTTGCCAAGTTGACCAGTCGATTACGAATATCTTGTACCAGCGAGTTGTATTCTTGGTCCCAAGTACACCAGTCTTTTTGCATGGCACGACGTACTGTTGCCGATGTTGATAATGGTCCTGGAGTAAGAAGCAAATACTTGTTCTCTAAATCCATATCGAGTTGGGTTTGCATGTTCATAATGTTACTCATTTCTTTTGCGTTAATTTCAATATACACCAATCTGGTTTAAACCAGATGACAAACTAGTAAATATTTTGTTCTAATACTTCTTTCATAAATCCGGCCCCTGTGGTCATGCCTTTGCCAGCAATCGCACTCACCAGAAAGATATTTTTTTCGGCTTCAGTGACACAGGCCAACTCATGTTCATGGGTTAGGTAATAACCATTCCAACGTTTTTGAATTGGAGGTAAAGTCAGCCCTAGTTTTTCGTGGCAGTACGTTTGAATAAACTCATTAATCTCTTCACGCTGCTCGAACTGAGGCGCTTCATTAATTGAATGGTATTCGTGACTATCGCCCACGATCAGTTCGCCAAATTCGTTTTGTTTAATCAGAATATGAATACCGAATTCTTTAATGAAACCCTGTTGTGATGCTTTAACTAGCTCATGATGACTTGGGCAAATTTCAAAAGCTGGATAACGTGAAATAGATAAGCCTGAATAAAGAGAAGCATTTAATTTTTGGTGAAACTGTTGAGTCAGGGCCATTTGTAAGCCACAACGTTTCAGATTTAAACTTTGTAAGAGATCTGGATATAAAACATCGATGATTTCACCGTGGCAGATCAAAACTTTATTTGCCCGATAAGTCTCACCACTTGCCAAGCGAACCTGACAACTTTCCTGCTGATATTGGGTTTGAACAACACAGGCATTAGTATAAATCTCTACGCCTTTTCTTTCGGCATATGCCAATAGTCGCTGCCCAACCACATGCGGTTCGACCGAATAATCTTCTTCAAAAACCAAACCACCTTGAAACTGCTGCTCGGGGTTTAAATAAGAAAATTGGGTGACCAGCTCATCATGACTTCGTAAATGCACAGGTATTTGATAGTTACTTGCACGCTCGGCAAACTCATTTAAAACCTGCCATTCAAGTGCAGTGTTTGCCAGATATACACCTTGTCTTTGAGCAAATGAAATATCAGTTTCAGCCTGAATGCGTTGATAAAAAGAACGCGTTTCAAGCGCGTACTTTCGCCACTGTTGCTCTGGATGGGTTAAGGTCGATGTTCCGACCATACCGAAATTACGACGAGTTGCGCCCACAGGTTGAGCATTTTTCTCAAAGATACAGACTTTTAAACCTTGTTCTTGCGCCTGTATGGCAGCGGATAAACCTAAAATACCGGCGCCGACAACAATTAAATCAAACTTTGCGTTATTCATAAGACTTCCAATTTGCGAAATTTAAGATGAACAAACCCTTGCCTTGTTGAACAAAGCGTTTCGTTTCAGTCGGTTAAAGAAAAATTGTGTTTAGCTAAAACTTAGTGAGAACTTTCACGCCATTGCTGACTTCTTGCCATAATTTTTCTGGTAAATAACCAGTGAATGAGTTTTACAACGCATGAGGTCGTCAAAATCAAAATGCTCATCGCAACAGCAGCAACCGTGTCTCCCGCATCATCCATATTTAAAACAGCTACCGCAGCTAAACTTGTGTCTGGTGAATAGAGGAAAATGGCAGCCGACACAGTGGTCATTGCATTCACAAAAACATAGACCGACACATCGCATAGCGCTGGAAAACACATGGGCAAATAGACTTTCCAAAAGGTTTTCCACTTCGATGTTCCTAAAGTTTCTGCTGCCTGATCGAGCTGTAAAGGAATCTGTTTAATGGCATTGGTTAAAGTGAGGTGTGGCACGGTGTAATAATGCACAATGGTTGAAATCACCAAAATGGTCATGGTTCCATACAGCACATTTAACGGGTTACTTTGCTGGTTAAAAAACAAAATATAAGCAATACCTAGAACCAACCCTGGTACAGCAAGGGGGAATAAAACCAAAGCTTGGACATAATTTTTAATAAGTGGATGTGCCTTAAAACGTTCGGTTAATAGTGCCACCATAAAAATCAGTGCTGTTCCAAAAACCGTACTAAAGAGTGCCATGCGAACCGAGTTAAAGTACGCTGCCCAACCGCCGCCATCGACATATTCAAAACTGTAATGTGCTAAGGTCAAAGACAAATCATAAGGCCAAGACTGAATGAATGAAGCCAGCACTGCCGTAAAGATAATTAGTAAAATCGCACCTGAAACCAAACCACAAAATAAGCTCAGAACGACTTCAAGTTTTTTGTTCGATGCTGAGATATAAGGTTTAGCCTGAAAAGCTTGAAAACGTGCATGGCGTTTGCTTTGAATACGATCGAAAATGAACACGAACACTGCTGGTAACAACAATAAGATGGAAATTACCGCACCCATGCTCATGTTTTGCTGACCAATAATCTGCTTATAGACATCAAGCGCTATCATGTTAAATGAACCACCAATGACTTTTGGAATACCAAAATCGGTCAACACATAAATAAAGGCCACCAGACTTGCGCTGATGAGTCCATATCGAATTGAAGGTAGTGTGACGTGATAATGCGTCTTCCAGATATTTTTACCCAGCGACAAAGATGCCTCAATTAAACGCTGATCGACACTGCGAAAAGACACCATCATCAGCATCAAAATTGCTGGAAATAGCCAAAAGCAGTAACTGATTAAAATACCGATTGGACCATAAATTTGTATATCGCCCAGCAAAGGTTTAAACACACCTTGCTTACCGAACAAATAAACCAATGCCAAAGAAGGCAAAAGTGACGGCGCTAAAATGGGTAAAAAAGCGACCACTTTAAAGAAGCCTTTGCCTTTTATATTTACATTGGTGAGGGCAAAAGCATAAATACTGGCAAGAAATACTGTAATGACAGTAGCAACACAAGCAACCCACGCCGAATTAAATACAGAGCTGAGTAAAGCTGGACTTGCAAAATAGTTATAAAAATTTCCCAGACCAACAAAATTTTGATTTTCATCAAAAAATGCTGTTTCAAACAGCATCATTAAAGGAGCAATAATCGCTAAAGTCAAAGCGATTGCGACCGTAGCCAAAGCAATATTTGATCTTAATGAATATTCAGTTTTTCGACGCGGCTGTGCTTTTAAAACCGCTGAAGCAGTTTCATTTAACATAGTGCATACCCTTGTTCGTCAAAGACATGAATGAGCTGATTAGGCACTTTTATAAACATGAGTTCTTGCAAAGATTTGAACTTGGTATTTTCAATTTCAATTTGCAAAAGGTGTTTTGCCTGCTCAATTCCATCAATATGAATAGTGCAAAACAAACGGCGTTTTGCGCCTAAAAATTCAGTGCTTAATACTTTAACTGGCAAATACAACGACTCTTTATCATTACCAAAATCATCAACCAACTCGACAGCTTCCGGTCTGAAACCAATGCTGTAGTTTTGCCCTGCTTTAAGTTTTTGCTGCTCCAATTTTAAAGGAATAAAACCTAAAACCTCGAGCTGATTAACTACCGAACAAGTGGCGGTCAAAAAGTTCATCGTACCAATAAACTTAGCAACGAATTGGGTTTGTGGCTTGTAGTAAATATTGTGCGGTGTATCAATTTGCTCAATAACACCATGATTCATGACTACAACACGGTCAGAAATGCTTAATGCTTCTTCTTGATCGTGTGTAACCATAATGGTTGGCAAATTAAGCTGCGATTGAATAGAACGGATCTTTTGTCTTAGGTTTAGACGTACCTGAGCATCGAGTGCAGACAATGGTTCATCCAACAGTAAAATATCAGGCTTCGGCGCAATTGCCCGAGCAAGCGCAACACGTTGCTGCTGCCCGCCCGACAATTGGTTGGGATATTTTTTAGCAATATCGGGTAATTCAATCAGTTCTAATAATTGCTGAACTCGTTGACTACGCTGTGCCTTATCCCATTTCTTTTTGTCTAAGCCAAAAGCGATATTTTCTTCCACATTTAAGTTTGGAAATAACGCATAGTTCTGAAACACAATGCCGCAGTGACGCTTTTCAGCACTGAGCAACGTAATGTCTGCGCCCTTTTTTATGACTTTTCCATAATCAGGTTTTTCTAGACCCGCAATTATGCGTAGCAATGTGGTTTTACCGCATCCAGAAGGCCCTAAAAAGCTCACGAACTCGCCAGCTTTAAGGTCTAAATTAATATGCGTTAGGGCCTGAAAGTGTTGGAACTTTTTTTGGATATCCACCACTTCTAAAACTGAGGGGCCATGTTCAGGATATTTATAGGTCGTTAATGTCGACAATAAATGCCCTGCTAACTCGGCCTTTTGGTTTTGACCTAGCAGCGATGACTGCAATGACGAAGGAATTTGCATAATGAGGCCCTTATCCAAAAGATCACTTTTCAAAACGCTTTGACCATTCAGCCAAAATACGTTCACGCTGCTCGGCCGCCCAATAAAAATCATTTTTCACGAGCATTTGAGGAAGATTTTTCGGGAAGTCCATAATGGTATTTTCAATGCCTTTGTAGGCCACCATTGAAAAGTTATGTGCATAAGCTTCGTTTGCCACTTTGCTTACCGACCAATTTATAAATTTTTGTGCGCTATTTAATTTCTTGGTTCCTTTCACAATTGCTGAGGCTTCCATTTCCCAGCCTAAACCTTCAGTTGGATAAACCACTTCTAAAGGTGCACCCTCTACTTTTAATTTAAATGCCGGATAGCCGAAAGAAATTCCAATTGGGATTTCACCCTGTGCTGCCATCTTGCAAGGTTTTGAACCCGAATGAGGATATTGTGAAATGTTTTTATCTAAAGCTTGCATATAGTCCCATGCCTGCTTTTCGCCCCAAATTTGCATCCAAGCCGTGACATCTAAATAGCCTGTACCACTCGAAGCTGGATTTGGCATCACAATCAGGTTTTTATAAATGGGGTTGGTTAAATCTTTCCAAGTTTTTGGAATCGGTAACTTACGCTTTTCTAATTCGACTTTATTTACACAGATTGCAGATTCCCATGCATCCATACCCGTCCAAGTCGGTACAGGTTTTTGACTTACAAATTCTGGTTTTAAATTTTGCACACCTTCAGGTTTGAAAGGCTCAAGCATGTCTTTCTTTTCCATGACCAGTAAGCTGGTTAAAGCCACACCAAAAACCACATCCGCTTGAGGATTCTTCTGCTCTGCCAAAAGTTTAGCGGTGATCACACCTGTTGAATCTCGTACCCATTTTACTTTGAGTTCAGGATAGGCTTTGTGTAATTCTTCTTGGTATTGCTTAAGTTGGTCGGCTTCCACTGCCGTATAGACTGTAATTTCTTCTGATTGTTTTGATGTTGCTGATGAACATCCCATTTGAATAGCGACCACTACACCTAAAACTGATGCAGTGCCAAGTTTAATTGTCTGTTGAACATACTGTTTCATCTGCAAACCATCGAATGCAATTATTTGATGATCGTATTTCAACAGGTTTATATGACAGTTTAATTAATCTGGTTTAAACCAGATTGTATTTTTATGCTCGCGCTTCGAAATGCAAATCTAAAACATCGTGTAGCCAATATTCTTGGTCAACATCGGTAATCATGCCCTCTTCATTTCTGTTGCTACGACGAATATATAAACCCAGTGCGCCAACATTCACATGCAGTGCTTTAGCCTGCTGTTCCGATAAAGCCGTTGGATAGAGGTTAATGTCGGCTCTGGTGATATGGCAGTTATATTGATTTGCCATCAGTAAAGTAATGGATTGCTTGAGATCATGAGTTAAAAACTCGGGAAAAATCTCGGCGTTCACCCGTAAATGCTCAACCAAAACAGGTCGTCCATTAATACAACGACGTCGCCAAACCGAATAAATCGGATGCCCTTTTTCAACTTTTAAATGCTTAGCATCCCAAGAAGTGGCCTGAGTCAGCTCACTTGAAATCACTTCTGTCGAAGGTTCATAGCCTTGTTCAATCACAAACTGATTAAAGTTTTTTGTAGATTGCGGGTGGTAAATAATACGAGGCGAACGAACATACCAACCACGGCGATCTAAGCGATAAATCAGACCATCAGTTTCCAAAGCCAGTAAAGCTTCACGCGCAGCTACTCGAGTGGTTTGGAATTGTTCAGAAAGCACCCTTTCCGAAGGGAGTTTTGCGTGGGCTTCTAATACACCAGATTCAATGTCATGGGCAATTGCATCGCGGATAGGAATATATTTAGGTATGCGTGCTTGGTCCTGTTCCATACAAACTTAGAATTTATAAATAAAGAAATTAATAGCAATATACTGAAAAAATGTGACAAAAGCTTTTATTAATGCTGATCTTTTAAGCAAAACAATCTCTTAAGCTATTACGTCCCACTTAAGTTTTTATATAAAAAAGAGCATTTGCATGCCCTTTTTATTTCTTATCTAGCCCTTAACTTACGTGCTTAAAACTATCAATCTGCTTAATCTCATAAGGCAAACCGACATAGTTTTCAGCCAATGTTGTTCTACCTGCAATCGAGCCAAGCACATAACTTAGTTCGGCTTGTTTAATCTTATGATCAAACTCACTTTCAGTTTCAAAGCGATGTAATAAATGAGTCATCCACCAAGAAAAACGCTCTGCTTTCCATACACGTTGTAGGCATTTCTCTGAGTATTCATTTATACCCTGCTCGGAACCTTCGGCATAATATTCAACAAGCGCGCTTGATAAATAAGCAATATCGGAAGCCGCGAGATTTAGGCCTTTTGCTCCTGTCGGTGGAACAATATGTGCAGCATCACCCGCTAAGAATAGTTTTCCGAAACGCATTGGCTCAGTCACAAAACTACGTAACGGCGCAATACTTTTTTCAATAGAGGCCCCAGTTACTAGCTTTTCACGGCTTTCAGGATCTAGGCGGTTTTTTAACTCATCCCAAAACTTTTCATCCGACCAGTCTTCTACCTGATCTGTTAAAGGGACTTGTAAATAATAACGGCTACGCGTTTCAGAACGCATACTGCATAAAGCAAATCCACGTTCTGACTGTACGTAAATCAACTCATCGGCTACAGGTGGAACATCTGCCAACACACCTAACCAGCCAAACGGATAAACCTTTTCAAAGGTTTTAATTTTATCTTCAGGCACGCTGGCACGGCAGACACCATGGTAGCCATCACAACCTGCTATAAAGTCACACTCAATTTGAAAAGCTTTACCTTGGTACTCAAACTCAACTTTTGGTGCAGTGTAAAAATCTTTAACCTGTACATTTTGAGCTTCATAAAATGAAGTCAGCTGCTCTGCTTCACGCGCAGTCATCAAGTCTTTGGTGACTTCGGTCTGACCATATACGGTCACTTGTTTTCCACCTGTTAGTGCCGCCAAATCAACCCGATGTTTTACACCATTGGTTAAGATTTCAATGCCTGAATGCGGCAATCCTTTGTCTTTTAAATTTTGGTCAACGCCTGCTTGTTTAAGTAAGTCGACCGAAACTTGCTCTAAAATTCCTGCACGAATCCGTGAAGCCACATATTCAGCACTACGTTGCTCAACAATAATATGGTCGATGCCAGCTTTATATAAAAGTTGCCCAAGCAATAACCCTGCTGGTCCAGAACCAATAATTGCAACCTGTGTCTTTAAAATATCCATAACTTCATCCTTGTTTCATCCTGACTTTTAAATTACTGGCTTTAAGTTTTGTGCACTATGTATCCAAGACGAAAATAACCGTTTATCATTTAGTTTGTCCGAATAGCGGACAGAAACAACCAAAATAACAGGAATGAAAGGATGCCTTCTCTCGATGCTTTTTTAGAGCACCCAAACTCGCATGAGAAAATTCGTCAAGAAGACTACATTGCAGGGTTAGCAAAAGGCTTAGCTTTACTGGAAGCTTTTGGAACAGATCGGCAACGTCTTAATGTGACTCAAGTGGCTGAGCGAACCGGTATTAGTCGTACAGCGGCAAGGCGTTATCTGAAAACTTTAAAATACTTAGGCTATTTAGAAACAGATGAACATTACTTTTGGCTCACCCATCGCGTGCTGCGCTTTTCGAGTTCTTATTTAAGCTCTGCGCATCTGCCTAAAGTTGCTCAATCATTTTTAAATCTTTTGTGTGCGCAGACGTCTCTCACTTTTTCGATTGTAGTTCTGGACGATAACGAAGTCGTGCCGATTGCCCGTAGTTATTTACCGCAGCAAGATAATTTACGCGTAAGCCCTTATGGCATGCATTTAGGAAATCGACTCCCTGCCCATGCAACTTCCACAGGTAAAGTGTTACTTGCGGCACTGTCTGAAGAAGCTCAGCACACATGGGTCAAAACTTACGGTTTAAAACGCTTAACCCCATTTACCGTTGTAGATGAGTCAAAGTTTTTTGAAGTGCTTAAGGGCATTTCATTATCGGATTATTGTCTTTCTAAAGAAGAACATGAGCTTGGCGTGATTGCGATTGCCGTACCCGTTTTTAATGCACAAGGTCAAGTCGTGGCAGCACTTAACTGCATGTCTCAAACTAACCGTGTACAAGAAGATTATTTGGTTCAGCAAATTTTGCCATTGCTACGTAACACGGCAAATGAACTTAGAAATGTTATTTAAATAGACATAGAAACTCTTGTCATCAATTAGAGGTACAAGAGTTTCAGCTCATGATTTTAAATGGCGAAGTCTTTAACTCGCTGGTTTGCCAGAACTCATGAAAGAACGAATACGAGCCAATTGAGCAGCTAAACAATATTGAAAAAATTACTTACAGCAATTTTAGGCATTGATCTGTTGATGAAGATTTTGTTCTATAGACATGGCTTTTTGCCAGCTTTCTAAGCTTTCTAGACTTTTTACATATTGCTCAATATTGAGATATTTTGATCGAATATTTAAAGAATTAATTAGACCATAGACTACGAAACCAATCATAAAATCTGCACCCGTTAAGCAATTGTCTACTAAGAATTTTTTGCCTACTAATTGTTGATCTAAATATGAAAATACTTTATCCAACTCAGCATGCGCATATTGATCTAAGAACTTTAATTGAGTGCCATTTTTTAACTCAACCGAATTAAAAATATTTAATAAATATGGAACCATAGCCGAACTTTCTGAAAAATGAATCCATTGTAAATAATCAAGATAACTGTCTGAATCTTTCGCGGGCATAAGTTGAGGAGCAAACTTTTCAATCAAAATTTCTACAATGGCACCTGATTCAGCAATTACTTTTCCATCGAGCTCAATCACAGGTGATTTTCCTAAAGGATGAATATTTTTTAATTCTTGAGGTGCAAGATTTGTAGTTTTATCTCGGAAATAACTTTTTAATTCATAAGGTTGATTAATTTCTTCAAGTAACCACAGAATGCGAAATGAGCGTGAAGCATTTAAATGATGAAGAATAATAGACATTAATTTTCTCTTTTAAACTAGAAGGCCAACAAAGTGAGGCCTCACTATATAGACCTATAGACGACCGGTCTAATATTTTTTGTTATCAGCTCAGTATTTGTCTGATTAAGTAATAAAGTAAATGTGTTAAAAACAAAAAAAACATCCGTAGATATGGTGACAAACGGCTTTTAAATTTATCGACTGTCTAGCGCATTCTGAGGCCTCAAATTACATCAACTACCTAAACTACGCAAAAAACAATCCAGTACCTTTTCCCGCTCAATTGCCCCATCTGAACTTAAAAGCTGAATAATTGCCCCTTCAATCATATATAAAAATAGCTTTGCATCCTGAAAAGTTGCATCGGTTTTAAGTGCTCTAAGCTGGCTATAGATTTCATTGATTAGCCACGTTCGATATTTAATTGCGACTTGATAGGCTTTTGGATAGGTCAGTTTTGTTTCAAAAATGGCTTTAAATAATAGATAGTAAAGCCCCTCTAAATCGGTATGTAAAAGATAAAGTGCCTTGAGTTTATCTCTAGCGCTTGGGTGGCTGGTGTACTCAGCAATTGAAACCACTTTTTCTTTTAGACGCTCTTTTTGCACGATCAAACAGATTTCAATAAATCGCTCTTTAGAGTGAAAGTAGTTATAAAAAGTCGCTTTTGGAATCTTTGACTCTTTCAGAATTCTGTCGATCCCAACGGCATGAAACCCGTAATGGTGAAATAGATTAATTGACTTATTTATGACTTGTATGGCACGAGTTGGGAGAACTAACTTTGGCATAGGTTTACCGTTATAAATTCTTGTTGTTTCTAAACGAGATACTTTTTTGGGAGAAAAAAAGGCACAGCAAAGCCCGTTAAGACTGTGCGTGGCACATCTCAAGTTTTATTGTTGATTAAGTTTTTTTGAGCCGTAATGACTTAAAGCCTGAAAACCTTAGGGCAATCAAGCTGCTTTAATTTTTTAAGCTGTGTCGTTATAGCTTTTGGCAAAGACTGCCAAGAAATAATGAATGTGCAAAACCAACTCCTTTTTATTGGGAGTTCTGCCAGACATTAATAGGAATTATGGTGGCAGAACGAGAAAGGGTTCGCGGACTGGTACAACAACCAGCACACCCGAAGGTGTCCCTCTCCCGTCCTACCGCTACGGGAGGAGACGAGGAGCTTACACGCAAAACTATCCCTCAGAAAGGAATAATTCTGATGCTGTTGTATACGGTCCGCGACGACCGACTGGCAATGTAGGCCAGCAGGCAAAGAATAGTGCCCAACCCTTTTGCAGTCAAGCACGCAAAATGACATTTGTTTTAAATTAAATCGTTAAAAAAGTAAGGCTAAATAATGAAAGGGTTATTATTAAGTGGAGGTTATAAAATATTTAGAGTGATTTTATATTTCTTAGATTTTTAAAAGAATAAATACTACTTACTAACATATAAATTTGATCAATGGTTGTTAATTAGCCACGAATAATATTTAACATCTTATAGTAATTTATCCAACACTAATGGTTCGACTCTATTTTATAGAGCCGTATTAAAAATAGGCCACTAGATTTTAATGGCCCACTCTAAAATAATTATGGTTCTGTTGTTTGATTATGGATACTTAGCGAAGTAGCAGCCTTGATGGCTTCACTCATTAACTCTTTGACAGCGCCTTGGTCTAAATGTCCTGCTCCTGCTTCCATACAGATATGAAATAAAGCCACATTCAAGAAAGAAGTATTAACATTATCACGACCACTAAGTTTAGTAAGGCTTTCGATAGTTTTTAATGTTTGAGTAAGTTCCGCTCCGCTCAACTTTCCTGTCAGTTCACCAAGCTTGGCTGTTAAAGCATTTTCTACACTACGAGATTTCGCTACATCTGCGTTAACAATACAAGCGGATGGCACTCCTAGTCCATTTGTTGGATTTTTAAATACATATGCAGCATTACTGTCAGTTGTCCAAGCGTAAATTTTATCTGGTTGCTTTTGGCTTTCCACTGGATTCAATGACACAAAGCTTATAGATGGCTTATTAGGCCCATATTTAAGTTCCCAAAAAGATGTACAGCCTGATGTCGCAGCGATCGCGATAATGCAAAATAGCTCACCAAATAATTTCCTATTTAAAGTATTTAATTGATACATAAGAAATATCCTTATATAACGTCAATTATTACAAACTCTTAAATAAAGAATTGTAATTATTGAGAACACTTTTTAAGCTGATTAATACCGCCAAACTCTTTTAATACAACAGCACCTTTTTGTTGAATGTTGTTGTACCAAGTCTGAGTTTCAGCTATTGGTGGCACTACAGTCTGAGGAAAGACAACTGTCAGCACTGGGTCTTCAATACGAGATTTAGCTCGACTCACTTCATTGCGTATTTTAATGGGGTTACTTCCTAAATCCTCATGTAACTTAATTGATGCTTCACCTAATCCACCTCCATCTCCAAAGACACCGAATGCATATTTATTTGTTTTCGCACGATAAACTAAAGCTACTGTTCCTGGTTTTATACTGTATTTCTTAACGAATTGTGAATTAAGTACAACATAAGGAATTTTTGTAGCGTCAACAAAACGTCGTTGAGTTTCTTTTGGTGTATTAGGAATCGTTACCGACGTTTGGCTTATATAGGCTTTTTTAGGAAATGGATCACCATCTTGTTGAATTAATGGCTTATTTTTTTTATCAGTCATAAAACCAAATATAGCTACTTGGCTATAATCATTGGTTTTCTGCGCACGTGCCCACGCAGCGTTACATTTTTCTTGCCAATTATTTGGATTTGATTTTGGTGTAATTCTTTTTCCATTCTCTAGAGCAACTACACCATCACATGTATAAGATAGCCCTTTTCCATCAACAAAATAAGAATTGGGTGCACCATCAGCATCGATATTCAATACGCTTGACTTGAATAGAACTGCACTACCGACACTCCAAGGTTGCCCAGAACCAGACGAATTACCACAGGTCATGTCTTTTGCCGTAGCAAGTGTTGATAAACAAGTAATCGTAATTATCACAAAACTTTTATTCATTTATATGTACTCCATATATTTATTATAAAATACTCATATGCCCCCTTATCTTTATTCTTTTTTAAATTATATACCCATAAAACTAAAACAATTAAAAAAAATTAATATAAAAAAACTATTAAAAATTTTAAATTCCAAAAGACTAATTAAATTAACTAAAAAACCACCACATTAAAATCTAAGAAACAAACAAGATCTAACTTATCCCTTATAGATTATTAAGATTCGTGAAAATAGCCATTAAACACTATCTTGTTTAATCTGATAGTTTGAAGAACTAAAGTCCTTATAGCTAAGGCGGTCTTCTATTTCTAATGTTAAAAGCTGAACTTCTTGCATTGAATTTAAATATCGCTGTGCAAGTTTAATTCAGGCTCGCCCTGCTTAATGTTTAAAATGAGATGGGGCACCCCGTCCCCATCCGATTATTTAGCACTCAATGGCATTAACAGCGAGGCCACCTTTTGAAGTTTCTTTATATTTCTCAGACATATCTCTGCCTGTTTCTTTCATGGTCTGAATAACTTTATCGAGCGTCACAAAATGCTCCCCCTCATCATGAAGTGCCATTTGTGCAGCATTAATGGCTTTTACAGCAGCAATTGCATTGCGCTCAATGCAAGGCACCTGAACCAAGCCACCAATCGGGTCACACGTTAAACCTAAGTTATGTTCAAGCCCAATTTCAGCTGCATGTTCCACTTGTTCAGGTGATGCACCTAAAATCTCGGCTAAACCAGCCGAAGCCATCGCACAAGCTGAGCCTACTTCGCCCTGACATCCCACTTCTGCACCAGAAATAGATGCATTGAGCTTACATAAAATGCCGACTGCTGCTGCACTCAAAAAGAAACGAACCACTTTGTCTTCGGAAAAATCTTTAGAAAAAGTCACGTAGTAATATAAGACCGCTGGAATGATTCCAGCTGCACCATTTGTGGGTGCAGTCACTACTCGGCCGCCAGCAGCATTTTCTTCATTTACCGCTAAAGCAAATAAATTGACCCACTCCATGGCATGAAAAGTCGTCACAATCAGGTTTGAGTTTTTCTTATTTAATAACTTATCGTGAATTTTTTTAGCCCGACGTTTTACATTTAATCCGCCCGGTAATATTCCTTCATTAATTAATCCATTATGAATGCACTGCTGCATCACTTTCCAGATATCCATAATTTTAGCGCGAATGTCACTTTCACTACGCCAACTTTTCTCATTTTCAAGCATTAACTCACTAACTGATAAATGATGAGTTTTACATAAGCTTAAAAGTTCAGCCGCACTATGAAATGGATATGGAACCTTAATTTCACCAGTCTCAGACTGGGTTTGTGTTAATTGCGTTTGGCTAACAATAAAACCGCCACCAATCGAGTAATACGTTTCAGCATATAAAATTTCTTTCGCCTCGTTATAAGCAATCAGTTCCATTGCATTTGGGTGATGAGACAAAGATTCATCTAAAAAAAGCAAATCACACTTATAGTCAAAAGAAATACTCTTTTGTTGATCGAGCTGGATGGCTTTATTTTCAAGAACATCTTCAATCAAACTTGTACTTACTTGAGTATCGATATGTTCAGGGTCAAAACCCATTAATCCTAAAAGAATAGCCTTATCTGTCGCATGACCAACACCAGTTGCTGCAAGCGAACCATATAACTTAATCTGAACTCGAAACGTCGTCTGGAGATCATTTTGCTTAACTAAATCGTCCACAAAACTACAAGCTGCTCGCATTGGTCCAACCGTATGGGAGCTAGATGGGCCTACACCAATTTTAAAAAGATCAAATACACTTATAAACACAGGGTCCTACCTTCAATTCATTATTATTCGTTTGTTCGTCGTTATTGTGTCCTTTCGGATAACTCTAAAATTATCATTAAGCTGTCCATAAAGCACTGAAAATAAATGGGTCATTGCCTAAAAACAACACAATCAATTTCTAATTCAATATTTTCCAAAAATGGAATTTTCCATTAATTTAAATGGTAAATTACTCAACAAATATTTAAGAATTGTTCTTTTTAACAAATAAAATAGCGGACCTTTCCCAATTTTTTATAAAAAATATTTGGTTTTCAAGCTATTGACTTGAAATTTAAATTATTTAAATAAAATTAAAAACAATAACTTACCCAATATTTAGATCATTCTTTGCCAATAAATAGAATAAAAAATCCCCTATTTACCAATAAACATATATCGTATACGATATATGAAAGAGCAATAGTTCTGTCGTTAAGGAAAACGTAATGACAAGTCAGTTTAAAAAGCAGTTATCACTAATGGATCTTACATTCATTGGCTTAGGCGCCATTTTCGGTTCGGGATGGTTATTTTCAGCAAGTCATGTGGCCTCTCAAGCTGGCCCTGCGGGTATATTGTCATGGATTATTGGGGGCTTTGCCGTTTTAATTCTGGGGATTATTTATTGTGAATTAGGCGCAGCTTTACCTCGAGCAGGCGGTATTATCCGTTATCCCGTATTTTCACATGGTCCGTTACAAGGATATTTACTTGGTTCCGTGACCGTTATTGCCTTTTCAAGTTTAATTGCAATTGAAGTAGTTGCTGCACGCGAATATGCAGCAGCATGGTTCCCTTCACTTACAGAAATAAATGATGGCGTTCGGTCTCCAACTACCATTGGATGGTTGTTTCAGTTTGCACTTTTATGCGTATTTTTTGCTTTGAATTATTACAGCGTAAAAACCTTTGCAATTGCCAACAACCTCATTAGTGCATTGAAGTTTGCGGTTCCAGTTTTAGTGATGGTTGCACTTCTCTATCACTTTAAACCGGCAAACTTTTCAATGACCGAGTTTGCTCCAATGGGCGCTCACGGCGTACAAGGTGCCGTCTCTGCTGGCGGTATTATTTTTGCGTATTTGGGTTTAACTCCGATTATTTCAGTCGCAAGTGAAGTAAAGCGTCCTCAATTTACCATTCCTTTTGCACTCATCTTATCTGTCGTTTTAGCAACCATTATTTATGTAGTGCTTCAAGTTGCTTTCTTAGGTGCAGTACCTACCGATATGTTAGCAAATGGATGGTCAGGACTCAGTGACAAGTTCCCATTACCTTACCGCGATATTGCCATGTTACTAGGTTTGGGATGGTTAGCACTGTTAGTTGTTTCAGACGCTATTATTTCTCCATCTGGCTGCGGCAATATCTATATGGCTGCAACTCCACGTGTAATTTACGCATGGTCGAATAGTAATACGTTCTTCCGTATTTTTACGCGTGTAGATCCAAAATCAGGTATTCCACGTTATGCGTTATGGTTAACATTTGCACTTTCTGTATTTTGGACCATGCCGTTTCCATCTTGGGATAAATTAATTTCTGTAGTTTCGGCAGCGTTAGTTTTAAGTTATGCCCTAGCTCCTGTCACAGTGGGTGCCTTACGTCGTAATGCTCCTGAGCTTGAACGTCCATTCTATGTAAAAGGCTTTACTGTTCTTGGCCCACTCGCCTTTGTCATTGCTTCTTTTATTGTCTATTGGTCTGGCTGGAATGTCATTTCATGGTTATTAGGCGCACAAATCGTATTGTTTGCACTCTATGTCATTTTTAAACGCTATGTGCCAACCCAAGAAGTCAGCCTAGCTCAACAATTAAAGTCATCAGCTTGGCTTCTTGTTTACTACATTTTAATGATTATTGTTTCTTACCTTGGCAGCTTTGGTGATGGTGCATCACACCTATTAGCAGCTCCGTTTGACACACTTTTAGTTATGGTGATTTCTCTTGGTTGTTACTACTGGGGAATACATTCAGGTTTACCAAAAGCACTGATTAAAAATGATGATGAAGCTTAGCGATCACTTTCCTAAACATATATAAATTAAGGTTTTCTTTTGATTAATAACGTATACAAAATACTATATTTCTCAAAAGTAAAACCTAAGCTTTGATAATTCTCCAACGTCAGAAGAACTACTTTTGACGTTCACTCTAAAGTGAGGTTGATAATGTTAAATATTACTGGTCAAAATTTTATTGCAGGTCAACGTTCAAGTTCGGGCAGTAAATTTGTCTTAAGTTATGATGCTGCAACAGATGAAGCATTACCCTATCAATTTGCTCAGGCAACTCCTGAAGAAATTGATCAGGCAGCTCAAGCAGCTGCATTGGCTTATCCAGCTTTTAGACAGACTACGCCAGAACAGCGCGCGGTTTTTCTTGAAATAATTGCCAATGAAATTGATGCGCTTGATGACCAGTTTATTGCCACTGTCTGTCAAGAAACCGCGTTACCTGAAGCTCGTATTCGCGGTGAACGTGGGCGAACTACAGGTCAATTACGTCTATTTGCTCAAGTATTACGCCGTGGTGATTATTTAGGTGCCCGTATTGATTTGGCTTTACCTGGACGTCAGCCACTTCCACGTCCAGATTTACGTCAATATAAAATCGGTGTTGGGCCAGTTGCTGTATTTGGCGCTAGTAACTTCCCTCTTGCCTTTTCTACTGCTGGTGGCGATACCGCTTCAGCGCTTGCGGCTGGATGTCCTGTTATTGTTAAGGCACATAGCGGCCACATGGCAACCGCCGAATCAATTGCAAATGCGATTTGTAGTGCAATTGAGAAATGCGCTATGCCAAAAGGCATCTTTAGCATGATTTATGGTCAAGGTGTTGGTGAACCACTGGTAAAACACCCCGCAATTAAAGCAGTTGGATTTACAGGTTCACTCAAAGGTGGGCGTGCTCTCTGCGATTTAGCTGCTGCACGCTCTGAACCAATTCCTGTTTTTGCCGAAATGTCGAGCATTAACCCAATGGTTTTATTACCCGAAGCTCTAAAAGTGCGTGGTGATAAAATTGCAGCCGAACTTAGTGGGTCAGTGGTTTTAGGTTGCGGTCAGTTCTGTACCAATCCGGGTTTAATTATTGGAATTAAATCAGCTGAATTTAGCCAATTTCTTGAGCAATTTACGGCTGCAATGGCTCAGCAACCACCACAAACCATGCTTAACAAAGGCACTTTAAGAAGCTATGAACATGGCCTTAAAGCATTACTCACACATGACAAAATTGAGCATTTAGCGGGTCAACCACAACAAGGCCACCAAGCCTATCCTCAACTCTTTAAAGCGGATGTATCTCTTTTACTAGAGCAGGATGAATTACTTCAAGAAGAAGTATTCGGCCCAACAACGATTGTGATTGAAGTTGAATCGGCAGAGCAACTTGCTCTAGCGTTAAACGGACTTCGTGGTCAGCTTACCGCATCATTAATTGCCGAGCTGCAAGATTTTGAAAACTTCTCTAACCTGATTTCATTACTTGAAGAAAAAGCAGGACGTTTACTTCTAAATGGTTACCCAACAGGTGTGGAAGTCTGTGATGCCATGATACACGGCGGTCCTTACCCTGCAACTTCAGATGCACGCGGTACTTCGGTAGGAACCTTAGCAATCGAGCGTTATTTACGACCAGTATGCTATCAAAACTATCCAGATCACTTATTGCCACTCGCTCTTCAAAATGCTAATCCGCTTGGTATTGAACGCTTAGTGAATGGTGAAATGAGTAAAGCTGCACTTTAATATTTTTGAAGGAGTTTATCCAAGAGATGAACTCCTTTTTATTTAGATCAAAATCGCACAACGTAACCGCACATTATTCAAATAAAAAAGTGAAAAAAAATGGATAGCAAGATGCTCTATCAAATCAATACGTAACATATTTTTAAATAAGGATATTGGTATATGACGACAACATTAAAAAAGGTTGTAGCGGCCTCTATGGTCGGCTCCGTAGCTGAATGGTATGAGTTTTTCCTGTATGGAACTGCTTCCGCCCTTGTCTTTGGCGAACTTTTCTTTCAACAAACAGGCAATGCTATAGATGGCATTTTGGCAGCTTTCGCCCTCTATGCTGTTGGCTTTTTAGCAAGACCTATTGGTGGCCTAGTGTTTGGACATTATGGCGATAAAATTGGTCGCAAAAAATTATTGCAAATTAGCCTGATTATTGTCGGTATAACTACTTTTTTAATGGGTTGCGTTCCGACCTTCCATCAGATTGGCTATTGGGCACCTACACTATTGGTCATGCTGCGTTTAATTCAGGGCTTTGCTTTTGGTGGTGAATGGGGCGGCGCAGTTATTTTGGTTTCAGAGCACAGTCCAGATGATCGCAGAGGCTATTGGGCAAGCTGGCCACAAACTGGTGTACCGCTCGGAAATTTAGTAGCAACACTGGTTTTATTACTACTTTCAAAAAACCTTTCCCCTGAACAATTTCTGGATTGGGGATGGCGCTGTGCATTTTGGTTTTCAGCGGTCGTGGTACTGATCGGTTTATGGATTCGAAAAAATGTAGACGATGCCGAGGTGTTTAAAGAAGCACAAGCCAAACAACAGCTTCTTGAAAACCAACAACTCGGTATTATTGAAGTTTTAAAATATCATAAGAAGTCTGTTATTGCGGGTATCGGTGCTAGATTCGCAGAAAACATTTTGTACTATATGGTGGTTACTTTTTCGATTAGTTATTTAAAGTTGGTCGTCCATAAAGATACTTCGCAGATATTACTGCTTATGTTCGGCGCTCACCTGATCCATTTCTTTATTATTCCCGTTATGGGGCATTTAAGCGATATATTTGGCCGTAAACCAATTTACCTTATTGGAGCTGTACTCACTGCATTTTGGGGCTTTGTCGGCTTTCCGTTAATGGATACAGGCAATAACTGGCTCATCATGTTAGCAATTGTGCTCGGTCTATTTATTGAGTCGATGACCTACTCGCCTTACTCTGCCTTAATGACTGAGTTATTTCCTACTCACATTCGCTATACGGCGCTTTCCTTTTGTTATCAAGTCGCGCCAATTATGGCAGGTTCGCTCGCTCCATTAATTGCCTTAACGTTACTCAAAGAATTTAATAGCTCGGTTCCGATTTCTTTATATTTGGTTGCAGCAAGCTTGATTTCTATAGTCTCGATTTTGCTGGTAAAAGAGACCAAAGGCCGATCACTTGCTTTTAAAGATTAGTCTTTAAAATATAAATTATTCGCTTAACAATGTTTTTGGGTTGTTCTATACAGCCCAATTTTTTATCTAAATATTTTTGATAGAGCCGCGATATAAGGTAGGTGACACCCCTGTATGCAGCTTAAACTGGCGACAAAAAGCACTATGATCAGTATAGCCACAGCGCAAACCAATTTGAGTAATCGGTAAGTCTGTCGCCAATAGTTCAGTTGCGACTTGCAGACGAATTTTGCTAATCATTTGCCGCGGCGTTAAATGGTATATTTTTTTGCAATAACGTTCTAACTGAGCCACCGACACACCCGCAATTGCGGTCAAGTGTGCCAAGGTAATCGTTTCGGCATAATTCTTTTTAATATATTCCTCAACCTGAACCATCTTATAAAAAGCAGGATGTGTATTTTCAGGCACATTTAAATCATTAGAAATACCCGCTATTCCTACTAAATTTCCATCCGCATCAAATAATGGCTCTTTATAGGTTAGACACCAACCCGACTGGTTCTTTGCATATAAATGCAGTTCTAATTGCTCTGTTAACTTTTTACCACGACGAATTACTTGTAGATCTTGAGATGTATATATTTTTCCAAGTGAGTGGGGAAAGACTTCTTCCGAGGTCTTTCCAAGTAACGCAGTTTTATCTTTTAGACCACAGCGATTTACTAATGTTTGATTGACAAAGACATAGCGTGCTTCGGTATTTTTGATGAAAAATACCACCGAAGATAAAGCATCAAATAATGGTTCTATACTTTCCAGATTTTTTAAAAAATCTTCCAAAGTCGTGGTTAGTTTCGGAATTTGAACCAAAGTCATGAGCTAGAGCGGACAAAGTAATAACTTGTCTACTCTAGAACATTTTATTTTTGATTTAAAGGAGAAGTAGACATCGCCATAAGGCTTTTTACACGGGTAGGAAGTAATGGCGGTCGAGAGTTAGGCAGCTGCCAATCAAACAGGCAGGCCGCTGCTGTTGCACAAGTACTTCCCTGACATGCTCCCATTCCACAACGTGTGTGTAATTTTGCATCAATCCAACTACTACGCTTGGCAACCTTCTCAAAAGTCACATCTTCACATCGACAAAAAATAGTTTCTGGACGTGCAAGCGTTTTTAACTCAGTACGTAATTTGAAGCTTTTCTCAAGCAAATGTGCAAATAATCGATACCGTTGTCTTTGAGCAAATAATTGACTGGCTTTTTCATTTTGACCTATAGCTGCATAACCTGCGATGCTACCTTCAACCATTGCCAACTCACTTCCGCCAAAACCTGTACACTCACCTGCTGCCCAAACCTGCGGCTGTGATGTACGTTGATAGTCATCGACCGCAATCGCATTGTCTTTAATTTGACAACCCATTAACTGGCCCAATTGAGTATTCGGTATTAAACCAAACCCACAAGCGAGTCGATCACACTCAATTTCAACAATTCCTTTCGGTGTTTGTAGTCTTACTCGTTCAAGACGATCCTGTCCAATTGCTTCAATTACATAACTATCAGGGTGATATAGACGATAAGGTAAAGATAACGCCTGTATTATTTTCTCAGGCCAGCGCCAAAGTTGTAGTGCAAATTTACGAACGGAAGATGAAGCTGCCTGTTCAGCAACATAGAGGACTTGAGCACCTACATTTTTTGCTGTGTCCGCACTTGCTAGGAGTAATGGTCCGGAACCTGCGATCACAACACGTTCATTTTTGACAGGTGTGCCTGCTTTAATTAAAGCTTGTAAACCACCTGCACCCGTTACGCCAGATAAGGTCCAACCGGGAAAAGGTAAAAATAGTTCTCTTGCACCCGTACACAATATAAGCTGACGATAAGACAGATTTAGGCTGTCATGAGGTCGCTCAACGAGTAATTGGCCTACAAAAGGTGCAGCGACAATCTTGGCACCAAACATAAATTCAATATTAGGATAAGACTCAATTTGTTGATATTTCTGCTGCGCCATTTCAGGTACAGGAAAAATCGGTCCAGCACGCCAGATTTGACCGCCCGCCTGTGAGTTATTATCCAATATTAAAATTCGCCCACCACTCTCGGCGGCTGCAATAGCAGCTGACACCCCAGCAGGGCCTGCCCCTACAATTACCACATCGTATTGTTTTTCCATTATTGTGTTTCCACCTTCATGTCTTGCTGGCACAGCGTCTGACAAGCAAGCACTCTGAGTCCATTAATATTGACACGGCATTCCTGACAAACTCCCATTCCACAAAATGGAGTACGTTTTTCCCCACATACAGACAAACGGCTGTAAGACTTCGCTTGTGCTAAAGCAGCAGCAACATTCGTACCTTCAATCACAGAAACTGATTGTCCGTTAATAAAAAGCTGAATCATCTATGCAGCTCCTATAAAACGATGAGGTAAAAAAGGTTCAGGATCTATATCAAAAGTTAATCCACAAACGTGTGAAGCAATAAGTCTTGCTGTCCCTGTCGCAGTAGTTACACCTAGTCCTTCATGACCTACCGCTAAATAAACCGATTGAAATGCAGGATGCCGTCCAATCACAGGAATGCCATCCAGAGTGGCTGCTCGAAAACCAGTCCATGCCCGAATAACATTAAGATCAGCCAATGCTGGAAAATAATCAGCCGCCTCTTTAAGCACTCGAGTAAACACTTCTGGCTCTACAGTCGGATCAACCGTATTAAACTGACGAGATGACCCAATAAATAGCTGACCTGTCGGTCTAGGTTGAATATTACAAGCGACCGAAATTCCACTTATCGCTTGAGTGCTAGCCGCATAAGCCAAAGCCACCAATGTATGTTTTACATTTAATTCGGGATAACGGTCGGTAATTGCCAAATGACCTTTTTTAGGTTCAATCGGTAACTCTGGAAAAAAATCTGTTGCATGAATGCCGTTAGCCAAAACAATATGTGCTGCTTCGAGCCATGTTCCATCACTTAACTGAACCCGATTTTCTTCAATATGAATAACTTTAGCTTGCAGAACCTGAATATTTTTTGGGAATTGTTTTAACAACCATTCAGCAGCACAGGGTGCATATAAAATGCCATCATCAAAAACCTCTAGTCCACCGTATAGGTCATGCTTTAAGTTAGGTTCAAGCTGACGAACTTCATCTGAGTTTCGAAGTTGGCAACGGACACCTTGTGCAGTTAGACGTTGATATTTTTCCTCGGCAATCTGCATTTCTTCTGGGCTACTTGCCAGCCATAAAGTTGGCGTTTGGCGATATGCGCAGTCTTTCGAAAGCTCGTGGCCTAATTCATGCCATAACTGAACTGACCAATGACTAAGTTTCAATTCGGCTTCCAAGTCATCCATAATGACCAAATGCCCCATACCCGCGGCTGTTGCACCACCGATACGAGCATCTAAAACCTGCACATTTAACCCTTGTCGGGCTAATTCATAAGCACATGCCGCACCTACAATGCCTGCCCCAATGACTATGGCATCGGTTCTCATAGCTGAATACCCCAAGCAAATGGGTCATTTTCATCCATAAATAAAGTTGCTTCAGCACTCATGTAAGCTTCACCACGAATGGTTGGAATAACATATTCCCCTGCTTGCTCATACGAGGCAATAAACTGACTACCGATAATGCTGGCTTGTTTCCATAACTTTTCTGGTTCAAGTTTGCCATCTGCAGCTAAGCAAGCAATTTTTGCACTGGTTCCAGTTCCACATGGTGAACGGTCATAGGCCTTGCCTGGGCAAAGTACAAAATTTTTACTGTCCGCTTCAGTGTCACTTGCAAATAACTCAATATGGTCAATTTCTTGCCCATCTTTACCGGTTATTCCTTGTGCCGTAAGCGCTTGTCTGACTGTCCATGCATAGTCAGTCAGTTGATCTAAATTATCACTTGCAACACGTTGACCATGGTCATTAATCAAAAAGAACCAGTTACCACCCCATGCAATATCGCCAGTAACTTTTCCATATTTTTCAACATCAACTTCGACCGCTTTTTTATAACGATATGCTGGTACATTTCGCACACTAACTGAATGATCTTCATGCAATGTCGCTTCAACATCACCGACTGGAGTCTCAATTAAATGCGTACCAACTTGTATTTTTCCTAAGTGCGCTAAGGAAGCTACTAAACCAATCGTGCCATGACCACACATGCCTAGATAGCCTGTGTTATTAAAGAAAATAACGCCTGCGCTCGCTTTAGAATTCACTGGCTTACACAATAATGCTCCAACCAAAACATCATTACCGCGCGGCTCTAACATGGTTGCTCTACGGAAATGGTCATATTGTTCAGATAAGTTTTTTCGGCGGCTTTCCATATCGCCTGTGCCTAAATCAGGAAAGCCTTCAAGTACTAATCGTGTTGGTTCACCACCAGTATGAGAGTCCAAAATTTTTACTGTTTTCATTAAAGTATCCTTACATTTTTTTCTAGGATGACGGATCTCAAAACAGCAAGCTTGATCGTTTTCTTATGAATCGATGACGAAATCAGCATAGTTAAGATATGCTTCATCTAAAATAAAGACAAAAAAATTAGGCCATTGGCCTAATTTAAATAACACTAAAATGATTAAGAATAGAGCGCTTATTTTTTCGCATTTTTATGGTGAGGTAGATGCTCATAGAGTGATTGGCAAACACCATTAATATGCTCTTCTATTAATTTAACCGCTAAATCGACATCTTTGGCTTTACATGCTTTCACGATTTCTTTGTGCTCATCATTTGCACGTGATTTGCCTTCTGAAACATTCATCTGCAATCTTAAATAGCGCTCGATCTTATCGTAAATAGAACGAATTAATCCGAGCATATAAGGTCGCTGTGCTGGTTCATAAAGGCATGCATGTAACTGCCAATTCAGTGTGGTCCAGCTTCCAATATCCATGTTATCAATAAAGGCATTACAAATTTCATCTGCCTTTTTATAAGTTTCTTCCGTCATATTCGGCACGGCGAGCTGAATCAGCTTCGTTTCCAACATCACTCGGACTTCAAAAATCTGTGCTAACTCTTCTTCAGAAATGCGGGTCACAATTGCGCCACGATTTTTTATAAACTCAACCAGGCCTTCGGCTTCAAGTTGCTTTAAGGCTTCACGTACGGGAATTTTGCTGACATTAAATAGTTTGGCAATTTCATCCTGACGAATCGGTTCGCCTTCAGCAATATGCCCTGCAATAATTGCTTCTCTAATATATTTGACAATAACTTCAGATACCGAAGGCATTGCACCAAGATTTGATACATTAAAAGATGGTAACGTCACGAATATTCTCTTAACCTCAAAATATGACACAAATAAAAGGATGATAATTTTTATTCATCCGCCATAATGAAATCATTGCTTTTCAAGCATTATTTTCGGCACGGCTTACCTTTAATTCAATGCTGCTAAAACTCATTTTCTCTATTTATTGGAGCTAATAATTTTTAACTGCATTAATAGCTAAAGTATACTTTATACCATTTAATTCACAAAACTATTATTAGACTATGCTGAAATCGTCATCATTTTATTGTATCTAACCAAGCAAATCATAATAAATAGCAGCATACTACCTGATTACTAAATATATAACTTAGAGTAAGTATTGAGATAATTGTGGGATTTAGCGGGATAAGCTGGGATTGAGTGGGATGAAATTTGAAATTGTTTTGCAGAATATGAAATGGGAAAAAGCGAAGTTTTAGGCTTCGCTTTTTTTTAAGCTATGTATGAAGTTAAAAAAATAATCATCAACTATGCATTTTTTGCCTTGTTCACGACAACTAATACATGGCCCTAAAACGAATCTGTAATCAGAAGACATCCGTGTTAGATGATCATCTTTGAGTTGTACAATACTTTCAATTTGAAATTCGTGATCAAGAAATGAAACCCACCAATTGTTTTTACGAAGAAAGCTATGTACTTTTACGGCAGTTTCATTAGTCAGATGTATGATCATTATACAAACCTCTAATTAACCATTATTCAAACAAATCCAGATTCTGATCTACTCGGACTTTAAGCTTTTCCTCTCGGTTTACTATAGTCCGAATTTGGCGTTTTGTCAGATTGAATCGGCGTGCTAGCTGTGATTTGGATTCTTTCTTGGCGTGCTCTTTAATCATGCGGTTACGCATAGCAATTGTGATTGGCGTACCCATTGGAATTTCAATGTAAGTGTTACCCAATTGTGTAGCAAGCAACTGGAGCTTCTGTAAGCCAATGATCTGAGCAATTTCATGATTGATGCCTAAAGCATGTTTGTTTGGAATAAATAGCTCTGTGCCACCATACGCATCAATCATATTTAAAGCTTGAGGGATGCCAATAAGCTTGGTAGTAAATACAAAGCTTATTGGCATAAGACCTATAATCTCTTCTCCAGATAATAATGTAGGTGCATCAGCAATATGTGGACGATAAGCCATTGTCTACTCCTAAGCCTCTACAGGGTGAATACGCTCAATGCCACAGCGTTTACACCATTGACGCAAATGATTGATGATCATGTCAGCATGGTGGCTGCTTAAAAACTGCAATGCGCTCACACCGACTTTATTCTCGACAAATTTTGCTAGAGCTAATTCACTGCCATTACGAACTTGACCAGCTGCATGCAATTGCAGCCACAAATGTCGAATTAATTTGCTTTGAGCATCATTAGCTAGATTTTTCACATCAGTTTTATTTTTTGATTCCACTTCAAAACCAAATTGCTTGAAGCGATCTAGCACAGCTTGAAGCTGTGCTAGGTTTAAATCTTTAGAACTGGTTTTACCTGTAGTGCTTTGAATGATGTCACGGTAGACATCATCATCAAGGCCGAGTTTGGTTTTGCCTACATGGATTAATTTGATCAGGTTAGCTTTCTTATTGAATTTCATTTCTTATTCAACCTCGCTAGCTTTGCACGAGCATCCGCTAATTCAACAAATAAATGTACAGATAAATCAAAGTAGCTCTGAAGTGCATTGGTATAGTTTTTAACATCAATGTCCTTCCATGCTTGAATCTCAGCTGCACAATGCTTTGTTACTTTTTTCTGATTTGTCTCTGTAATCTTTTTGAATTTGGTTTTTACCATCACAAAAACACTCCTTTAGCAGCATCAAATAGACCAATTAATGCAAGCACAGCAAGAGACAATGATGCTCCAGCTTTTAGTACATAAGAGCGACGTTCAAATATAGTTAGACCAGTACTATTGCGTGTGGTCCAAGCCATTCGTGCATCTTTCAAGCAGTGATATAAACCAAGAATAAATACCGCAAAAAATGCAAGGATCAGCATGATGACTTCTCCTTTGGAATTTCAAATGAAAATACAAGTCTCCATATTTGATGGACCGCGCCACACATAACTTTTGCATCAGGTCCTTCATAGCCAAATGAATTAATAAATGTTCCAAAATCAGGTGTATAAAAACCTTCTTTTTTGCACCATTCAAAATATTCATTTGCAACTTGAATAGACCTTTTTTGAAAAGCAAAGGTTGCCTTTTTATGGTTTTTCTCAGCACGACGCTCTAAGATTGTTTTTGCTTCTTCCTCTGTCAGCCTCATTGTTTTCACGACACTTCTCCCAAACTTTCCACAACTTCAGGTGGTAAATTTTCTAAATCTTCAATACTGATCATTTATTATTTCCTGTTGGTATTGCGCTAAAAACCCGATCTACTGCCTTGAATTGTTTAACTGAGCTATATTTGATTCCAACTAAAAGACCGTTTATGCCTTCCATGGTTGAAATGTCTCCATATGTATCTAGAACAAATCCACACTCAGGCACTAGATCGTCTTCATTGAGTTCAGGGTATTCTTTACCATCCATGATCAAGTAAACATGGTCACGGTTAGCATCAATCAAAAGTTCTGCATAATCACTCATATAAACCTCGCTGCTCATCAGTACTGGATCACGACATCCAGCAGACACAGGCACGAATGCCTGTGTTTCGCTTATTTCAAATATTTCTGTTCAGGTTCGTATGTAACTTTTTCATCATTAGAAACTGGTTTGGCTTCCCAAGTACTTTCAAAAAAAGTTTCCTGATTTGCTTCCATCGTGTCTGATATTTCAGAAGCAATCTCAAGAGCATGGGCAAGGTCGTCAGCCTCAACAACGTGTTCTTTGACATAGATGTTTGAAACTTCAACTTTAAATTTCATTTTGTTCTCGCTTATGCTGCTAGGGTGTTCAAAGCCTGATCAATGGCACGTTGTTGAACCGTGTCCCGTGCAATTCTTTGATTGTTACTGTCCAACACGTGGTACTCGAAATAACCACAAAGGTTGAACTTCCGAACGACTCTTAGACCTTTCTTTTCAAGAACATCTAAGTGATTTACTTTTGTTGCCATTAATTCACCGCTTCCTTTAAGCCTTTACCAGCTTTGAAAGTTGGAGCCTTTGCAGCTGCAATCTGAATTTCTTCACCAGTTTTCGGGTTGCGACCAGTGCGCGCAGCGCGTTCTTTTACAGAAAAAGTTCCGAAGCCAATCCAAGAAACACTTCCGCCTTCAGCTAAAGCGGCAGTGATGGCATCTTCCACAGCTTGTAGTGCAGCTGCTGCCTGTGATTTAGTTAATTCAGCGTCCATTGCGATGTTTGCGATTAAGTCAGATTTATTCATGGGTAGTATTTCCTTCAGTAGTTGCTTGAGTTTGGTTAAGTGCTGTACATGCAATTTCTGCATGTTCATGGCGGTAAAAATTACCGACTAAAGCGTCGTCATCACGGACGATTGCAAACAATGCTTGTGGATCATCATTTAGCTGTGGTTCAAGTGCTTTAACTGTGTACATGTCAATAACCTCAGTCATTTGGTTCAGTGAGCAGCTGTAGCTGCTGGGTCAACGGTTTCAATTTCATAGCCAAAGTTGTTGCGCTGTTTAAGCGTTGCTCCAATTTCAGCAATCAATTCAGGCGTGAGTTGTTTAATAGACTCCTTATCTGGTTCGGTTTTAGTACGAATGCAGTGTTCAAGCTTTAATTGCTTAAGCATCTGGCAAGTAAAAACGGGGTCAGGAATAGTCACACTGGTTGATAAGCGGTAGCCAACCGAACCATGTGTCAACTTTTTACTTTTTATTTGCAAAAACTCAGTTTTACGGTGATCACAAAATTCTTTAAGTTGAAGTTCATGAGCCTTAACTCGTTCTAA
Source organism: Acinetobacter sp. V91_7 (assembly GCF_031799075.1). NCBI lineage: Bacteria > Pseudomonadati > Pseudomonadota > Gammaproteobacteria > Moraxellales > Moraxellaceae > Acinetobacter > Acinetobacter sp. V91_7. The sequence goes on from NZ_JAVQNT010000031.1 coordinate 86,195, forward strand.
TAGAGGCTTAAGGCGCACCTTGGTTGCCTCCTTAAGTTTGTCGACCTGTTCATTACAAACAGATTCTTCAAGTGCGATGTCACGGTTGAGTTCTGCCATTTGAGCAAGTGTTTGATCAACTGCTTCCCAACTTTGAAGTTGTGGTTCTTTAAGTGCTTTACGTGCCATTAGTTTGTTTGCTCCTCTGTTTCAGCTGCTTTTAAGCGTTGGTAGCACTGTTCTAAAGATTCATCTGGTTGCTTGCGCTGAGCGACATGTGCCATAAGTTGTTCTTTTGGGATGTCCTTTAACCCACGCTCAGGTTGCTTCTCATTCATTTTTGTGAAGCCAAGCATTTCTGTAACGCTGAAGTTTGGACGTATATACTTTTGGCGTTCATGTTCAGCTTGTTCAGCTGCACGTTCAGCTTCAGTTTTCGCCAATGGTGCAGCAGCTGCTCGGCGCTCAGTTGGAGCTGGTGCATTTTCTGGCTTGAATGAACTGATCACTTCATACAGATAGCCGTGGTTTTTTAATGGCAGTTGCAATTTGCCTTGGTCACGACGTTCCAGTGTTGTGTTAATTGCCCAAATCCAAGCTGCTTGTGGTGCTGGATAATTCACACGGTTACGGCTGATTTGCTTGGCAAGAATGTCTGGAGCAATTTCATTTAATAACTTTGCTGTGCGTTCAAAAGTCAGGTCACGGTTCTCTGATCTAAACATGGCTAGATACTTGATTAATGGTTTTGCCAAGTCTCCAGTCATGTTCAAAGATGCGACGAATGCTTGACTTGCATCGCTATGACCAAGCAATGCATCTAGACTGCAAGTTGCTCCGCAAGCTGGGCATCTAGTTTTCATTTAGTGGCTCCCAACAAGACGCAACAATGCTTTGTGAATTGCTTGAATAATTAAGCAAGCACAGTCTTCGCCAGAGTCACCAAGCAAAGCCTCTTGATACAGTTCAAAAAATTCAGGATCATCAGAAATTTTCTGAAGCTGCTCCCACGTAAGTTCATTGGGAATAACTGCATGCTTGTTATCAACCAACTTGTTTAAGTCTTTGTTGAAGTTTTGGCGCTTTTGATTAGTGTTCATAGACCACCTCGAAAATGCTTTTGTTTAGCTTCATATTCAGCTTGGCAACCAACACAACGTGTTACTCCACCAAGCTTGCGACGCTGAGCAGGGATTTCTTCACCACAGTCTTCACACTCAAAGTTACTGACTTGGTCAAAGTGTTTAATGTTTGCAAGCGCATGGTCTAAATCCTGTTCAGACAAAGTGCTTGCGACGTCTGCAAAATCAGCCATTGCAACCTCCAAGTACCGCCATCACTACAGCGATTGCCGCGAACCAAACTAAAAAGTTCACAATCAGTAAATTTCTTAAATTGAATTTCATAGCCTATACCTCCATCACCAAGTCACCAGTGACGACATCAACACCCAACTCAGCAGCTACGTTTAATGCACCTGTTAAAAGGTTGCCGACTGCAAGTGGATATAAAAGGCTTTCACTATGGTTTTTGCGGCCCACATTGCGGGTGAGTTTTGTACAAATGGCATCTAGGCCAGACTCATCAATAAAGTCAGAAAGTTGACGACCCGCTGCTTTGCAACGGTGCTGTAAATAGTCAATAAGTGTGGTTTGGGTGAAGGGTTCAAGGGTGACAATTTCACAGCGCTGAACGACTTCACGAACTTCTGGGTTGTTTTCCGCCAGTTTGATTTTGAGTTCATCTTGACCAATCAAAACAATAGAAAGTAATGGCGTAAAACCATTCTTGAGTTCAAGAAAACGCTTGAGATGTTTTAAAGTTGGGATAGGTAAGCTATGTGCTTCCTCAATCATTAATGTGTGATGTAATCCAGCACGACTAGACTCTTTTAATAAGCTATGAATTTGCTGAAAACGCGCTTCAGGTGAACGCATTGCTTTTGTACTAGGTGCCAATGCGCGTAAAATTGCTTCGGCAATATGTGAAGATTTTAAGGTTTTACCTTTGATGTCATCAGCTTCTGTAGCAATCACATAAGGTTCAATAATGATTGTAGGTTCACGCTCACGTTCTACTCGATCATGTGTTTCCATACGAATAGTTGTTTTACCTGAACCTGACTGACCAACCAATGCAATAAATGAACTGTTTCCTTTAACAGTTTGCCAAACAGCTTCACGGGCATAATTAATGTTGGAGTCTTGATAAAATTCAGTCGCACTACGAATTTCTTCGGTAAAGATATTTTTAAATAACTTAAATTTTCTTTTTGCTTCTGGTGTTAAGGTTTGTTTGCGTAGTAGCATGAGTTGCTCTTCCTCCGGTTGAGTAGTGCTGTCATTCCCACCATCCAAGGCTTGGTCGTTATTGGCGTGGGATTGGTCAGCATCTAATGCGTTTTGAATGTCTTCAGGTGCAATGCCTTTGTTCTGTAAAAGCTCAATGAATTGGGCTTTAAACTCAGCTGCACGTTTTTTCGGTGATAATCCGTGGTTAATAAATAAATTGACTGTTGCAGTACTTACTCCTAGCGGTTTGCAGAGTGAGCTTTGTGTCATGTCATGTTGTTTAAGCAATTGTTTAAGTGCGCTCATGGATTACTCTCCAACCACTCGTAATTTTGGTTTTTGGGTTGCAGCTTTGATGCCTTCTGCAATTTCAGGAATAACGTCTTGTGGAACCTCTCCATTAGGGAAGGATTTCTTGAGTGCAGCCATACATTCTGGTGTCCACAACTCACCAACAAGCCCACGAATTTGTTTTGCTGCTTGAATCAAGTTGACTGGTGCAACCTGACGACGGCTAATTTCTGTCTGCATTTGTTCACCAGCACGTGGTAAATATTCAGGAACCTCATGCTTGGTAATGTGTGCAGTTGGGTCGATTTGACCTTGGTACGCTGGGGTACGCTTTTTGATAGCCTTATCAACTTCAGCTTGTGTTTCAGCGTTGTAAGCTTGTTTCATAATGCGCTTACGTGACTGGTCAATTTTGCTGTCAGGCATAGAGCGAATTTCTTCACCAATAGCTGGCGATTCAGCCAGTTGACCAAAGATGTCGTATTGATCTGGTTGCACGGTGTGGATGACTTGCTCACCATGTTCATTGGTCATCAAGACATCAATGTCAGGTGCACGATATGGATTAACAACCACATCAACTTTTGCGCCCACATAAATGCCATCAATGTGACGGACGTTATAGAACTGTTCGCCATAACCTTTGATCGTATGCTGAATTGTCAAATCACCTTTGACTGTACGAGATACAGGTAATGTGCTTACAAGCTCTCGGCACAATTCAATTGGTGGAGCCTTACGCAATTGTTCAGGGCGGATCATCTGCCAAACTTGGTTGCGTGTACGTTTAGTACGGCTATGTACTTTTGTTTCGTTAAACATCACACGCCATTGGGTTGCAAAGGCATTTAACTCTTCAATGCTATCTACTGTTTTAAAGCTCAGTAGTGACTCAAACTGGGTTTCAATGAGGTTGTTTGCTTGCTCAACTTGACCTTTTGCACGGCTGTTGTGGGTAGCATGAGCAATAAACTCAACGTTGAGTCGTTCAAGTAAATTACGGAATAAACCGCTGGTGTTTGCTGAGCCTTTATCCACATAAAATATGAATGGCACACCATGCATTGGTTCTTGGTTGCTGCGTAATTGAATGGCGTTTAAAAACACATTAGTTAAGTTCTCAGAGCTTTCAGCTCCCCAAACATATTCAAAGTAAATCCAGCCAGATGTGTGGTCTGTGATGACATAACGGATCACACGGTCTTTTTCGATTTTCTTTAAATTTGCTGGCTTGTTTTTGTAGAACTCACGCTCATCCATAACGTGCATACCAGATTTTTTATTGAGGTAAAAAACCACACAAATTGATGCATCAGCTTCCCAAACGTGGTTAGGGTGTAAAGAGCGTTGTTGTTGGTGTGCCGTCGGTGTAACAAGTTGAGATGGGTGGCACATGTTTTGTTTCATAACTCTAGAAATAGTCGCTGCTGAAACTTTTGGTGCTTTGCCACTGTCTTGTGCAACTTCCAAAGCTAGGTTGATTGGCATGCGTTTTTTGCCAGTTTTACTCATTGCGCTAATGACCATGCCACCAACAAGTTCAGCAGTTTCTACGCTGACAATTGACTTGCCTTTGTCGCTGCGTTGTTTGCGACCAGACTTATAGCCAACTGTTTCAAGTTCGCGGTAAAGTTGTGCCTTGCTTATGCGTAAATAGTCACAAGCAGTTTTTGCAATCTCAGCTTTTTCACCAAACCCAGCATTGGTGAGCTTTGCTGCTACTTCACGCAAATAGTCGATTTTTGCTAGATTTGGATTAGACATGATTAAGCCTCACCATCAACTTCAATAGGTGGTAAGTCAGCTGCTTGGAGAAACATCCAGTCTGGCGTCAACATATTTTGAAAATCGACTTGGACATTGAGGCTTTGACTGTATTGAGCAATGCGTTGGTATGTCGCAATAACAGCTTCATCAACACGTTCAAATAATTGTGAAATGCCTTTCTTCTCAGCCGTGTCTAGTACGCTATTTACTTCATTTTGATAGCGCATAAGTGCATTTAAAAAAGTAATGCTGGCAGTGTTTAAAGTTTCTAAAGCAGCTTTTTCTATAGCTTGTTCTTCAGATTCAGCACGCTTTTTTATTTCAGCTGGGCTTTGGAGCTTAGTTAATTTTGAATCAAGCTCATTGATCTTTTGGTCTTTCTTTTGGAGAATTTGCTCTTTGGCTTCAGTGTCAAGTTTCATGTCACGCAGTTTTTTACGTAACTCACTAGAAGTCATGCGATCAATGTCATCCAAAGTGATATCATTGACGCTACCACCTTCGCTTAGCTCTTTGATTTCTTCATCATCTAGAACTAAAAGTTCAAGCAATTTAGATTGGTTACCCGCAGCTTTCAAAACGGTCAAATTGTCCGTTTTGGAAAATTTCAAAGCGGCTGACATGAATCTGCGTGCTGCACGCTCATTAATATTGAGCATGTCTGTGCGTTGTCTAAATTCACCATGTGGCGTCATTTCTTTTAATAGAATTAAACGCTTTCCAAGCTCTAGACATGCTTCAACTGTGCGACGTTGATAAAAGCGAATTTCATCTTCAAGCGCGCCAACTGTAAGTGAACCTTCATAGCCGAATTGGGTTGCAAGCACACCAAGCTTGTGCGCATGCTCTGAAACTGATAACTCGGTTGTTTGTTCTTCATAATCCATGTGATCACCAATTAATTGCTGTACGTTTTTCAACTTCTTCGATACGAGCTTTTGCACGTTCGATTTCAGTACTGTGTGCCTTTGCCATTTGCACAACTGCTGTGCCTAATGTGTAAGAGCCATCTTGTTCTTGCATTGCCAAGCCTTCATTTACGAGTGTCTGTAATGCACGAGTAATGGTGCTTGGTGACTCATTTAATTGGTTTGCAAGCTCTTGATTAGTTGCGCCTTTCAAGCTGTGTCCACGTAAAGCCTTTAAAACCTTAAGGACTTTGCTAGCTGACTTATTTACTGCTGACATTAGTGATCACCCCTCATGTTGTGTTTCAGTGAAACAAGTTCATCACGGAGTATTTGGTTGTCCTGCTCTGCAAAAAACCATTGCATGTAGCCAAATGCCGATACAAATAGAAACAGCAAGGTGAAGAAATTTGCTCTCATGTTTCTTTCCTTATGTGCAAATTTGTGCAAAAATGTGCAAATTGTTAGGCATTAGGCGTTGGGCTAATGTCTTGCTTTAGACCTAATGCAACTGCGATTTCGTGTCCTTTACCGCGTTTGCATTTGGCCTGACCATTGAGAACTTTGTAGACATCATGTCGGTCAAAACCATGTGCAATTGCCCAATTTGTAATGGTTTCACCTTTCTGTTCAAAGTCCTTTTTAACTTGGTCTGGTGATTTATTTCGCATCTCTAAACCCTCTTATGTGCGGATATGTTCGTATATAGTTGCATTTAAGTCTAACGATAGTGCAGATAACTGCACTAGTTAATATGTTTGATGAGGAAATTTTCATGATCGGGCTTAGAATTAAAGAAGAACGAACTCGTCTAGGTTTAACTCAACCTGACTTTGCTCAAATTGCAGGCATTTCTAAGCGAACTTTGATAGATTGGGAGAAAGATGCATCATCACCAAATGCAGTGCAATTATCTGCACTAAGTCAAGCTGGTGTTGATGTGAATTACATTATTACTGGCAATAAAGTGCTAAGTACTATTGGTGATCTACCAGACGGATTTGATGGATTTTCATTAATCCCTGTTCATGAAGATGTTGTAATTTCAGCTGGTCATGGTTCTGTAGTGTGTGCTGGAGATGATCCATCGAACTACATGGCATTTAGAAATGATTGGATAAGGTCGAGAGGATTCTCTGTAAAAGATTTAAAAGTCTTTATTACACGTGGTGATTCTATGGAACCAACCATTGCAGATAGAGAGCCAATCCTTACCAATACAGCAGAAGTTAACCCTCAAGATGGACATATTTACGTTATTCGTAGTGGTGAGATGACTTGGGTGAAGCGCATCCAAAGACAGCTTGATAACACCTTATTATTGATTTCAGATAACAAGGCATATCCGCCAATGAAATTAGATTTAGATGCTGCACATGATGTTGAAGTAATTGGTAAAGTCGTTAATTCATCAAAGAACTTTTATTGATATGAAAAAATTAATTTTAATAGTTTGTCTAGTGGCATTAACTGGTTGTTCTAAAGAGCCAGCTGTCGAAAAATCAAATGACTCAGGGCAATATGTGTCAGGTGTTACTACGCAGCAAGATGCAGCAGCTTATGCTGAGCAAGAGGCAAAGAACTCTGTTAAAAATACAATGGGCTATAAATTAATATCTATTGCTGATCAAGGAAATGATGTATCAGTAGATGACCCTCGTGTTTCAGCATTAAATGGGAAATTAGAATCGTTAAGCAATCAAACAGGCATGTCTGAAGAAAATATTGCAGATATTTCTTACTATTTTGAAAAAGAAATAAAGAAGGAAAACAAGAAATCAGATATTGATGAAATATTAGAAGTTATCTCTATGGGAGTGGATAATAAAGCTTGTGAACTTCAAACAGAAAAAACTAAAGAGTGTATTTCTAGACTACTAGCCACGTATACAATTGCTAGAATAAAAGCCAATCAAGACCACCTAACAGCCACCCATAGTTTGAAATCTATTTTAGATGTTGTTAATGATCCTGAAAAAAGAGCTAAACTTGAAGCTATGATTAATACCCAATAAACTGAGCGGAAGTCCTTCCGCCTGATATAAATAAACTTAAATATACAAACTTAGCCTCATCATTTGATGGGGTTTTTTTGTGAACAAAACTTTTCAAACAGCACTAAAACGAGTGCTTCAACATGAAGGCGGATATGTAAATCATCCCTCTGATCCTGGTGGTGAAACCAATTACGGCATTACAAAAAGCGTTGCCCGTCAGTACGGTTATAAAGGTTCAATGAAAGATATCCCAATGGATATTGTTGAAAAAATTTATAAAAACCAATACTGGGATGCAATGAGCTGTGACAGTTTCCCATTCTCTGTGGGTTTCCAACTTTTCGATGCGGCAGTTAATCATGGCTTGGTTAATGCTCGGAAACTTCTACAGCGTGCTGCTGGGGTTAAGGACGATGGCATCGTTGGTGACTTAACTTTAGCGGCAGTTCGTAAGACACCTCAACTTACTTTAATTAGTTTATTCAATTCCAAACGACTTGAATTTTATTCAAAGATTTCAACTGTCAAAGTATTTGGTGGCGGATGGATGGTACGGGTTGCTGTAAATCTTAAATATGGTGTGGAGGATGTGGTATGAGCCAGTGGAAGCGTAATTTCCGACGTCAGCTAGCCAAAAGTCAAAATGGTTTGTTGAATCAAAATAAACCTGTTGATTCACAATATATTCAAGGTGTTGCAGTAAAGCTCAAAAAGCGCTGGATTGTAGAAAACTGGCGTAGTGGTTGGTTGTGGTTGTCGAACTGGATTTTGCTAGTTATTGCTTGGGTCGGATACAACGGGGTTCCACCTGAAATTATAGCGCTTATCCCAGAAGCTAATCGTGAAAATGTTATACCTGTTTTGTCTGCACTGGGGGTGATTTTCCGATTTATCGATCAGAACCGGAAGAAGCCTTTGCCGCCTGCATCCGATACGCTCAAGGAGGATGCATGATAATTCAGCTTGAACCATATCAAGTGTTTTTAGTTCTATCGGCTGTGCTGAGTGCAGTCGCTGGAATGATCAGACTGATGGGCGGCCAGATTAATAAAAACATCCAGCAAAACTTCGAATCAACGAATCAGAAGATTGAGGAAGTGTCACGCCAAGCTGCTAAGGGTCAAGAAGAAGTCCGTGAGCTTGAACGTAAATTCCTTGAGTTCAAAGCCGATATGCCTTTTCGCTACATTGCCCGTGATGACTATATTCGCGGTCAAACCATTATTGAAGCCAAGCTTGATGCTGTAGCAGAAAAGCTTGAAAAAGTTCAGATTAAGCAAGGAATTAACCCATGAGTTTTGATCTTCAAAAAATCCGTCGTGAAGGTATGCGCTGGCATTTGCTTAATGCATTAGATAAAGCACGTCCTTTGGGTGCATTGGATACTTTACTGCTTGATGTCATGCGTGCTTTGTACGCTGATACAACCCCACAAGAATTACATGTTCAATTGGACTATTTGGAAGAGCGTAAGCTGGTTGAAATTACAAAAAAGCCTGATGGTCATTGGCATGCAAAGCTTGACCGTTTGGGTATTGATATCGTTGAGTACACGATTGACTGTCAAGCTGGTATTGCTCGTCCAGATAAGTACTGGAACTGAGGTGACACATGGCAAGAGAGTCATCAATTGACCTACTAAGTGCTGAGGATAAATCTTGGCTTGATAAGCGGTTTATGGATCAGGGTTTTTGTGGCTATGAAGAAATTGCAAATATTCTGCAAGAGCGCGGTTACAACGTCAGCAAGTCAAGCGTACACCGTTACGGTCAAAAAGTAGAACAAAAACTTGCAGCGGTTCAGGCCAGTACACAAGCAGCCATGATGATTGCCGATGCTGCACCCGATGATAGTGATATGCGTAGCTCTGCTGTTTTATCACTAGTTCAAACTGAATTGTTTAATGCGCTCATTGCTTTGCAAGAATCAGAAAATCCTGATGCAGACCCAGCAGATCGCATCATGCTCATGGCAAAAGCTGGTAAAGGTATTGCGGAAATTTCCAAAGCTTCTGTGAACCAGAAAAAGTGGGAATCTGAAGTTAAAGAGCGTGTTCAAGCTGCTGCTAAAGAGGTGGATAAGATTGTTAAGAAAAGTGGCTTATCCAAAGAAACAGCTAATGAAATCCGTAAACAGATTTTAGGGATAACGAGTTAATGTCAAATAACCCTCTTCATGAATCACTTGAGCCTGATTTTTTTAGTGATGTGCCAGCTGTACTTTTAAAGTATCAGCAAAAATGGGTATCAGATAAAACCCCATTGAAAGTAGCTGAAAAATCACGTCGTATTGGTTTGACATGGGCTGAATGTGCCGATGCAACACTTGAATGTGCCAGTGATCGAAATGCAGGTGGTCAAAATATCTATTATGTTGGGTACAACAAGGATATGACAGTTGAGTTTATTCAAGCCTGTGCAATGTGGGCAAGGGTCTATGACTTAGCTGCAAGTGAACTTGAGGAAGGTATTTGGGAGGATGGTGATAAACAGATCCAGACTTATATTATCCGTTTTCCAAATTCTGGATTTCGAATTGAAGCTTTAACCAGCCGACCATCCAACTTACGTGGGCGTCAAGGTCGTCTAATTATTGATGAGGCAGCATTCCATGATGATTTGCCGGGTTTGCTTAAGGCTGCTTTAGCGTTCTTAATTCTTGGGGGATGTGTCAGAGTAATTAGTACTCATGAAGGTGAAGATAATCCATTTAATGAACTGATTAACGAAATACGATCTGGTAAGCGTAAAGGGTCAGTCCATCGTATAACCTTCTCTGATGCTGTAGCTCAAGGTTTATATAGTCATACCGTTTGTTTACGTAAAGGCATTGCATATGATCCTGATGAGGAAAAAGAATGGGTTGATGATGTTTATGGGTTTTATGGTGATGCAGCCAATGAAGAGCTAGATGTTGTTCCCTCCAAAGGTGGTGGTCGCTGGCTGCCACATTCATTATTAGAGAGTAAGAAAGACAGCACAGTACCAGTCATCCGTTTTCATGCACCTAAAGGTTGGGATGACTTTAGCAATGTGAGTGAAGAGGCTCGAAATGCTGAAGTACTAGAATTCTTTAATGAACATTTAAAGCCATTGATTGAAGCTTTACCAAAGAAAATGACCAGTTACTATGGCTTAGACTTTGCTCGTAAAGTCAATGCTTGTTCATTCTGGCCATTGGTAGAACAACCAAATACAAAAAAGCGTATTCCTTTCTTGTTTGAGATGTTCAAAGTTCCATATAAACAACAAGAAGAGTTTCTAAAGCTGATTGTTGCGATACTGCCTAACTTTAGTAAAGGCGCTCACGATGCAGGCGGTAATGGTGGCTATTTAGCTGAAGCGATGCAGGTCATATATGGCGAACGAATTGAGGCCATCATGTTGACTGAAGCATGGTATAGGGAAAATACACCACACTTTAAAGCCTCACTGGAAGATGGTGATATTGAGAACATGCCAGCGGATCAGGATGTCTTGGAAGATCACCGAGCATTTGTGATGGTAAACGGTGTTGCTCGTATTCCAGCACAGGGTAAATCTAATTCAAATAATAAAGATCGTCACGGTGATAGTGCGATTGCTCACTTGTTAGCAGATTATGCCAGCAACCATCCTTCAGCACCGATTGAGTTCATTCCATTACCTTCTAGAGAGGAAATTGAAACGAATCCAGATGATTATGATGGCTGGTTTAGTGAAGTTGGATGCTATTAATTCCATTCAAATGACTGAGCTAGTTCATTTATAGATTTATAAATCTTTATAAACGCGATTTAAGCGATTTCTTTTATTATTTGCTGCAATGATGCATAAAACGAATTAAATCGCTTAGATCGCAATTCTGAGCATTAAAAAAATATCAAACTGAGCGGAAGTCCTTCCGCCTGATTTTTTCCCTCTATAAGTCCAACAATGATGCAGAATCCTCAACTGTATTTTCATCTCATGGCTAAAAAAGACCGCACCTCTAAGAAACAAGATCGGACTGCACTTGAAACACGTCAGACTGCTGAGGTGGCATGGCTGACTAATCAGTGGCAAGAGCACCCGGTCGTTGGTATGACGCCACAACGCTTACACCAATTATTGACAGACGCTGAACAAGGCAACTTGCAAGCTCAAGCTGATTTGTTTTGTGATATGGAAGAGCGTGATGGTCATATTTTTTCTGAAATGGATAAGCGGAAAAAAGGCGTTAATAGTCTAGATTGGAATGTTAAACCTCCTCGAAAGAACCCAACCACACAAGAAAAAAAGATTGCTGAAGAAGTTGCTGAATGGATTGGTGACATTAAAAGTTTAGAGTTGGTTTTTTATAATGCACTAGATGCCATTGGACATGGTTATGGTTGTCAAGAACTTGAATGGGAACGATTGGGAAATCTATGGTTACCTAAAGAGTTCCACTACACCATTCCTAGAAATTTCATGACACCTCAAGCATCTCCCAATGAATTAAGGCTAAATGATAGTTCACCAGAAGGTAGTGAGTTTTGGGACTTTGGTTGGTTTGTGCATAAGCATCAGGCGAAGTCAGGATATATTGCCCGTTCAGGTTTACACCGGATTTTGGCATGGCCTTTTTTATTCAAAAATTATGGTGTCCGTGATGTCATGGAGTTTTTGGAAACTTATGGACTACCTAGCAAAATTGGTAAATATCAAGAAGGTGCGACGCAAGAAGAAAAAATGACCTTGCTACGTGCCGTTATGAGTATTGGGCGAAATGCTGGTGGCATTATTCCCAAAGGCATGAGCATTGATTTTGAGAAAGCCACAGATGGTGATACGAAAAACCATTTTGATTTGGTCAGTTGGTGTGAAAAGACAGAATCAAAAGTAATTGTGGGTGGTACTTTACTTTCACAGGCGGATGGTAAAACAAGTACAAATGCTCAATCGAACACACATGAGATTCAATTTAGAGCTATTGTAAAATCTGATGCAAAACAATTAGCACGTTCTTTGACTGATAGTTTAATCAGTTCAATGATGCGATTGAATTACCCCAATATTCCTAAAGACCGCTATCCAGAGTTTTACTTTGATACCAGCGATGTTGAAGACATGGAGGTATTTAGTAACTCACTTGAGAAGCTTGTTGGTGTGGGTATGAAAATTCCTTTGTCTTGGGCGCATGAAAAGCTTGGCATTCCACAGCCTGCTGATGATCAGGAACCTGTACTTGGGATTTTGCAGCAGCCTAGTCAGATACCTAACCTTGCATTAAATACTTTCCAGCCAAACCTATTAAACAGTTTAATTGCTGCAAACTCTGCCCAGTTGCCTGTTGAAGAACAGGCATTACAACTGCTAGTGAAAGATCAATCTGAGAACGCACAAGCTACCGCTGAAGACTGGACTAAGCAATTGCTTGCAAAGATTGATGCTGGCAATGAAGAGGAAGTTTTAGCCATCCTTCAGGACGTTTACCCGGCAGATGATGAACCGGCTTTACAAGAAAAATTAACTCGATTGATTTTTGCTGCTGAAGTGATGGGGCATTTAAGTGTTCAAGCGGAGCAAAGCTAATGCCTACTGCTCAACGTCCAGAGTTGAAAGCTTTATTCGAACTACCGCCAAGTGATGCCATTTCTTATCTTGAAAAAAAGGGTTTTAAGATTGGTTGGGATTGGCATGAAACCTTGGATAATGCCCACAGTCGTGCCTTCACAGTTGCTAAAGTTGCCCGCATGGATCTATTGCAAGATATTCGTCAATCATTGATTAGTGCGATGCAGCAAGGCCAAACACTGGAGCAATGGAAAGCCAGCATTACCCCAACGCTTCAAAGTAAGGGCTGGTGGGGAAAGAAAACCGTCATAAATCCTGAAGGTCGTGAACAAGAGGTCCAACTGGGAAGCCCGCGACGTTTGCGTACAATCTACGATACAAATATACAATCCGCATTTGCAGCTGGACGCTATAAAGCAATGATGGCTGGCAGTGAAACTAGGCCCTATTGGGAATGGCGACATATTACGATTAGTAATCCCCGTAAACAGCACGTTGCCTTGGACGGTCGATTATTCCGTTTTGATGATCCCTTCTGGAGTGTTGCTTATCCGCCCAGTGAGTGGGGTTGTAAATGCCGGGTAATTGCACGCTCAGCCCGTGAGGTTGAAGGAAAAGAAATTTTATCCAGTGATGGACATGAAACGGAAATATATGAGCGTGTTGGTACAGACCGTAATACGGGTGCTGATGTCATTGCTAAACGCAAGCAGTTTGATATTCCAACAAAAGACGGGAAATTAACATTTGCACCTGCTGCCGGGTTTAATGGCTCTCCAGCTTCAAGTTATTTAATGGACGACGTGATGGTACGTCGTGCAACTGATTTAATGGGTGAAGCCAAGGGTTTGCAACAGGCACAACAGTTGATTACTAATCACAATCTTTCAAAAGTTAATGAGAGTTTTGTGAAAAATGCTCTAAGCCTTTCAAAACCGAAAAAACAGTTTAGCCCAGTTGGTGTACTTCAATCTGATTCAGTTGGGTTTTTATCTGCACAGGGTCAATCACTTGAATCTAAAATGGTTTGGATGCGTGATGATGTGATTGTGAATAAAAAATACTCTGATATCTCTGTGTCTGTGTTGAGTGCATTGCCTGATTTAATCACCAAGGTAGAGCAGAAACTTTGGGATAAACAAACCCAAACCCTATTTTATTTATTACCAGATGATGTGGTTGTTGAGTTAAAGGTTGAGTCAGGTCATTTGCAAGTTTCACGAATCTTCAAAGGCATGCCTTCCAATGATTTTGAGGTGATTCAATGAATGTAATTCAGATTAATGATGATGCTCTACAAACCCGACTGAGCAAAGTTGCTGCTGCAATGCAGGATACAACCCGACTGGGTCATGCGATTGCACTTAGTTTTGATACGGTTACACAAGATAATTTTGATAGTGAGGGTCGCCCAAAATGGGCAGGATTAAGCCCGAATTATGCAAAGAAACGTAAGCCGGGTAAATTGCTATTTCAAACGGGTCATTTGCGTAGAAGCATTACCACATCTGTCACAAGTGATAGTGTCACTATAGGCACAAATGTCATATATGCAGCGATTCATCATTTTGGTGGAACAATTAAGCATCCGGGTGGAACTCGATATGTAATTCGTGATGGTCGTGCACAGTTTGTAAGTAATGGATTTACTGGACCTACAGCTGGTGTAACAAAACCTCATAATATTGATATGCCACCACGTCCTTATTTACCAATGGATGAACGCGGATTCTTACAGCGTGAAGCTGAAGATGCTGTCTTTGATGATGTTGATTTCTACTGGCACAAAAGCTTTGCATAAAAATAATTAAAACTGGGCGGAAGTCCTTCCGCCTGATCTTTTCTTTCTCTCCAATCTAATCTCATAACATCTTTTTAAAAGTAGATGTTATGCCTAAATCAATTCTTGTTGCTTCATGCTCATTTGACTTGAATGCTACATCGACTCGTCTAGTTCTTGTTCCTGAAGGAACATTTAGCGGAGTTGATGGACGACCTTTTGATGCACCGCACTGGATACTTACTCCAGAGCGTGGTGAGCAGATTGTTGCTGCATTAAATCAACGTGCAGTTGATATGGTGATTGATTATGAACATGCCACATTGAAAGCACAGGAAACTGGTGAACCAGCTCCAGCATCGGGGTGGCTCAAGGCAGCATCTTTTTCATACATCAAGGGAGTTGGCATATGTAGTACTAATTTTAAATGGCTCGATAAGGCTAAAGAACATATCGAGAAGGAAGAATATAAGTATTTATCACCCGTTCTTTTTTATACCAAAAATACTGGTGAAGTCGTTGGACTTCATAGTGTCGCATTAACCAACACCCCGAACTTAGACAATCTGCCCGAGGCTCAACTTGCTGCCTTGGCACAGGATTACTTTACCCAAAATTCACCACAGGAATCTGAAATGGATGAGTTATTAGACCAACTGCGTTGGATGTTAAATCTGCCACTGTCTGCAACAGCAGAGGAAATTTTGGCAGAACTTAACAAGCTGTCAGCGCAAATCAAAGAAAAAATTGGTGTTGCCGTCGCTGCAAATGGTCAAAACCTTTTTGATGCATTAAATGCAATTGATCAACTCAAGGTTGCAGCAAATAGTCAAGCCACGGTTGATCCGACCCAATTTGTGCCTATGAGCGTATATCAAGAGGCTGTAAACCAAGCAGGTGCAGCTGAAGCAGCTCAAAAATCTAAAGAAATTGATGATCTCATTGTGGCTGCATGTAGTGATGGTCGTTTGACTGGTCAATCAACCATTGCATGGATGAAGGATCAGGCAAAAACCAATCCCGATTTTGTTAAGGCTCATCTTGAAAGCCTCCCGAAAATTGCAGCTCTAACTCAACGCCAAACTGAGCAAGTCAACTTGGCTGCAAACCATCAACAACAACCTGTTGTAGATGATATTACCACTAGCATTGCAACCCAATTAGGGCTTGATCCATCAGATTTAGGAGCTAATCAATGACATATATCCAAAATGGAATCGTCACAGAAATGCGTGATGGTGAACTAATCCCTGTTCCATTAAAAGCTGGTGCAGTGGTTCTAGTTGGGACCTTCGCGTTAGTTGATGACACGGGATTCGCAGTTGGCTCTGCTGCTGCAATTGCAGCAACCCAAAAGGTTGTGGGTGTTTGGGATGGTTCAGCAGACAACACAGATGGTGAAGCTGGTGACGTTTTAGCTTGTGCTCGACGAAAAAAACAATTCTTGTTCCGTAATTCAGCAACTGATGCTGTCACACAGGCTGAATTTGGTGATGAGGTTTTTGTAGAAGATAACCAAACTGTCGCTAAAACAACAGGTGCTGGCCTTCCGGTTGCAGGCAAATTTATGGGTTTTGATACGCAATTTACTGACCGCGTTTGGGTGGAGATTTAATTAATGATTATTACTGAACAAAATGGCGCTCGTATTCTGAATGCTTTAAGCACAAGCCTTAAGCTGGTATTCAAAAACGCTTTTGATGCGGCTCCTAGTAACTATGCGAAAGTTGCAATGGAAGTTCCAAGTACTGGTGCATCTAATACTTATGCGTGGACGGATCGTTTTCCTGCTTTACGTAAGTGGATTGGTGATAAAGCGGTTAAAAAATTAACAGGTCATGCCTATATTCTGGTCAATGAAGATTATGAAGCTACTGTTGAAGTAGATCGTAATGATATTGAAGACGATAACTTAGGTATGTACACCATCGAAACCCAAGCTGCTGGTCAATCAGCTAAAGAATGGCCTGATGATCTTGTCTTCACCGTTTTAACAAAAGGCTTTGAACTAAAGTGTTATGACGATAAACCTTTTTATTCAACTGATCATAAAGTTGGTGAAGGTAAAAATGCCAAAGTCTTTTCTAACAAACTAACCAAGGCATTAAGTGTATCCTCACTGGCAGCTGCACAAGCAAGTCTTGGTGCTGCAATGACCATGATGCAAGAATTAAAAGATTCTGAAGGTAAGCCACTCAACTTAAAAGCAAACCTTTTAGTAGTGCCTCCGGCATTACGAGAAATTGCTAATGCCTTAATGACTACAGATCGACTAGAAGATGGGAAGGTGAACCCATATAAAGGTGAATTTGAAGTATTGGTATGTCCTTGGTTAGATACAAAAACTGAATGGCACCTTTTGGATTCCTCTCGTCCAGTCAAACCAATTGTTTATCAACCCCGTAAAAAGCCAAACTTTGTTGCTCAATTCGACATGAACAGTGACAGTGTCTTCATGCGTAAAAAATATCGTTATGGTGTTGAAGCACGTGGTGTTGCTGGTTTTGGTTTATGGCAAATGGCTGTCGGTTCTACTGGTACTCAAGCATAAGGTGAATTGATATGTATGCAACGGCAGAAGCGATGATCAAAAAGTTCGGTGAGCATGAGTTAATCCAGCTTACTGATAATGAAGAATCTGAATATTTAGATGCTATTAACTACGATAAGTTGAATGCAGCTCTGCAAGAAGCTAATTCAGAAATTGATGGCTATCTGATGGGTCGCTATAAGCTGCCGTTGCAAACTGTCCCACCATTCCTTGAAAGCCTTGCTTGCCATATTGCGCGCTACCATGCATGTACGGGTGCAATGACTGATGATGACCCGATTCGTACCCGTTATATCGATGCCATTAATAAATTGAAAGATATTTCTAAAGGGATTGTTGGTGTCGGTGGTACGCCAGCTGGTGAGTCTGAACCTGTTAAAACCTCATCCAATAGTGTGATGTTCCAAGTTGGACGTCATGACTTTGGAGGTAAAGGATGGTGATTAATTTAAGCGTGGTTGAGCAAGGCCTTAAACAAGTCATGGCTAATCAAATTACTGATAAAAAATGGCCTTGGGTACGACAAATCAAAACATATGGTGGTGAATTTGATGAGGGCTTGACCGCTATTGTTAAAGCATTTCCAGCCATTTGGGTGGTTTTTGAGGGTTCTGGCACCCCTAAAAAGATCAGTTATAACAAGACTGAATATCCATTGAAATTTGTGGTGTTAGTTGGTACTCGCTCCGTTCGTAGTGAAGAAGCAAGACGCCAAGGCGCTGCAAGTGATATTGGTACGTATGAAATGTTGGACCGAGTACAGCAACTTTTGATTGGCAATGACTTGTCATCAGTTGGCATCAAAGGGCTTGCGCCATTGGAACTGGGTCGCACCAAAACTATCTTCAACACTAAAACCGCTAGTCAATCAATTAGTGTGCTTTCTCAAGAATTTACAACGCAATACACAATTACTGCTTCTGATCGTGACCGTGAAGAGGCTGATGAATCTATCGGTGAAATCCACCGTATCAATGTCAATTATTTCTTTGAGCCGGGTGATGGCGTCGTAGACGCATCTGATCTGGTTGAACTGAAGGAAAATGAATAATGAGTATTCCTGCGGGCATTAAAACACCGGGCGTTTATACAGACGTCAATATCAATACCCTCCGCACAGGGCTTCCAGCCAATGAGCAAAAAGTACTTTTTGTGACGCTAGATGTTTTGTCCGGGCAACTCTCCCCAGTTGATGTTTATGACACAGCTGGAGCCGATGCTAAGTTCGGTGCCAATTCGCAAGCTGGTCGCATGATTAAAGCAGCGGTAAAAACTTATCGTCTTGTTAATGCTCAAGCTGTAGCGCTTGCAGTAGAAGGCGTACAAACTCAAGCAGCTTTACATACCGAATCAGGTGACCCTGTGTTAACTGAAAACGGTGCTTTGATTGAACCGTAAGGGGTAAAATATGGCTCAACAAATCGTGATTGAAGTACCTGGTACTAAGATCAGTGAACTGGAAAGAACATCTAGTGTTTCACGTACCGATGTTACTCCAGTAGTCCAAAACGATGAAACAAAACAAGCCGAAATTGGACAAATTGCTGATTTTGTTAAGTCTGAACTTGGTTCTGCTGCATTAAAGAATGAGACAGATTTTGCTACGCCAGCTGCTGTTACAGCCGCAAATGCTGCAAGTCAACAACGTGATGACGCAATTAACGAGCGTGTTGATACCGTAGAATTCTCCATCACTACTATTGCAAACGGGGCTGATGCTTCTTTCAATACCTATGCTGAAATGATTGCCTATACTCCGAGTAAGGCAAACGTTTCAGTACGTGTGAATGCTGATCCTGATGCGACAAAAAACGGTACTTATACGTGGAGTGGTACGCAATACAATAAGGGATTCGACATTGTTCAATACCTTCTAAATATTGTAAATGCACTGGCAACCGTTAAGCCTCAGCATTTAGCTAATGCTACAGACTTTAATTTGATTGTTAATGCTGGCAACTACTTTATTTCCTCCCAGCCTGATGCACAAACAATGCTTAATCTGCCAGCGGCTTACCAGCTTTCTGGCTCATTAATCAATGTGCCGATGTCAGGTACCGTGCAGAATGGGGTCTTACGCTATGGGTATCAGATATATAGAACTGGGCTTGGAACAGCAATTGAGCGTTATTGCCTAAATTACGTATGGCGTGATTGGTCTGTTGTTGCTGATAAAAAAAGCATGGCAGATTTACAAGGGCTTGCGCTAACAACGTCAAGCCTTGAAGCACGTCATTATTACAAACAAGTTCTTCAGTATCTTGGAAAGCATTTTGCTGAATATCTTCCCCTCGGTGGGACACGTTTTCCGCTCTACATGGACAAGAATCTAGGTGTAATTCTGGAAGTTGATATTATTTCAGGTGAAGTCTTTGGTAACTTTTCATCAAACGCCTCAACACAGACAATTAAATCAATTGGTGAAAAGCTGCCAGAACATTTAATTATTGCGCCTTATAAAGTTGACCACTTCTTATTCTACGGTCAATCATTATCAGTTGGTGCTACAGCAACAACTATTCTTTCAAGTACCCAACCTTTGCATAACCTGACTTTCGATACAGGTACTCGTATGCAAGGTCTTGTTGCTACTGCAACCAAGCCTTTAATTGAAGAATATTTTGCTGGTCAAACTGCTCCAGATGGTGGAAATAACCGTGGTGAAACAGTTTGCTCTGGTGCGGCGAATATGTCAGCTTTACTTGCTTATCAGGAAAACTCTGTTGATCCAGAAGAATTTCCTATTTTTGCAAGTACAGCTGGTAAAGGTGGAACAGCTATTGCAAACCTTAAAAAAGGTACTCCTTGGTATAACGATGTCTTTTTACTTCACTTAAATAAGGCTAAAGAGCTTATCGGTACTGACTATGGTGTAAGTTGTATCGGATGGTTACAAGGTGAACAAGATGCGTATTTTACGACTTCTTATGAAAGTTATTTGAGCCAGTTCCTTCAGCTTCGTCAGGATATGGAAGCTGATGTACAGCTTATTTCAGGAAAAAATCAGCCAGTTCATTTACTAACTTACCAGATGAGCTACCGAGCGCTGGGTTCACGTGATGTCATCACCAGAGCATTGTATGATGCAACAAATCTAGATGAAAAAATTCACCTAGTTACCCCAACTTATCTATTCCCTCATAATCCAAATCCCAATGATCAAGTTCATCTGACATCTTTAGGTTATAAATGGATTTCTGCATATTTTGGTCGTGCTCGTAAAGAACTTGTATGGGATAAGATTTTTCCACGCTCGCTCAAAGTATTGTCAGCCACATATTCTGGTAAAAAAATTACGGTTAAGTTCAAAGTACCAACACGACCACTTGTTCTTGACACAGTTAATTTGGCTATGACTACAGATTATGGTTTTAGAGTCACGGATGGGGCAAATACTCTGGCAATCGATACGATTAATACATATGACGATACGGTAGTCATTAGTCTTTTGAACGCCCCTACATCAGATGTAGATGTATATGTGCGATATGGACACGATTATCTAGGCGCAGGACTTACGATCTTAAATGGTGCATCTGGAAACTTACGTGATAGCACAGATGAAACAGTTGTGATTGATGGGCAAACTATGCCGATGTTCTATGTGGGTCCGCATTTTGAGCTGAAGGCTGTTAAGGAGGCTATCTAATGTTAATCCAAGTTCTTCCTGTAGCTGTAGCAAATACATTGCGTCAGCTTGATGCAATAGACGTAGAGCGATATGACTCAGTAGCAAACAGCTTGTTTGCTCGTTGGGATTTTCGTGCAAGTACCGTTGTTCCTGCTGGTGGATTCACTGTACTCAATGCGCAAAACAAACCATATAAAAAGCTTATCCCTATTGATGGCAACTATTTAACTTATCAGCCTGATGGATTGCTTGTACAAGGCTATGCATCTCGTGGGGTTAGAAGCCCTTTATTTAATCGTGATTTACCTCATGGTTATACGTTGTGCTGTTTAGCTACTCTTGTGGGGGTGCGTGACAATAAGATTTTGATGGTCATGGGTGATCAATCAGACTCAGAACAGTCAACAAGTCGTACTGGTGCTTCAATTTTCATTTCTGGAGCAACTGAAAATAATGTCTTTGTCGGGATCGGAGGAGCATCATCTAGTGCAACATTCTACCCAGTTCAATTAAGTGTCCCCATCTTCTTTTGTTTAACTGTTGAAAATCTACCAAACGCTGTCAATGTGCGCGGCTACATAAAAGCTACGGGTCTAGATCATCAAATTCCAATGTCAGCTCCTCGGCCGCTCAATGATAACCCACGCTCTCAGATCGGACTTGGTAGCGTTGACTATTTATCATCAAGTACATCTCAAAATCTGAAATATTCAGAATTTTCAATTTTCACCAAACCCTTAACTGCTGAAGAAGTTGAAGCCGAATATCAAGCAGTCAAAGTACGCCACTCTTTACAATAGGTAATATTCATTATGACTCTTCAAAATACACTCGATACAATCAAACCACTCGGTCATACCATCATTGCGGTATCAGCTCCTCCAGCTGCTGGAGTTGACACAACAGCGTGGATTGACCATTTAATTTCTGTCAGTGACTCAATTGAGCAACGTCCTGCAATTTTGGTCGTGCCGTTCTCTGACATTGAAGCTGCTGAAGCATTTGCTGACCAAGCACCAGTAAAAACCAGTTACCGTGTCGTTGCTGTCTGCTATCACGGTGCCACAGGTCAGGAACCTGAACTTGCTGGTGCAATGGCTGCGGCTTTGGCTGATTCACCTGATCCTGCACTGCCATTTAATGGCGTTAATCTGGGTGGGATTACAGCTGTTGCTGATGAGTTCAAACTTACATTTGAACGAATGGAAGCGGCAATGAATAAAGGTGTTTGTATGATTGAGACAGGCGCAGATGGTAAGCCAGAAATTGTACGGGCAATCTCAACATTCCGTATTAATCCAGATTCTGGTGAGCCAGATGATCTTATGCTTGATATTAACTGTGCCTTGATTGTTGACTATACGCGCAAGGTGGTGCGACAGGACTATAAAAAAGAACGTCGTAGTAAGAATACACCTGCACGACGTCGTAATCTAAGAACAGTAGTACTCAAACGATTAATTCAGCTTGATAAGGCAGAGATTTTAGAAAATGTCCGTGAATCTGCTGACCAAATCATGGTAAATGCAGATGAAATTGATCGTCGTCGAGTGAACGTAGTCATCCCAACATATATGGTGCCGGGTTTACACGTGATTGCCACAACATTTGATATTTATCTTGGTTAGTTAATTTAACTAAGTTTGAAAAGGCCGCTTAATGCGGCCTTTTTTCATATTGAGCGGAAGTCCTTCCGCCTGATTTTATTTTTTTAAGTATTAGACAATGAGCCATCTTTGAAAGAGGTTTGCAAAATGGCTGAGAAAGCTGTTGGTTTTATTATCTTAAGCGTGGATGGTCAAGAATATGACTGCGCCACAATTAATCCCACAAAAAATACGGGTAAACGTCCAATCCCAACAATGAATCGTACTGGTGAGGTCAAATACACTTCTGGTGGCATCAAAACATATGCCGTATCTGTGGCTGTGGTAGTCCCAGACTCAAAGGATACTGTTGATTGGCTTGCAATTGATGATGCCCGGCTCAGTATTGAATCGGAAACAGGTAAGTTCCGTGAAACGTATATCGACTTTAATGTACAAACCATTTCCGATACGTATGACGTGAATGGTGAAACACGTCGTAACCTTGAAGGTTTTGCACTCTCTTATATCAACGAAACTATGTAAGGATTAGAAAATGGATCAAATTCAAGTAGAAGGTACATTACCTGTAGCACTTAAAAAATTAGTTGGTCAAACAGATATTAAGAGTCGAAAAGTTGTGATGCGTCAAATGACAGCAATTGAATATTTGCAGGCTCAAGCATCAACTGAAGTCGGTCAATTCGTTGGTATTGCTGACTTAGCAGCTATGACAAAACTTGTTGATGCTGAAGGAAATGAGCATGATATTAGCTATGACATGCTTGGGCATTCATCACGAGCAAATCTGAATTATTTAACAGACTTACGTGCAACTCTTGATGCAAAGGAAGCAGCCGAGAGTTCATTGCCCGAGCAAGAATCGTCAGAAGACTGATAGATATTGGTTTCCCCCCAGATCAGGCATTAAATATGCGGCTTGATCTGGCTGCGGCCTTACTCAGTGATGAGCGGCTTGATAATACTCATCAAAGAACACCAAAAAGTCACCCTCCGCAACCACTAACGCCTCCAGCTCCTGCATCTAAAGATGAAGGTATAACTTTTGTTGCAATGGGTCGGAAACATTCAAAACCAAAGGGCTAAACTATGAGCGGAAGCAATTCTACCGTTTCTTTGACGTTGCAGATTAGAGGGCAACAAGCCGCACAAGAGATGAAACGCATCTCTGATCAGCAAGTTCAAGCCACTACTAAAATTAATACGCAATGGACACAGGTTGCATCTGCTCAAGCTAAGTTTGTAAATACAGCTAAAGTTGGTACACGTGAGACTTTGAATACTGCCCGTGCCGGGGACCAGTTATTACGTACAAACAAGATGCTTGAGGGGGTTTTACGTCAACAATCAATTCAGACAAAACTTCAAAGCCAGCTTTTAAAACAACAGGTTAGTTCTGCACAGCAATTGGTAAGCTCTTCAAAACAGGTCGAGCAATCTAGTAAACGGACTTATCAATCTACCCAGCAAACAATGTCACTGTGGCAGAAAGGTACTGCAATTACAGGTGGCGCTATTGCTGGAGGTATGTATGTATCAAATGCTCTGCAAAAGCCACGTGATTATGATCAACAGCTGACATACATTGCTGCAACCGCCACTGGTGGTCAAGGTATGACTCCAGAAGCTCGTTTAGCTGCTCGCGGTCAATTGAATGAATATATCAAAACAGCTGTGCGTGGTGGTGGTGGAACCCGTGAAGATGCTGCTGAAGCTGCTAATGCTTTGATTGCTTCAGGTAAATATGAACTTAATACCGTTGCTCCAGCTTTAAATACAGCAACAAAAACAGCCTTTGCTACAGGTGCTTCGGCAACTGATGCAGCTTCTTTAACAGTTCGGATGCAAGAATTTGGTATCACTGATTTGCAACGTGGACATGATATTGCTGTTCGTGGTGGTCAACTCGGAAGCTTTGAATATAAAGACCAAGCAAAATGGCTTGCTCAACAAATGGGGTTAGCAAGAGCAGCTGGTTATAGCGGTGAAAAAGGTTTTGTTGAGCTGGTAGCAATGAACCAAGTGGCAATGAAAACTGCTGCAACACCCGATGCCGCTGGTAATAACATTGTTGGATTATTACAAAAATTATCGAGTACTGAATTTAGTAAGGCGATTGCAGATGCAGTCAAGGTGAAGTCTAGTGATCCTACTAAATCAGATGGTAAGAAAAAGCCATCACAAGTTTTTGACTGGAGTACTTATGCAATCCAGCAACGTGAACAAGGCGTCTATGGTGTTGAAGCATTTGTTAAATTGTTGGAGAGACAGCTTGCTGGAAATGCCCAATATACAAAGCTTCAGAAACAAGCTAAATCATCTAATTCAGCAACCCGTACAGCTGCTTTAAATGATATGAGTAATATCGCTATGGGTTCTGAGATCGGTAATATTATTGCGGATCAACAAGCACTCATGGCTGCACTGAGTGTTGTCTATAATAAAGACACTTTGAATAATTTACGAAAGGAATTGCCGAATGCATCAGGGACTGTCTCCTCTGATTATGAGATGGTAAGACAAACTGAATGGGCAAAAGATCAGGCAATGAATCAAGAAAAATTATTTGCTCAATCTAAAGCTTATGATGCTATTTCAGGATCATTAGGTGATTTAAAAGAGAATTTAACAAAGACAGCAGCAGAAAACGAAAACTTGGCTGGTGTTACTTATGGTGCAGCTGTAGCAGTTGGTGGTCTTGCTTTAGCAGCTGGTGCAGCTGCTTTTACCCTTAAATCTATGGGGGGAAAAGTATTACCAGATTTACCAACGACAAAAGGTGGATTGGCTTCTAAAGCTTCAGGTGCAGTTAAAACGGCAGGTCTTGTCGGTGCAGCTTATACAGGATATGAAATCTTTAAACCAATGGATGATGCCGGGTATAGCCTTGTAAGCGGGCTTTTAGCGAAAATCGGGATTGGTTCAGGTGGAGAAAGTCCAGACTTTGTGCAGCAAGCTATTGAGCAAAGCAAGGCTCAACAAGCTTCAGCCGAAGAGAAAAGTAATACGCTGATTGCCGAGCAACAAAAACAAAATCAGTTGAGCCAAGATTTAATTAATAAAATGAATACTTTGATTGATGTCACTGGGCAAAATAAACCTACCATTAATTTTAGTGGTGGCATATTAGGTGCAATTTCTGAAAATGCAGCAGCTCAAGAAAAACGCCATGGTGCTCCAAACGTACCTTTTTATTTGCAAAAACACTAAATTGGGCGGAAGCCTTTCCGCCTGATATAAATTACTTATATTTCCCATTATAGCCTCACTAGATGTGAGGCTTTTTTGTTATGGGTTGGGATACGGATTTACAGGATGCAAGTTTTCGGGGTGTGCAGTTTGAATGTACATCCACCAAGGATACTTCATCAAAAACTCTTGCTATCAAACAAGCCCCATATTCAGATGAAGCTGAAATTGAAGATATGGGTAATGAACCGCGTCGAATTTCGATTCAAGCGGTTTATACCGGGTCTGACTATTTAACTTGGGTCAATGCATTAGAAGCCGCCTTATCAGCGACTGGATCAGGTGAACTCATTCACCCCGTGTTTGGTATTCAGCAGGTTAATGTTGTTAATCATCAAGTTGATCATGATGCTGAAAATCCAGACTTTTGTAGCATTTCAATTGAGTTCATTAAGGCAAAGGCTGAAAAGCGTGAGCTGTTTGTACCTGTTGCTGTACCTGAGAAAATTGCCACTACAACAATTATTGATGCTCCAGCTTCAGCATTAGAAAGTGCATTAGAAAAACTCAAAATTGCAGACAGCGATAAATTATTTAGCACAGTCAATACGATTCGCAACGGTATCGATCAGGCGCGTACCTATTTAGGTGTTGCAAAACAAGCAATTGAAGATGTTTTATCACCTGCTGACTGGATTGTTGGACTCGTTGATGACGTCACTAAGCTGGTGACCTTTGATACCAATATTTCGGCTTTATCGAAATGGCGTGATGTGGTTCATCGTGTTGAGCGTTTTGAAAACCTTTTTCAAAATGATGATGATTCTCCAGAATTGCAACGAGTTTGGCGCTCAACACATGCTGCTAGTCAAGTCGCAATTGCACAGCAAGTTGTGACAACTACACGTACAGAAATGGCAAACAATCAAGAAATCAGCTTTACACCAGTTGATTTGGCACTTGTACGTAAAAAAACACGAGAAGTACTTCAGCAAGCTATCCGTGAAGAACGTGCCATTAATACGTTTGAAAGCATCACCCAAATTCAAGTCTACAAAGATGTTGCAGCTCAGATTCAGGATCAAATCCAAGAACTCATTGAAACACGTCCACCCATCACCAAAACACAAGTACCGGTTCCTTGCACCCTGCATTGGTTAGCCCACTATTTATATGGCGATATGCGTCGTGCTGAAGAAATTCGTCGTTTAAACCCTGAATTGATTAATCCTGCTGCATTGCAGGTCGGCATGGAGCTAACCATCTATGCAAGATAATAATGGTAATGAAATTCGCCTAGTGATTGCTGGCCTTGAAGCTAAAGGCTGGGATCAGGTTGAAATTGACAGTCAGATTGATACACCTGCCGAAAACTGGAGCTTTACGCTATTTGAAACAGGCGCACAAGCCCTAAATGCTGATATTAAAGGCAGTGCAAAAGTACAAGCTTACTATGCAAATCAAATCATTTTAACAGCTGTTGCTGATCGTATTTCTGAAGCTGCAAGCCGTGATGGCTATGGCCTACAGGTTTCTGGCCGTGACCTCGTTGGTCAGTTGATTGATTGTTCTGTGCCTATTTTTAATGGTCGTCAAATTACGCTTGAAGAGTTGGTAGGTCGCTATGTTTTAGGCGGTGACTTGGGTTCACTGTTTCATGATGTCCGCATTCAAAACAATGCTTGGCTAAAGAACAAGGTGTCTGTTGAGCCGGGTGAATCATTGTGGGATTCATTGACCAAGGCAGCTCAAATCACTGGACAACATGTCTGGCTTGATCCGGATGGAACGTTACAAATCGGTGACCCATTTGCTAATCCTTATCATGTGCAAACCCCATTGCGCCTGATGCGCCCTTTAAACAACAGCAATAACGTTTTAAGTCTTCAGTATGACAACGACGTGTCTAATGTTTTTAGTCATATCAAGGTTTTGAGCCAAGATGGTAACGCAAATTCAATCTTGTCTGAAACTACAGCACAAACACAGTACGGCTATAACCGTTTGAAAATCGTCAGTTTGGGCGATGTGGAAACTGAAGCTGAAGCAAATGCAGCATTAGAGAAAATCAAAAAAGACAACGATCTTGAAGCCCATACGCTGACTGCAACGGTTTCAGGCTGGATGATTGACGGGAAACTTTGGTCCACGGGCTGGTACATCAATTTAGAAACCAATGTTTTATCAAGAGCGACAGCGAAATGGGCTGTTTATGGTCGCACGTTTCAACTTGACCGCAAGAATGGCAAGACAACAAAACTTCTTCTGAAGCGTCAAGGCGATTGGGCAAATCCACTGGTACTGAAGGAGAAAAAATCATGATGAAAGCTGTAGCAGCCCAGATAAATAAGGCAATGAAACAAATCCGACAACCACTGTTCGCCATGGTAGCCCGGGGTGGCTCAAAAGTATTGCAGTTAAAGGGCTTTGCTGATGAAACTTTACAAGAAGTAGAGCTTTTTCAGCAAGTCGGCTTTAACTCTCACATCCCTGAAGGCGCTCGTGTCGTTGTGATTCCCTTACATGGCAAGACTTCCCGTTCAATTGTCGTTGCAACGACAGGTGGAGCTGTTGTTGTCAACGTGGATGAAGGTGAAACGGTAGTTTATGACCAGTTCGGGCACAGTCTTTTGCTTAAAGAAGATGGCACGCATATCACTGCTGGTGACCTTTTTGTTGATGACGGTGATTTGCATGTGACGAATGGTCAAGTCTTTGACAAGAAAGGCTCAATGCAGGAAATGCGCGACATTTATAACAAACACAAACACGGTAATACACCGACTCCAACAGAAACAATGTAGGTGAATCATGGCGAATATTGATTTAAAAACGAAAGATTATGTGTTGATGAGCCTTGATGCTGCATTTAGCAAGGATGAGGTTCAAGCAATTTGTCAGAGGTTAAATATTCATCGACGCAAGTATTGGGCAAATCCTAACCGTGGCAGCCGTTTTTATACGTTGAGACGCTCAAAAGATGTTTCTCGTACTATTCAAACAGTTAAACAATATGCTGAAGAAGCCTTGGAAGGCTTAGTACCGAATCGTTTTGCTTCAATTTTGGTAAATGCTTTTCAGACTGTTAAAAGTCAGGTGGACCTAAATATTGAAGTTACGCAGCTGTCTGGCCAGAAACAAACAATTCTTTATTTTGTTAAGGTTGGAGGCTAAACAATGGCTTATCCAATCAAGACTTTTGACCAATTACGCGCTGACATTATTCAGGAAATCCAAAATTTAACAGGATTAACGCTGGATGATGAAGATGATGCAGCAATTCGTGCTGACGGTGAAGCTGCTGTAGTTGAGGGCCTTTATCATCATCAAAGTTATATTCAAAAACAGCTTTTTGTAGCTACAGCTGATGAGCCTTTCCTTTATATACATGCAAAACGTTTGGAATGTCCGCGTAATGGAGGCTCTAAGGCTTCAGGACGAGTCAAAGCGACGTCAAATACTGCGGTCACTATTCCAGCTGGTACTAAAGTCACAGATGGTAAAGGTCATTACTGGCTAACTATATATAAAGAGACACTTACAGCAAATAAGCCTAAAGAAATCCAAGTCATTGCTGAGTTTGAAGGTGTGAGCTGGAATTTCGATGGTGAGCAGCTGCTGTGGGTTAGTCCGTTGCCGGGTGTGGCTGCACAAGTGGATGTTATTGAAATATCTGCTGGTGTTGATGTTGAAGACGTTGAAGCTTGGCGTCAGCGGATGATGGAGAAAGAAGCTTTAGGACTTATTCGAGATCGTGAAGCTGATCTTCGACGCATCGTAAAAGATGTGCCGGGTGTTGCCGATGTTTTTATTTTTCCTAAACGTCGTGGCCTTGGCTCTTTAGATGTCGCAATCACAGCAGCTGGTAATCCTCCGAACTCCCCAAGTACTGCACTGTTGGCTTTAGTTCAAACGACACTAGATGACTATTCAGGTTTCTGGGGTGATGTAAGAGCCTATGCACCAACCAAGGAATATTTGAATATCACTGCTGTATTTACTGGCTCTGTAAGCGAAACAGAAGTTGAAAAAGTCATTCGTGACTATGTTGGTTTACTAAAGCCGGGTGAAACTTATGTTGCTTCAACACTAGTTAGTCGAATCAAAGATTTGCAAGGTCTAACAGACATTCAGCTTACACCCGGAGTAAATCAAACACCTACTTTAAGTGTATTTACTACTGGTTGGCTCCGGATCGGCCTACTCACGGTGAACCCATCATGACTTTTGATCAAACAGTAGAGCTTTATGCTTCAGTACTTCGCCAATTACTGCCAGCTGGCGGTTATGACACATCACCTAAAGGCGTTATCGCAAAAGATATATACGCTCATGCAAAAGTACTTGCACAAGCTGATGTTGACGCAAAACGTATTTTAACTGCTTTGGAAGGTATTCCTGAAGAATTGCTAAATGAATATGAAGCAGCTCTAGGACTCCCGCTGAAATGTTCGGTCAATGCCACTAAAACAATTGAAGAGCGTCTTCAGATCATTAAGTGGGTTCAAGAGACAAAGAATGTTTTAAACCGTACCTATCTGGAGCAGGTTTTAGCGATGTTTGGTGTTGAGTTAATTGATCTAGTGCGCTACACGCCAATCCAATGTACAGCTCCGTGTACTTCGCCAGTTAATACAGAAAGCCTTCGCTATAAAGTCAAATTAATTCTAAAAGCCCCAGTGCAAGCAGATATGGCTTGCATCATTAATAACTATTTACCTGCTTACGTGCGTTATGACATTGTTGAGGAACAAGTATGAAACGAATTGATAGTGCAAATGCACGCCCAGACATGTTTGGTATCGGAAAAAGTGGCTTTCATGCCAATGATGATGTTCCCGGACAAGATGCAACTTATCTCACTCCAGAATTTCTCAATATGATTCAAGAAGAAATTGCAAATTTACTGGAACTTAGAGGTATTACTTTAGATCCAGAAAAACGTCGTCAACTCTTTGATGCTTTGGCAGGTAAAGATGATCTAGATGCTGCATTGGATTTTGTTCAGTCAATCATTGATAACGAGCGTAATGCTCGTATTAAAGCCGACCAAGATCACTTAGATGCGTTAAATCCACATCCGCAATATGTAATGAGAAAGGATTTTCGACTTCTATATAGAACGCTAACACCTGAAACAACCGTAAATCCAAAGATTTATACAGACGATCCTCAGAACTGGCAGGTTAAGCATACAGTTGAGAATATCAGCGCTCATATCATGCCGAATGGTGTGGTAAAGCAGACTGTGAAGGTGCGGACTGTTTACGGTGACTATAACGCACAAGTTTATTTGCCAATCGGCTTATCTAATATTTTAAATGTCTCTGCACTGTACCAAGGCCAAAGAGATAATAATGACGCTGAAGATGACTCAGCCATTCGCTTACTAGACATTTATAATGAGATAGTTCCATTAGAAGATGGACTTCAGGAATGCAGGACAGTCATTAGTTTTCGTTTTGACTATGTAAGTGCTAACACACCGGGACAAAGGGAACGTTTTGCATATTTAGAAATTACGGGTTTTGGAGCCTCAAACACTGATCTTGAGAACTTAAATAGCTATCCTTATCCTTATTATGCAAACCAAGACGATCTAGATGGTCAGGTTGTTTACATCGATCAGAACTTATCTAATGTAAGCTTACTTGATTTATTCATTCAGACCTACGGTGCTCCAACAGCAGCTACACGCGCCATTTTCGTTATTGCTTCAGGTGTCACACTTGTTGCGGTGACTTCTGGCAATTGGTTAGCTGGTTCAAGCCGTCAAATCATTAACTATGGTCATATATATGGTACTGGTGGTTCAGGTGGTTCAGGTGGTTACTATGATGCTGATGTAGCTATGGTTGGTGATGGTGGTACAGCTATCATTGCACAGAATGCAAGTAGCTTTATTGATGTACGTAACTATGGTTTGATTGCAGGCGGTGGTGGTGGCGGCGCAGCTGGTAAATCTGAGTATTCAATTGGTGCACAAGAATACTATGCTGTTGGTGCAGGTGGTGGCGGTATTCCATCAGGCACTGGTGGTAGCAACATCAACCAGACAGCACCTGCTGGCAAAACCCTTGTAAATCTTGCTGGAACAGCGGCAACCTTATCAGTTGTGGGCAATGGTGCTGACGGAACAGGTTTAGCAGCTGGTGACGGTGGTAATGTTAGTGAGAATGGTAAAGCTAGTGAATCAACCCTTGTAAATGGTGTTGCTGGTTTAGCTGGATTCATTTATCAAGGTAATGTCACAATCACGAATATTGGCGGTGGGCAGCTGAAAGGTAGAACACCTTAAAAGTGAAATTGTTTTGCATGATGTGCAACGAAATGATTAGGCAATTATCTCAAAAAAATGCTGAAATTATCTCGTCGCGCATCAACTACCCTGTTCTCTTGATGGGCAACTGTCAAAAAATTCCTATCCTCTGAGCTGAGTTATTGCCTGCAAGATAAAATTTTTATCTTGTAAAAATCATGCTGCATAAAACTTTTAAAGTTTGAGTCACTTCATATGAGTACGCCAACAGAAGCAAAATTTTCCCTGAATTATTATACGGGTTTCTTATCTGTACTATTTGCTGCTTTTCTATGGGGTACAGCAGGTACAGCGGCATCTTTTGCAAAAGGCATTAGTCCACTTGTAATTGCTACCATTTCTGTTGGCTTCGGTGGATTAATTCATACGTTTTTAAGCTTAAAAGCCATTAAAAAAAATTACCAAAAACTATTTAACTATAAATCCCAAGTTTTTATTGCAGTCATTGTCTCAATTCTTTGTCCATTTGCATTTTATTCATCTATCTCTTTGGCTGGTGTTTCTATTGGCACCGTGATTTCTATTGGTTGTGCGCCTTTGTTTTCAGTGCTTTTGGAATGGATTTTAGATAAACGAAAACTTTCTTTAAAATGGCTCATCAGTTTTATTCTCGGTTTTTTAGGAATTATTTTACTCTCTTATGCCGATGATCATGCGCAGCATCAAGTCGTACAATCTGATCGCATTTTAGGGGTATTTTTTGGCTTACTCTCTAGCCTGAGCTATGCAACATATTCTTGGATAATGAGAAACCTAATTCGCCAAGATGTCGACTCAAGAGCTGCCATGGGAGTGATTTTTGGTATCTCTGCAATGCTGTTACTACCTACATTATTCTTTACGGCACAAAACCTTTTTGAGTACCCAACTAACATCTGGGTTGCGATTTATATTCCGATTGTTCCTATGTTTTTAGGCTATTTATTTTTTAGCTTTGGTCTTAAACGAATTCCAGCAAGTCAGGCTATGACACTAGCTTTAGTTGAAATTCCAGTTGCAGCATTATTAGCAGTTGTTGTAGTGGGTGAAAGTTTAACAATGCATAGTTATTTAGGTTTAATTCTCATTTTCCTATGCGTTATTGTTCTGACCAAAAAGTAATTCATAGAAATAAAAAAAAGAGGCTCAATTGTTAGCCTCTTTTTTTATGGATACTTACTTAGATTTCAGCTGACCAATTACGGTACCACGTACGGAATAACTCATACTGAGTTTCAACATATTTACGTTGCGATTCGCTCAATGCATCAGTCTCATTAAAGTGTAAGGTATATTCTTTATCACCGTTAAGTACCATTAAGTATTTATAGTAAAGAACAAGATCCGTTCCTTCGTCAAAAGAAGATAAAACTTCTAATGCACTTGATAACTCTTGTGCTAAACGACGGGCTTTTGCATCACCTGCTGCAGCTTTCTTACTAAGGTCAACCAACAGTAAAACTTCTTTAGGTAAAGCATTACCAATCCCTGTAATCGCACCGGTTGCATTACAGTTGACGAAGCCATGGAAAACTTGAGTATCTACGCCAGCCATTAAGGTGACTGAATCATCTTGTGAAGTAATGAACTCAGCCGCGTAACGCATATCGGCAGCACCACCAAACTCTTTGAAGCCAATTAAATTTGGAAACTCACGGCGTAATTCAAAAAATAAATCTGCACGAGTTGCAAATCCATAATATGGGCTATTGTAAATCACCGAAGGTAAGCTTGGAGCTGCTTTTAAAATTGCAGAAAAGTGAGCTTTTTGTGCAGTTGGTGATGCACCGCGTGATAGTACACGTGGAATAACCATAAGCCCTTGTGCACCTACTTTTTCTGCATGAGCTGCATGAGAAACTGCTTCTTTTGAATTAACTGCACCCGTCCCAACAATTGTTGGAATGCCTGCAGCAACAAGTCGTGCTACCCCTTCTTGACGTTGAGCTTCGGTCAATAAAGGCCAATCCCCCATAGAACCACAATACACTACCGCACTCATGCCCGCTTCAATCAGCTCATGCCCTTTTTTCACAAGCGCGTCAAAATCTGGCTCACGGTTAGGAGTACATGGGGTCATTAGCGCCGGGATACATCCTGTGAAGATATTACTCATAATTATTCCTCAGTAATACAAATAAAACTTTAGGTAGTCGTACTTTCGAGTTAATCCATCTCAAAAGTTATGGAATGGGATTAATAGCTGTTTAATCATTCTTCATATATCGTATACGATATACAACAAAAAGAATAGTCTTTCCCTTCAAATTCTTTAACTGAGTAAAAATTCATATAAATCAGTTATTAATTTTATTAATAGAATTAAAAAATAAAATTTGGCTTATATTTTTAAAAAAATTGAACCTAAAAAATTTATGAAATTTAAAAATGAGCGCTGAGAATAGAAATTAAATCCGAGCTTACAAGCGCTCAATAAACAACCGCAGAACATTAGCCATTAGTCGCACCTCCCTATTTTTATTCATTTTTACTGGTAAAGTGCATTACATGGTTTGATACAACCTACTTAACTCAGATGCATAATTCACCTGTTCTTGCATCTGATGTTTTTCAGCCTCTAGTCCGCTAGAGGCTTTTTTTATTATTGATATAAAGCCTGATATATTAAATTGATAGAAATAATGAAAGAGAAGAAAAATGAATCACATATTAAAATTAAGCGTTTTAAGTTTTCCAGTTCTATTTTTGAGTGGCTGTATTGGCTGTTATAACCCAACAGGTTGTAACCGTGATGATTCACCTTATTTCTATACAACTCAAATAACTCAAGCCAAAGGCGTAACTGTTCCGGTTGGAACAAAACTGGTTTATAAATCTCAAAAGTCAAAACAGAAAAATGAACAAACTGCCCCACTTAAAGAAGAAAATATAACCTCGATAAAACTACCAAAAGATACTGCTATTCTTTGGGGTGGAATGCCCACAAATCATCTGCTTCAATTTGCTAATTCCGAAATGCAGGGATTTACCGCCTACCGAGCCCAAGAAGTTCCCGCCGTATATTCCAATCAATTTTTAAAGCTCTGGAAAGAGTGTGATAGTGATTTAGATATCTCGATTAAAAATAAAAATGACTGGAGTTTTAACCCTGCAAATATGAAAATTATTGGATGCGGAATTAATTATCAAGAAAGAGCTTCGTACAACACCAACAATTCAAGCCAAGATAAAGTTGATATTTTTCTAATCAACATTAACAAGGCTTTACAACAACTACCTCAACAAAAAGAATATCCCGTAATTCACTATTCCCAAAATTAAAGTCGCAAAAAAGCCCGCATTTCAGCAGGCTTTTTTATTTCAAAATTCAGTCTATTAGCTTTTAATTAAAAGTTAGCCACATGTTGCGTTCGTAATTTTTTTAGAAGCTGGATCAATGGTGACTGTAACTCGGTTTGTACGATAATCCATGGTCATAGGTTGACCTGGAGCAACTTTACGCACAATTTCTGATTGAGTCTTTTGTTTAATTTGATCATCAGTCAGGCCAGATTGCCCCACTAATTTTTGAGCTTCTTCTGCTACACAGTTGGCTTGATTGTCACGGAATAATTTCCATTCTTCTACGACTTGGCCATTTGGTAAATGACAATAGCCGACCTGACCATTTGCTTCATTTCTAATTTCTAATTTTCCACCTTGTTCAACACAATATTGGCTAGCTGGATTTGGTGAACCAATTTTTGGTGGAGTCGGATCTTTATGTTGTACAGACGAGCAAGCCGTTAATGAAACAAGTGCTAAGCCAAGAAAGAGAATTTTTTTCATAATTTTTTGCTTCTTACTAAAAAAACTAAAGATATCAAAAAATTTCATATTTCATGTCACTTCTTTACAATAAAAAACTCACTTGAATGTTCTAGCAAAATAAATTTAATTTATTGGAAATTAAGATATTCCCAATTAAAAGCTATTGTTGAAATATTCTATTCAGGTCTTTCTAAAATTCGTGGCCCCGATCCTTCTAGCCCTAAAATATCTTCAGGATTTCTTAATGGGCATTGCTCTAATGATAAACAGCCGCAGCCAATGCACCAGTCCATTTCATCTCTTAAGCGAGTTAATTTTTGAATTCGATCATCCAGATTTTCTCGCCAATGACTTGAGAGATCTTTCCATTGCTTAGCTGTTAATTTACTGCCTACAGGATATTGACTTAAAGCTTCTTTAATTTCATTTAAAGGGATACCCACCCTTTGAGCGACTTTAATAATCGCAATATATCTTAAAATAATTAAGGGATACCGACGTTGATTACCATTTGTTCTTATACTTTTTATAAGCCCTTTCGCTTCATAAAAATGTAGGGTCGAAACAGGAACACCACTCCTTTTTGCAACTTCACCCACAGTCAAAACTCGACTAGAGTCAGCTTTTTTATTTTCACTCATCATGATTGACCTTAACTTTACTTGAGGTTTATAAGAGTGCGCTTTTATTTTGTCAAATAAATAACAGAGATTTTCTTATACGCTATGAACCACTCTCCCCAAGGTATAGGTCTTATCTGTAAAAGTTGATGATAAAAATAGATGTGATTATTAATTCAATCTATAAAATAACTTGCTGTCATTTAAATGTAAGAAATTAGTTTTGTAGAGTACACGGACATCCACAAATCCAAAACATGTTGTAAACAAAAGGCATGGGTGCACCTAATGGATAGACTTTTATCTGCTCGATCTTATAAGTTTTTTTACGTGACTCAATGTGTAATATATTATCGTAACGGGCAACCACAACTCCCTTTTTATATAATTTTTTCCTTTCATTCTTTGCGTCAAATTTATATACCAAAAAGTAAACTTTTTCTCCTACACCGATCTTTGAATGATTAACCATAATGTAACCATTACAATACTTACATTGCCAATCTTCCATATCTAAAATTATCACACGCTTAAATTTAAAAAACACACTGAATTTTATAGTATAAATTTATTAGAGATATAAATGTAAAGAAATATTTTAATTGAAAAAATAAGTTTTATTTGTGACCTATATCACAGTAAAAAACAAAAAACTTCAAACTATATCTAATTACATCAAATACTTACAAACAGAAACCTAATATTTATTATTTTTAAATATATAAAATTCATCCATAATTTATTTAAATATATAGTATATTTATCAATAACTTTAAATATAACCACAAATCTTACCTTAATATAAAACCCACATTTATTTAACTATCAAAATTTAACTCAACCTAAAATATAACAATAGATTTTTTTAAAATATTAAATTAATTTCACAGTAAAATTGAAAATAATTCATTTCACATTATATAAAAAATAAATATATAATTAATAGCATTACAATTTAATTTTTTTATTATGTCAACTCAACGTTTAAAATTAGAACTCCCTTCTGGACACGATCAATTATTACTTCACTCTTGTTGCGCTCCTTGTTCAGGAGAAGTTATGGAAGCATTAATCGACTCAGAAATTAAATTTTCAATATTTTTTTATAATCCTAATATTCATCCAGTAAAAGAATATCTCATCCGTAAAGAAGAAAATATTCGTTTTGCAGAAAAGCATAATATTCCATTTATCGATGCAGACTATGACACTGACAATTGGTTTGCCCGAGCAAAAGGGATGGAAGATGAACCTGAACGTGGCATTCGTTGTACCATGTGTTTTGATATGAGATTTGAACGAACTGCCCTTTACGCACATGAACACGGCTTTAGTCTCATCAGTAGTTCGCTAGGAATTTCTCGTTGGAAAAATATGGCACAAATCAATGACTGCGGAATTCGCGCTGCTGCTCACTATCCTGAAATTCAGTACTGGGACTATAACTGGCGTAAAAATGGTGGCTCAAGCCGTATGATTGAAATCAGTAAACGAGAAGAATTTTATCAGCAAGAATATTGTGGCTGTGTATATTCTTTACGAGATACTAACCGCTGGCGTATGGGTAATGGGCGTGACCGTATTAAACTAGGCGTTAAGTTTTACAGTAATGCCATGGAAGAAGATTAATTTTTACTTCTCTTAAAAAATTAATTAATTTGTTCTTAGCTACATTTATTTTTTATAAAAAAAGTGCCACATCTGGAGAATGTGGCTAAAAGGTGTACTAAATAAGCTTTGATGTAGTTAGATTAATTGTGCTAGCTTAAAATAATATTAATTAAAATTAATTTTTAAAAATTTTAATAACATTTCTAGTTTCATATAACCAATTGATCATCATAAAAATTTGCATTTAAGTATTTGAATAATGATTAAATTTATGTAAATAACATAACTTAGGCTATTATTTAGCTTTAAATATAGTTCCCTGCTTACACCTTAGCGAATGAGCTTGATGACTTTGTCATTAATGATGGTGCATTGATTAAACTCTGCAAAGCGCTTGATCTCTTGCTCTAATTCGAAAAAGAAAACCTCTTTATCTTTGATTGTTTTTTCGAGATGTATACTAATGACTTCTAACTCTTTTACTGTCCGATGTGCTTTGCAATCTATGCGGCCCACTAGCTCATCTTGATAAAGGATAGGTAAGCAAAAATAACCAAATACCCGTTTGGCCGCTGGCACATAGCATTCGATCCGATAATCAAATTCAAATAAAGAGGTTAAGCGGTCACGATGAATCAGCGAGTTATCAAAAGGCGAAAGTATTTTTAATCCAAAATCAGTATTCACGTTTTGTTCTAATGCAGCTACATCGACATATAGAGTTTGCCCATCAACAAGTTTAATTGCTGACACTACACCTGCATCAATCTGCTCCTTCAGCACGACACGCATAGTTTCTTTTAAGTCTTTTCCCTTTAAATGAACCAATTGCTTCCAAGTGAATGCTCCATGTGCTCGAAGCGTTGTATTAAATAAATACTGCGCATATTCATGAAGCGTGGGCATACTTAAATCAATATTTTCAGGTAGGCAGCGTTCGGACAAATCATAGACTTTTTCCATTCCGTTACGCTCACAGATCATCAGGTCACCCTGCATATATAACTGCTCAAAAGCGCGGCGACCTGGACCTGTATTCCACCAATTTCCCAAACTCTTTTTATTATTCTTATCAATATCTCGTAGTCGAATTCTACCTTCTGCACGAACGCGGGCTAAGATTTCATTCATGAGATGTTGATCACCTCTATTGAAATAACGACTTTCCCCCTTCCTGACCGACATCATGGCAGGCAGTGCATAGCGATAATCTTTCATAGGAAGATAAGACGCCGCGTGATACCAGTATTCAAAAATCTGACGCTCTCGAACCAAATTATTTAAATGACTTAAATCATAATCAGGCACTCGACTCCACAATATATGGTGGTGAGCACGTTCAACAACCGATATAGTATCAATCTGCACATATCCCAAATGCTCAATAGCCTGTAAAGTGCCGTCCATGCCTTTTGCAAATCGGCTGGTTTTTCCTAAGCCTTGATTAAATAAAGTGAGCTGTTTTAAAGAAGAAGTCATAGAAATCAAATATTGTTGTATTCATTTAGAAGCAGAAAAATTTTCAGTTCTATCCTATCACTATTTGCTTGTGATTTAGAATCAGCAATTCTTGATAAAAGAATCTCAGTCAACTCAACATTTTACAGACTCACCTTAAAATAACTTTTAGGAGCTAATCTAATCACTAAAATAACAACCAATATCACATTGGCTAAATGAAAAAGCCATCCTGCTTTGTAAGCCCCCGTAAGATCATGCAAAATTGCAATAATCCATGGCGGGATTGCAGCAAGTAAAAAACCACCGCCTTGCATCAGTGCAGATAAAGCACCTGCATGAATGGGTTCATCAAAATGGTCTAATGCAACTATAAGCGTTAATGCAAAGCATCCTCCTAAGCCAACGCCTAAACAAATTGCCCAAAGCATAGCGGCGAACTCAGGCATAAAAGCTATTCCTGAAAAACCAACCATTTGCATTGCTAACGTAAACCATAGCCATGGACGTCGGTCTTTATATTTCCTAGCTAAAACAGGCAAAATGAGTGCTGAAGCTGCTTGGTTCAAGGCCAGAAAAGCAAGTAATTTCCCACTTTGCGCTGCGCTCCAACCCTGATCTTGAAAAGAAGGCGCTAACCAAGCTACGACTGATGAGTAGCCACCATTTACAAGCCCAAAGCAAGCCATTAATAACCAAGTTCGAGGTTGCTTTAATAACTTTCTTACAGGTGCGCGATGAATGGATGAGCTAGCTTTTGTAGGTAAAAAAGCTAGCGCCAATATAAATGCAAACAAAGCTGAAACTGCAAAAAAAGCCAGTCCAATAGACCATAAACCCGTTATATTTGAAACTACAGGCGCTAACCATGCTCCTAAGGCACCACCGCCCATAAGCATGGCTGAGTAAAGCCCCATCATCGGACCAATATGTTGGCTAAATTCTCGTTTAATCATGCCGGGAAATGCCGCTTGTATCATCGCGACTCCGAATCCAATCACTATGGCGCTAAGAATTAATCCTTCGGCAGTAGGAAAGAAAAATCGGACAGCGCATCCCGCACAAATGGTCAGCAATGCACCAAGAATAGCGCTTCGTTCGCCGACAAAGTTTTGCAATATTGGCCCAACAAATGCAAAGATTCCCATCAGCATCATCGGTAGCAAAGTGAGCAGTGCTACGCCTTGTAGGCTTAAGCCAGTGGCTGTTCGAATATTGACAATCAATGGTCCAATACTTGTGATAAATGGTCTTAAATTAAGGCCCACCCAAGCCACTGTCACGATGAGTATGGGACGAGTCAAAACAACGCCAGACTGCTTCATTATTCTGAGCCTGAATGATTGGCTTGATAATTCTTCCAATACGCATAAAGATCAGTGCGGTTTTCAACTCTGATCGGTATATATTGAATTTCCATTGATTGCTCAGCAAACGGCTTGGCAAGCTCAATATATATTTCGGCTGTAGACAGAACAAATGGTGTTCCATCTTCATTAGAATATGCATAGCTCACCGACTTTATACCGGCTAAACGCATTGCTGCCATACACATTGGGCATGGGTGTCCACTTGCATACACAGAGCAGCCTTCTAGGTTGGCAGATCCTAAAACTTGACTGGCTGCACGAATCGCCAGTAATTCAGCATGTGCGGTTGGGTCATTCGTTGTCAGAATCTGATTTACGCCTGAAGCAATAACTTCTCCATTCTTTACAACCACAGCGCCAAATGGTCTGCCACCTTTTTCAATATTGTTATAGGCAAGCTCAATCGCTTCACGTAAAAACTCTTCACCTTTTTCCATCACATACTCTCACTTTCTATTTTGCACCAGCTGCAAGAAGTCTTTTTTCAATTTCGCGGTATCCTCGTGAACGCGCATGTTGTAAAGGTGTAATACTGTCTTTATCTGCCAAGTTCGGATCAGCACCTGCTTTTAATAAAAGCTCTACAATGTGTTGATATTTGGGTTCT
The DNA here is from genome assembly GCF_031799075.1 of Acinetobacter sp. V91_7. Taxonomy (NCBI): domain Bacteria; kingdom Pseudomonadati; phylum Pseudomonadota; class Gammaproteobacteria; order Moraxellales; family Moraxellaceae; genus Acinetobacter; species Acinetobacter sp. V91_7. The sequence goes on from NZ_JAVQNT010000031.1 coordinate 127,437, forward strand.
CCATTTCCCAAAATGATGGCCTCAAGCAATGCCGTCCACCCCAAATTATTGACATGATTAACATCTACACCGGCCGCAATTAATGTACGAACTGTTTCGACATGGCCTCGTTCCGCTGCTGGAATGAGCGCAGTTCCACCGTAACGGTTAATACTTTTTAAATCGGCACCATGGATAAGTGTCGTTCTTAGAATTTTTAAATATCCCTGTGCACCAGCGTATAAATACGGACTGTCTTGAATATTGTCTTTTGCATTTACATCAGCGCCAGCATCTATCAGCATATGAGCAGCATGTACATTATTTGCTCTTGTTGCGACCATCAAAGCAGTTGAACCTGTTTCATCTCGCTCATCAATTAAGGTCTTTTGAGATAAAATCTGTTTGATAGATTGAGTATCATTATTTATCACTGCCTGATGTAAAGGATAATCACCCATTGCATTCGTCATATTTGTAAAACCCAAAGCCCCTAATGCGACAATCAGCTTCATCCATAACAGTGACTTACGCATGGTGACCTCCCAATAGAAATTTATGGCAAAACATTTTGCAATTAGAATAAGCTTCACCAAAAGTATTTGGAAATTAAATTATTTAATCGATAGTATTAAGATTATGAATACTTATTTCATCGGCTTTTAAGCGGGCAGTACCTAATAATGTTTGATCCTCGCCTTTTACGTGCTTTCGTCACTATTTTTGAAACTGGCAGTTTTACCGCAGCTGCCGATCGATTACACCTAACTCAATCAACAATTAGTCAGCAGTTAGCACGACTTGAAGAATCCGTCGGTCATGCGCTGATAGATCGAACAGCACGACCTTTCAAATTGACGGTGTCTGGAGAATATCTGATTGGTTATGCGCAAAGGATTTTGACCCTTCAACAAGAAGCTGAGGCACTACTTAAAGATCCGGCAGGAAGTATTCCTATCCGTATTGGTTTACCAGAAGATATGATGAGTCCAGCAATGGCTGAAGTTTTTGGTATATTTGCCAAAAAGCATCGTTCCATTCGTTTAGACGTAACCTCTGGCTTGAGTCGCAACTTAACAGAACGTTATCGGAATGGTGAATTCGATATTATTATTGTCAAAGAACCTGCAGCCAGTGCTGATCACCACGCTACATTCCCAGAAGAAATGGCATGGTTTGAAAGTGAGAATTCAACAACTATATGGCCGGATCCCATTAGTTTGGTGACCTTTCCTCAAGGCGGACTTTATCGGGATGAGATGTTCGCAACCTTAGAGCGTGAACGGCGACGTTGGTATATTGCCTTTACGGGTAGTAGCCTAGAAAGCGTGTTAGTCAGTGTTGAAACCGGCTTAGGATTATCTTTATTGCCTGTGGCTACCACCCATGGACGCCGAGTATGTCGATATGATTCATTAGGGGCAGTTCCCCCTATGGTCGTTTCAATTTATACATGGGAAAAAGCTGGGATAATTTCCCAGCTTGTAGACAAGATGACAACTGTTTTACAAGAACGTTTTCAATCATCAATAAGTGTTTAACTTATATCATTCAAACTTTCAGCAATCAGTTTTTCAGCCATTTCCGGTGTTTTTCTTAAGCCCGGCATACGGAATTCAGTATGTCCATAATCTTGGATAGATTTCCAACGTCCGCCCCACGTGAGACCAACCGATTCAGCAACTTGTCCATATAAACGATAACCTTGCATAGCCCACGGGTCTCTTTCAGAAATAACCACTTTTCCATTTCGTTTAAAGGCTACATCTGCCGCCAAACCAAATTGATGGTAACTCTGATACCCTTTTGCTCTGGTCGTATTCGGATTACCTGCCAGCATATTCTGACGAGTAGGACTACGATAACCTTCTAATAAAACCAACTCATAACCATACTGTTCTTTCATGATTTTAAAAACCATGAGTAAACGCTGCTTATAACGTGGGTTCATTTTGCTCCACTTACGATCTACTAAACTGGTATCTAAAATAGCTCGTCCATCGAAACTCGTATTATCAATAGGTGAAGAATTAATAGCGCCACTACTTTGAGAGGAATATTGTTGCTCTAATTGGGTGGCCTCTACAATCGCAGCTTCAATTAGGCTTTCATCCACTTCTGGTGGTGGTGATAGGATTTCACCATTCAAAAGTGCATAAATTTGAGGATCTGTTTTTTTCAGATATTCAGCCTCAATTCGAGTTGAACTAATAGGTCGAGTAAAAGCAAACACTAAAATACTGGCAAACAAGAAAAAGCCTGCAATGACAATCCACCACTGCTGTAAATGCCAATGGGATTGTAGCTTTTCAGGCGCAGCTGCCTGATTCATTGTTTGAGCAAATTGTCTAACTTGATTAAGCTGCTTACGGCCTTGTGGCAGTAATGACAAAACAAAATCTTTGCTTCTACTCCTTAGCTCATAGGACATTAAAAACGCTAAACCAATTGCCAAGCATGTAAAGCAAAAGAAAATGAGAAAAATCATCATCAGTTCATTAATTCACGGCAAATGGACTTCGTGTAATTTTAATATCTACCGATGCTTTAGGTGGTTCAACCTCAGCTTCTGGTTCGGCTGGAGCTTTATTCTCAACAACAGGTTTAGTCTGCGCTACTTGTTGCGGCTTACTCACTGGCTTTTGTTGAGCAGGCTGAACTTTCGGTTGGGTCGCTTTAGGTATCGCCCCTGTTTGTAGTTGAGGCACAACCTGAACTTTCTTTTCACCAGTGAGCTGTTCATCAAATGGAGAAACTCGCTGTTCATTAGTAGTAGCGGACTTATGCGGAACAGGTTTAAAGATACTACTTAATTCATTATCTTTAGGTTGTTCAAAGCCATCACGGCTCATTGAATCTGTTTCATTGTCTTGACTTACAGCAACCTGATTTTGTTCATCAGAAGAATGAACCGTTTCTTGATTTAAAGTCTGTTCTTCTGTTGATTTACTCTCAATTGCTGCTGATTCTGACGAATGCGGTTGAGACAAGAACAGGAATAGCGAGATGCTTACAAACACCCCGGCAATAACACCAATGACAATATAAAGTATTGGTGATTTCGGCTTTTTTTTATTCGACTGTAAAACTCGAATAGAAGTTGGTTTTTCCTGAGCCATTTCGTACCATCATCAAGGTAAATAAATTGTAATATGTGCTTGCTCTTGAGGAGCAGAAATCACATTTTGATAATTAGATAATGCTTTATCATTTTGATTGTTCAGCATAAATCTTAGTCCAGCAAAGGTAAGTAATGCAAAAATCAATAAAAAGATCAAAATCCAGAAGAACGGTACTTCACGATGAATAATATTTCGGATCTGATCGGGAATTGCCGAGAACGGCGAAAATGCGAGCTTTTTCCCTTTCAAATAATCAATTTCGTCACCCACTCGTGATACTAAATGGTTGAGACTTTCCGTTGACTCAATTCGGTACTTGCCCTGAAAACCTAACAAAAGGCAGTAATGAAATACTTCTAAAGCAGCTAGACGTTCTTTTCCACGGCTACGTAATTGCTCCAATATTTCAAAGAAGCGATAACCAGCTAATTGAGAACCAAACAAGCTCAATTGCAATGGACTAATTAACCAAGCATTTTGCAAATTAAAATAATTCGCGTCTTGTTGCGTTACAATCGTTTCATCAATCAAAGCACAAAATGCATATTTAGCATCATGAATATCATCAGCTGAAAATTGCAACTTTTTGGCTTGTTGCTCAAATTGATTAAGTAAATTTAAGATTTTTTCACGAAACCGCTGTGCATCTGCCGGCACATACTGATTTCGAATCAAAAAAACCAAATAAAACCCATCATGCAATAAATCAATAAGATTGATTGCCTGTAGTTTTGCTTGAGACTGGCTATTATTGCTCCCGCCTGTTCCAATTTGCCCATCATCAAATAAAGAAGGAGCACCTGTGGATTGTGACATTTTTCTCTCCTTTATCGTTAAGCGTTCATGACCGCAATCAGTTCAATACTGATATCTTGGAAACCAGCCGGAACATAAATACAAATCGTCTCTGAATCTAACATGCGTTGATATAGCTCATGATGCGGTTCAATTTCAAAATAGCTCACACCAGAGCGTACAGGGATAGCAGTTGGAACTTGAATTAAGTGATGCAATGGAATTGCAGGCAATGCAGCGACCACACGTTGCTCTACATCTAAAGTGCTACCGATTTTGAATCGTAAAGGTACGATCTGAATCAACTCATGTGTCTGCATTGCACTACTTGATACTGCAATATAAAGTCGAGTGTCTCGAGTAATCTTATCGGTCTCAAGGCTTCCCACCCAATATGAAGGGCGGATTTCTTTAAGTGCAATACTGATGTAACGACTCGAAATAATCGTATCGAGTAAATCACGCAAAATCGTATCTAACTGCGAAAAACTTTCTTGTAAATTATGGTGTTTATAGGCAGGTAATTGATCGACATCATAGGCCGTCGAGAAAGTTAATAATGAACCTGCTAAACGCAATAATTCAAAGAACAAACGCTCTGGATGGATTTGTGGATATTGCACAAAATGATTAAGACCAGCATGAGCTGTATTTAATGCATTCACTAACCAGAATGAAACAATATCACCTGAACGAAATTCAATTAACTTCTGTTCATTTTCTCGGTTATTGGTTTGAATCGTCTTAATTTTTGCCTTAATAACGTTCAGTGTTCTTTTTAAATTTGAAATGAGTGTTTCAGAGGCATCCACATGCAAAATTGGTGGAATAAATTTTCGATCAATTTCAAAAGCACCTGAGCTTTGACGCTTAATTTTTCCAATAGGCAGATATAAGAAACCATCTAAATTATGGTCAGGATTACTATGTACATCTAATAGTTTAAAAACAGCGCGACGGCGTAACAAACTAATATCTGCTTCGGTTGCATTAGTAAATAGGTCATGCGTCTCGACAAGATGAGATTGATATCTACCCTTTTGCGCTTGGTTCTGATCAATGAGATTTTGCTTATTTGCTTGTAAGAGTGGCAATGCTAAATAGATTAGCATCTCACCACGTAAATTAAGATCATCCAATAAAATTGGCTCAGGCAATAAATCATATGCAGGTGCCTGATAAATTTCTCCGTCTTGCCAGATCATCTCTACAGACTCTAGAGCAAGAATATGTGTGCTCAATTGAGCCTCATCAAAATTTAATTTCTGAATACCATATGAAAAAGGTACAACCGCTCGAACCGTATGATTCAACCGTTGTTCATGGTAGGTATCTTGAATTTGGAAATGTTGAGGTCTTAAAAATAAACCTTCGCCCCACAGGACTTTTTCAGCTTTAAACATATGTCTTTACCAATCTTTATTCGTATTCATTTTTAGGCTGCACACCTAACATTTCCTGAACCATTTGCAATGGATGCTCATCTTTAATAACTTGTGCTAGCCATTCATGTAACGGCATTTGACTCCATTTAATGGTTTTTTGAAGCATATAACTCACAGGACTATGAGGCTCGTTTGCCTGAAAGTAATCCGCAATTTCTTGCAGCACTTTCATTGCTTGTTCACGATTAGCCAAGTGTGTTTGAGCTTGAGGCTGAAAAGCAGGCTGATCTGAAACAACTTGTACAGGCACTTGATTTTCCATAGATGAACTCGTGATAACAGCAGCCTGTTCTTGGATTGGCGCAAGCCCAGTACCAAAAGCTTCTGCTTTATAAATCTTGCGTAATGTGCTGTGAATGGTTTCAAATGCTGAATCGATTGCACCAAAACTCGGCGAGTCTAGTCCCATTAAATGGTCAAGGGTTTGCTTTAAAACATCCCATTCAGTTAAGACTGAACTAAAATCTTGATAATTAGAATATTGAAAAGTTTTAGACGTATTAAAAATAGCTTGATCGAATTGTTCTAACTCTGATGGCCCCGACTGACTATCGTAATCTTCAGTTTGTTTACGGCGAATATTCTCGTGATAAAGAAAATTATCATAATCAAGCAAATTATAATAAGGAGCCGTGTTGGTTAAAGAGACTTTCTTTAACAACATCGGAAGTTGATTAATTAAACCCTGTAATAAACCAATACGTTGATCTAAGTCATCATCTTCAATAACAGGGTGAATTTCCTGCCAGTATTGATTCAACATGGTATGACTTAAAGTTAAACCTTTAGCCATACCATCAAAACCATAAAGATGACTCCAAGCTTCTAAGAGCCAAGTTAATAGACGAATATCTTTTGTATTCTCTTTTAGCAAAACACTCGTTTTATTTGATACAAAATCCCAGTCGGCTTGTTTTCGCTCAGCAACCCAATCGCCTTGATCTAGCAATAGATCATCTTGTGTTTTCGCCTTTTTGATTTCATGAAATTCATTAGAAAATGAAAAGTCATCACCACAAGGTAAGCTATCGCTAATGGGTTCAAGGAGTTCAGAAATATCAATATTCATCTAATTTTAGCTCTATTCAATTTAAACTTCTGACTTCAACTTTTTACTGGTCCTTTTTTTAGCAGCTTTTGCAACAGGATCTAGTAAATATTGAATTTCGTCATCTTTAGCATCAATCATGATAATTTTTGGCAACTTTTGCTCTGCTAAAGCCACTAAAATTTCTGTAGCCAATGCAGGTAACACCGTAGAATTTAAAATATTATCAACATTACGTGCACCACTATCAACTTCTGTACAGCGACTTAAAAGCAGCTCTACCAAATCTTCAGAATACTGGACTTGTGTACCGTATTGTTTTTCAATTCTTGCTGTAATCTTGCCTAACTTATGTTTAATAATTCGTACGAGTAGATCGTCATGCAATGGGAAATATGGCACAACTCTCATTCGACCTAAAAATGCAGGCTTGAATTGCTTATATAAACTTGGTTTTAAATGGTCAATCAACTCTTCAGCTGTAGGCCATTCTTCTACAGGTGTATTTAAGCAAGCTTGCATAATGGCACTTGAGCCAGCATTTGAAGTCAACAAAATAGTGGTGTTTTTAAAATCAATAACTCGTCCTTCACCATCTTCTAAAGTACCTTTATCAAATACTTGATAGAACAGTTCCTGAACATCACTGTGTGCTTTTTCAATTTCATCAAGCAACACAACACTGTAAGGGTTACGGCGAACAGCTTCTGTTAAAACACCGCCTTGACCATATCCCACATATCCAGGAGGTGCACCTTTAAGCGAAGATACAGTATGGGCTTCCTGATATTCAGACATATTAATGGTGATTAAATGCTGCTCACCACCATATAATTCATTTGCCAAAGTTAGTGCAGTTTCAGTTTTACCTACACCACTTGGGCCCACCAAAAGAAATACACCTTGTGGCTTATTCGGATCTTCAAGTCTTGCTTTTGATGTTTTAATGCCTTGAACTAATTGTGTGAGTGCATAATCTTGACCCATTACACGCTCGCCCAATTTATCTTCAAGCGTTAATATCTGTTTAATTTCATCATTAACCATTTTTCCAACAGGAATTCCGGTCCAATCAGAAATAATTTCATTAATGATTTGAGAGTTTACTCTTTCAAATACTAATGGTTGCTGACCTTGAATATCAGCAAGATCCTTACGCAGTAGATTAATCTGATCATAAGCTTCAGATTCATTCGTATGATTCTGTGCTTCTAATTCCTGAATTTTATGAACAAGTTCTAATTCTTTTTTCCACTGCTCTTCGGTTTCATGAATCTCTTTTTGCAAAGATTCTAAATTAGCTTTTAAAGTTTCCAATCGTTCATGATGAATTGGAATCTGACGATGCTCATTTTCTAAAATTTGCTGTTCAAGCTTTAAGTTATGCTCTTGAGCCTTTAACTGATCAAGCTTTACAGGTTGGGCATTTTGGGTCAACGCAACTCGTGCTGCTGCCGTATCAAGCACACTCACTGCTTTATCCGGAAGTTGACGACCACTAATATATCGATGTGAAGAGTGAACCGCTGTAACGATCGCCTCATCATCAATTTGTAATTTAAAATGCTGCTGCATCACAGGAATCATTGCTCGTAACATATCGACCGCAACTTCTTCGGTTGGTTCTTCTACTTTTACCACCTGAAAACGTCGGCTCAATGCAGCATCTTTTTCAAAATATTGTTTGTATTCAGCCCATGTTGTTGCAGCAATCGTGCGCAACTCACCACGTGCAAGTGCCGGTTTTAAAAGATTCGCAGCATCATTTTGTCCTGCTTGCCCACCCGCACCAATTAAGGTATGCGCTTCATCAATAAATAAGATAATAGGATGAGCAGAAGCTTGAACTTCCTGAATAACCTGTTTTAAACGATTTTCAAACTCGCCTTTAACACTTGCGCCAGCCTGTAACAGCCCCATATCCAGCACATGTAAATGGACATTTTTTAGGGCATTAGGCACTAAACCTTGAGCAATTTTTAAAGCTAAACCTTCGACCACCGCTGTTTTACCAACCCCTGGTTCCCCAGTTAAGATCGGGTTATTTTGGCGTCTACGCATTAAAATATCGAGCATTAATCGAATTTCATATTCACGCCCAATAACTGGATCTATACCGCCTTGTTTCGCTTTTTCAGTGAGATTAATCGTATATTGATCAAGTGCTGGTGTTTTAGCAGTTTTGGTATTCGCTACAGTCGTTTCTGTTGCTTCAGCTTCACCAGAAGGTGTTTTTGTTTCATCTTGTTGTTCAACACTCTTCTCACAAATTTCAAGAAACTTATGTTTCATTGAATCAATTGGTAAGAGATCAAATAAACTCGAAGCACGAGTCGCAATTTGATATAAATCAGATGCAGTTAATAACGCAACTAATAAATGACCACTACGAATAACTGGTTGTTGCTCAGCCGAAGCCAATAACCATGCTTGTTCAAACAAACGAACAATAGATTTAGCAAAAATAGGAGTTCGATTATTACCTTTCGGTAATTGAGATATTGTTTCTTTTAAATCATCAGCTAAAGCTTCAGGTGAAATTTTATATTTCTTTAATAAAATGTTTAAATCATTCTCTAGAGATTGATTAAGTAGTTCTAAAAATAAATGTTCAATTTCAATTTCGTAATTTTGTTGAATAACACAAGCATTAGCCGATTTTTCTAAAGCAGTACGCGCAACTGTAGAAAGTTTTGTAATTAAAATTTTTAAATTACTCATCATTACTCTCAATATTTTTAAATAATTTAATGCTTAAAATCATAATGTCTGTATATTAACAAAATTCAGCTTTATCAGACAAACTACTCATCATTTCAAGCGTTAATATGTTCTAGTAGATATTTATATCTATATAAAAATATCTCTACCCTTATCCTTGATTAACTAAACTCTGTTTTGGTAATAATTTACAACCGCATGATAATGAATCATTTACGCGCGCTCCAGATTTTCCCATAACAAGCATATTCGGATCACCCGATACAATCGTAGAAACCGTTTTGTGTAACGGACAAGTTGCCTTGTCTCCTACACATGCAATTGCAATTCCATCAATTAAAAACGTACTATTACCAGAAATGACTTGCCCTCCACCTGTGGTTGGGCATCCAATCGTAATGTAAGGGCTAGCCATGTTCTTCTCCTTATATTTATAGAACGGTAAACTCAATTCGACGGTTTTTCTTTCTTCCTTCAGGAGAAGTATTATCTGCGACTGGTTTAGAAGAACCTAAACCTTCCGCAGATAAATGGTCTGCCGGAATACTCTTACTAATTAAGTAGTTTTTCACTGCCAATGCTCGATCTTGGCTAAGTTTTAAGTTTTTAGTTGCATCACCTGAACTATCTGTATGTCCTACGATTTTGACTTTTTTACCGCCTACTTTATTTAAAGCAACAGCCATCTCATCTAGAATTTTTTGACCGGCATCAGTTAACACTGCACTGCCAGATTCAAACTCAATAATTCGATTTTTAAGTGCATCATCAATAATTTTCTGTTCAGCCTGATTGACTGATAACTGTGAATACAGTTGATATGGTGGCTGAACTAACCCTTGAAAAGACTGAATGGTCGGCTGAATATCTGCTGGATTCAACATTTTTCCACTCAACTCAAATCGAGTACCGTTTACGCTTAACTTACCTTGCGAGACTTTTTTAAGATCAGGTGTAATGACTCGTGTAACAGAATCACTCCATCCATTTGGAGCAGCTACCGGTCTAACTTGTATTTTATCTACAACCTGATCTGCGCCATAAACAGACTGCATTTTTAATAAGATAGCCTGTTTACTCGCCTCGTTAGGAACTACACCTTCTACAACAATGGGCTGAGCCAAAGCATAATTAGCAACGGCATAGATAAAACAGCCTTTTATGAGCTGTGAAAGTTTAGTTTGATATCGTTGATTCATTATTATTCACCCAAAAAAGTCTGTCTAAATAGTTTTAAGCCTTGATTTAAACTTAATTGGCGTTGGCATAATGACTGTTCTAGCGTAGCTAAACCAGCATTCTGTTCCAAATAAGTATCAATCCACTGAGCCTCTATTAAAGAAACCCAATGTTTACTATCCATATTCTGAGTAAAAATATCGCTAAGGGCTAAAATATCAGCACCCTGAAAACCGAAGAATAATACGGGCTGCTCTCGATGTAACAAGCCTATCAACACCTCAGTATTATGCTCCTTTAAAAAGCGACAAATAATACTGACCCAAAAAGCAGCTATTTCATAACTATAAGCAGGATTATTAATAGGCAAAATCAGGACTTTATTTAACCGACTAGTTCCATTTTGTAAAATTGGCTGTAGTAATAATCCCAGCCCAATCATACTTTGCGCTAATTCATAAATACTTAACTTCATTAACTGAGCAAATGAGTGCATTGTATGATTTTCATAAAAGCCTACACATTCTCGTTCAGTTAAAACCTGAATTTGATTTTGTAAGTGACCTAATTTTCCAAGTAACAAATCTGAATCTTTAATGCCTTTTAAAGCACGATTGTTTTGAAATAAGTCAACAAGCACATGTTTATAGCTATATGGTGCATATAACAAATTATCATACGGCAAATCAATTTCTAATAAATGGCTCAGCACCATTGGAAAAGATCGACCTGAACTATCTTCACTTGCGAGTAAGTTCGCAACCAAAAACATATTTTCTTTCGGATTTGCAATAAAGAAATCCAGTGAAGGCAACGTGCTATAAGCTTCTTTAAAGCTGCCCGATTGCATCGCATATTCCAATGCTTCAGTAATCCACTGATCAAGCAACTGTATTAAGGCATTCTGACCTTTTGTTTTTAAAAAGTCGCCTCGTGCAGGACTTTTGCCATAATACAAAGGAGTTGTTTTTAATGTTTGCATTATTGTTCCTCCTTACGCATAGAGGTTATTTTCCATATCATGGTTTAACTCCCGCAGAAGGCTGAGCGAGTGCTCCAACAGGATTTTCAGTTCTTGCTGGAGCGGCAGCTTGAGCTGGCGCTTGCTGAGCAGACACCACTCGTGCGGCTTTATCGGCAGTGACTTTATCAACGAGTTGCATACCTGCATAACCACGGCTTGAACCAATGCTGCCTGAATTACTGCTGATTAGACGGAAATTCATTTTTACAACTAATGATGGGTCGGTCTTACTGCGCCAAAGCATTTCGAATCCGCCATTTTGTTCTTTACGTTGAGCACTATCAATTAAACGGTTAATACCATACTCACCTGGCTCATCAAAAATCGTATGCGTTTGACCTTGTAAATCCACAGCAGTAATACGAGCACCCGGAATGCTTCCTTGGTTTGGCCAAATAAAGTTAACCCACTGCTGAACACCGTTTTCATAAGTCATACGCTGACCATCGATATCCACGGTATAGGAAAGCAATTGTGGATTTGGAATTGGGTAGAACTGGAAGTTCGATTGGTTGGTTGCTAGTGCTGCTGGAGCTTGAGCATTCAACTCACCTGTTGCCATACCATTCGCTGGAGTAACATATCTTTGGAAATTCATAACGAATTGAGGATTTAAACTAATTCCTAAATCTTTCCATGTTTTAGACGTTAACGTATAACCACGACGGATCACAAATGGATCAAGGCTTTCTTTTACAAAGCGTGAAATACTACCATTTTCACCTAAAATTTGACCAATTTCACTGCTTGTCGCTTGCAAAGAAGCTGATGAGTTAAATGGATATTTCTTAGCAAGATTTGCTGTAAATGGTTGATAAGCTTGCATTACCCACAATTTATTAATTTCATCTTGCGTCGGTGTAATTAAACTCTCGAAAGCCTGCGTAAGTGGACTAACCACCAATTTTTGTAATAATCGCTGATCAATTTCATTGAAACCAACCGCCATTTTTTCATCTACAATTTTTTGCGTCTGGTTAAATACAGAAGTTTGCTCATTCAGGGTTTGCTTGACTAATGTCATCGCATTAGGCCCAACTTCACCTGCATTCTTAAGCTCGTTAAACTTGCTACGAACTAGAGCTAAATTTGTCATATATTCATCAAGCAATGATTTACCTTGTTGATCATCGCGTTTGCGAACCAACTGATAGAACATTTGATATTCTTGAGAAATAGCACCCTGAGCATTAGTCGCCACTTGATTAGCAGCCTTATCATCATGATTTAAAACTTTACGTTTAAACCACGCAACAAATCCTTTTTGTGGAGCTGCGAGCTCTGCTTGCACAACTGGATTATCCCAGTTTGTTTCGATTGCCACTCTTTCAATTAAGGTACGAATCGGAGAGTTCTGCGGCTCACCTAAAACATCAATATTTTTTACTTGCTGAGCAAATTGGCCCGCTTTAGCATAATGAATACCACTTAAGAATTTTCTCCATTCCGCAATATATTCTTGTTTATAGAGTGCTGTCAGTTGCTTTCTAATTTGTTCAGGGCTGCCTGAGAAAGTTAAATCATCAGATTGACGGCTATTTAACACCCAGTCTTTACTATCTGTTGGCTTATCTGCGGCTTCTTCAATCGCCTTTTCTACATAGTCATTCCATGCTTTTTGAGTAAATACGCCTGGCAATGCATAACTGCCTAATACAACATTTTTATTAGCGTCACCCACAATTTGACTTACCGTCAATGCAGGGAAACGTACCGCAGCACGCATTTTTATTTCGTTATAAACCCGATCACGCGCAGGCATTCCTCTTACAACTGAAAGCAACACTTGACGTGTTTGATCAACAATTTGCGAATCCGCATCTAAAATTGGGAATTGTTTGTCATTTGCTAAAGTCATTGCATATGACAAGATCTGTTCAGCTTCCTGAATCATATCTGCACGTGGCATTTGGCCCTTATTGGCATCTAACCAAGAACGCCAGAAACGCGTAACCTGATCACTTAAATGACTTGCATCCATATACTGTGGATTACTCATCATTAAATATGCTTTTAATGCATTGTAAGCATCTTGAGGATTTGTGTCTGAAGGTTCTAAATATTGTTGAGACTGAGCAGTTTGTTTAATCTCAACATTCGTATGATTGGCTTTTAATGTTGCTTCATTATTTTTTACGCGTTGCAAATATTGAGCAATATTTTGCTGTGTCGGTGTTAAGACAATTTGCTTAACGCCTTTTAAATATTCCGCTTTTAATTTTTCACGAAGTTCGTTGCCCTGATATAAACCAAAACTAAACTTAAGTGGTCTATTTTCATCAAACTCATCTAACTGCTGTAGACGTCTTTGAAGAATAAGTAAAGCTTCTAACTGGGTTGATAATTGCTGGCCTGAAGATTTTTCTAATTGAACAACCTTATTTAAATCTGCTTGAACTTCACCAATCAATTGCTGGTTATTGCGATATGACCAAACCCAGACACCAAGAATAATTGAAACACCTGCTAAAGCGCCAATAAATGCAATGTAACGCTGACGTTTTCTGCCAGCATTTACATGCTGTTTAACAAGATCTTTATCTTTTAAAATAACATCTGAAAATAGACCATTTAAGAAATAACCATGGTTAGGGGTAATTTTTGAATGATCTTTTAAATCACTTTGAGCAATTTGAGTAAGCTGGAATTCTTGTGCAATTTGCTCCGTCATTGGACTTTCAATTACACCTTCCTGCAAAGCACTAGTGAAGTAGAACCCACGGAAAACAGGTTGAAATTGATATGGATTATCTTCAAAAAGTGTCGCAATAAAGCTCTTTAAAGCTGGTTTTAATGTTTTAAATTCTAATGGGAAAGTCATTACACTTGGAGAGATGTTTTGCGAATGGCGGCGACTTAAATGAGTCGAACTTACGCCTTTTAACCCGTCGTAAAGAATATTGTAATGTTTCTCGAATAAATCTACGGCATTGTGCGAAGAACTCTGCTCATATGGAAGAGTCGCACCCCAAGCTTGGTTATATTCCTGAGCTTCATAAAATTCAAAAAACTCGGTAAAACCTGCAATCAAATCCATCTTCGAAAAGACTAAATAGACAGGAACAACGACTTCTAAACGTTCAGTTAAATCTTGAATACGGGCACGTAAATTTTTAGCAAGCTTTAACGAATTTTCAGGACTTTGACTAATCAGCTCAGCAATACTGACAATTAAAATCAAACCATTGACCGGAGCTTTAGAACGGTTCTTTTTTAAAATATTTAAGAAACCTAGCCACTCAGAATGATCTTCGCTATAAACAGAATAACGGCCAGCTGTATCGAGTAAAATACCTTCTGTAGAGAAAAACCAGTCACAATTTCGAGTACCGCTTAACCCAGCCGATACCATTTTTTGATGCGTTTCTTCAAAAGGAAACTTTAAACCAGAATTATAGATAGCTGAACTTTTACCTGCAGCGGGGTTACCAATAACCATATACCAAGGAAGCTCATAGAGTGCAGCATTCCCTTTTTTATCACCCAACTTAGATTTACGAATCAGTTGAATTGATTCTTTCATTTGTTGATTAACAAGCTGAAGCTCTTCTTTATCTTTATTTTTTCCGTACTCAGCTTGATTATCTTTTTCAATCGCTTCAGCTAACTCTTCACCTTGAGCCGCATGTTTTCTTCGTTGAATAAGCCAATAGATACCATAAACAATAAGACCCAAAGCATAGGCAGTCGCTAAAGCCCAGAATATATGACGGGGAATTGAAGTATATGAAGACATCAATGCCACGAACAATGACAAGGCGATAATTGCTTTAGGATTCGTGATGTACTGCCACAAGTAGCCTAAAATTGTATGCATTCTATTCTCGTTCTAAGTCCAAAGTTTAAATTAGTTATTCAACACCATCACATCATCTTCTGAATTTTCGATGACATGTTGCACAAATGTATGTGCTGACACCGTATTTTCACCAAAGACAAAAGGAATGATATGTTCAGGGAAATGCATACTCAGCATAAAGCCATAAATATCAGCTAAATGTTGGGTATGCCCTAATGAAGATTTCACATAAATATAGTGATGCGGTTCTACAGGTGTTCTAAGAAAGTGTTGCTGCAATTTCTTCGAAACTTTTATATCCGTCTGATCTGACAATATCAGCACATAAGGTTCCTCACCCTCATGCTGAGGTAGATCATTAAATTCAAAATTATTAAAAAGCTTCGCTGTATCTTGTTGGCCCACAACCACTTTCAGTGCTTTAGTAGGTTCTAATTCTTGAATTTTTACTAAAGGATCTGCGAGTAAACAACTTGCTGCAAATTCAGCAGGAATATAATCTTTAATCATCCAAGATTTTTCATCGACTAGATCTTGATCAATCTCCGAATCAGCGACGACTAAAAAGAACATCTCATGCTCTCTTTTATGAATACCTTTTAATAGGCGTATCAACTCTTGGTAAGCTAATTGCTCTCCAAAAAAATGATATTCAATATGAGCCTTTTGCGGAGCAATACCAATCTCAGCAAAGAACTCTAAAATTAATTCATTACTTTGATCATCATTCCAGATATGTAGTAAATCCTCCGAAAGAAGGATGTGTAGATTTAAACGATTTAAACGGTAAACTTCGACTACAGGCATTTCAACATCATCATATTCAGACTCGGGATCAACCCATGCCGGATGCATATGATATTCACGAGATTGTTGCGACTCATAAAATAAAGTCGAACGTTTTAAATGCTCTGCAAGAAGATATAAATTTTCTATATTTTGTTCTAATTGTTGTTGTATTAATGACATCATACGAACTTGTCGTGGAGATGAGTAATCACTCTCCTCATGATTGTCTTCATCCAAGTCTTTAATACGATAAGATAATAGAGGCAATCCATAAGAATTTAACAGTTGATCATCTAACTCTGGGCTTTTGAAGTTTTGTAGTTGCTCAATAATTGATTCATTCTCACCTAATGCATGTACGGCAAAAGCAGAGTAAATATTAAAATCTAACTGTTCGAGTGGTGCTTCACTTACAGTAGTTTGTTTTTGATTAGCATCATCTTTATTTTGATTTATAGATTGTTCTTTTTTATCTTTGTAAGTTTTATAGGCACTGTAAATTAACCAAGGCGATAAGATCACCAAGGTAATAATTGCTGGCAACAATAAGAAATAAAGGAAAAAGTCACCTTTATCAGGGTTATATTGAACGTCACGCCAGTAGAAAATAATAATTCCACTAACCACTGAAAAAATAGCAATAAATGAGAGTAATATTTTTTTAATCATATTCTCTCTCCAATAAGGCTATAGCAGGTTTCATGACTATGTACGTTTGGTTGTCGTGATATGAGAAAAGAACCCTGCCCTAAACCATTCTGGTTATTCTTAGTTAGACAAATAGGTTGTATTTCTGACTCATCTAATACGAGTCGAAGATCTATCGATAAAGTTGGACTACACCAAGTTTCTACAATTTTTTTTAGTTTTAAACTCAACTCTTGATTTGGGAGGAAATTTAAATATTGCTGACGCTTTAGTGGTCCAATCTGAATTTCAATTTTTCCATCAATTTGCTGAATGGTTTCCCCACAAAACGTATTAATACCAAGTAAGCTCGGCTGACTTCCACCTAAAGTCGTTAATTGATCACTCGCCAACTTAAAAGATTCTTGTATAAACTCTTTAATCGTAATTTCATGCTTAAAAATACAGGACAGCATCGTTTTTAATGCATGAACTGTATTATTCTGGCCCTGCATTAATCCAGAAAACTCTGCAAAATAGTCATCAAGCTCTGTTTGCTGATGTTGGGAGCGCACATAACCATTCAATGCATGCAGAATATCTAAATAATCGTTTTTATATTCAGTCTCATATCGAATCGGTAAATTATATGTAATGCTGGACTCTACATATTGAGCAGTAAGCTTATGGTTAAATAAACTCAGAAACTCTTTAGTTTCAGCTCTTTGCTGCCGTGGGGCCTGTTTAATCTTATTGGTATATGTATAAGGTAAAGCACCTTGTATGCCAGTAAGACCAACAATTAAATTCGTGATATAAACCCTTTCATCCGATAATTCTAAATTTTCAATTTCAGTAGCAGGGAAATTTAAATTAAAGGATGTCTCAAACTTGAAATGATCACTCCAAGATGAACCAACCGCACGACTTGAATCGTGCCTTAATAGACGTGTTGCTTGAATAAATTCAAAAGACTTTGGCTTGTTAAACAGCTCAGCTGTTATAGAAGAGTCTTGCCACCAACGTTCTGACTGCATTGGTATAACTCCTGCTGAGATGAATAATCCTTAACAACCAAATCAACAAAACTATTAATTTGAACCTTTAAATTAAAAACACGACTTAACAATTGGCTAAAAATGTATAGGCTATGCCCTCTGAATACAGATGAATCAATTTGCAACTCAGCCTTCACGCCCCTTACAAACATTGGGAATGGTTTACCATCTACCAGTTTGTGTGTAAGTGAAAATTCAAGATGTTTAATTGATTCAATAATTAGATAATTTTCTTTCGATAACGGTAAGTTATATAAAGCAAGTAACTCTTTAATATGAGATACGGCATCACCTTTCATTAAAGCTAAACTATTTAATGAAAGGTGTGAAATGACACGCCACTGCTCAGTCTGGCTTTGTCCAAATTGATAAGGTTTAGTCGGTCTTTTTAAAACAATGGCACGTCTGGCCAGACTACTATCATTTAAGTTCAATATATTATTAGACTGCCCCAATGCTTCATGTGGCAAGTCACGATTTGAACATAACAATTTTGTACTAATAAAATCTGAACGTGTTGAAGAAGGATTTAAATTTTTAGAAATAATTGAATATCCCATTTCAACAAAATTTGGTTGTAGTTTTTGATAGTTTACCGAATAGAAAAAGCGGGCCTTGTCCGCATGGTAGTGGCTCATCGCAAAAAAAGGCAGCACAGGAACATAGCTTTCTTCGTGACTAGTTTTTTCACGCACCATATTCATTTCAGTAATTGAATAGACTTGATAAAACTCAGGATGATGCGCATCTGTAATTAATGGATATTCTAATTGCTTGTGTACGATTTTTTGAGGTTCAGCATATTTTTCAAATAAATTAATGACTGGTGTGGTAAATAATTTAAAATTAGCAACATTCAACTCAGAATAATTTCGAACTACGGCTTGATCATTTAAATTTAATTTAAAATGTATAAGCAGTTCAAAATCACTCTCTTCTAGAGATAGAAGCTTTAAAAAACTTAAATCAAGTTTTAGATAATTAAATTTTTCAGGAAAACAAAAATACTCCATCAGCAACCGATAAGCATGGTGAGTATGTTGATCGAGTGGCAATAGACTTTCTTGCTCTGAAAAACCAGTTAACTCAAATGGATTTTTATCCAACGCTACAACTTTCTGCCCTATTCTGATGGCAAAAGTTGTTTCCTTCTTAAAAATACTGTCTAGTACTTGAAGCGGAAAATTAGAAATTGCATCTAAATAAATAGGAAGCTTTTCATTTATTAAACATAAATGAGCATGATTAAAAATTTCGAATTTAAAATTTAAAGTCGCATTTTGGCTCAAATGCATATGTGCACTTGGTGTACTTTTAAACTCTAGCGCTTGCAAACTTATCGGGAGTAATTTGATTTCTTGCGTGGTATTAAACTCACACTGAACACCTTTAAAACTACGCGACTTTAAGACGGTGTGTGCAGGAACAATATGCGCTTCTGTGAGCTGCTTTATTTTATTTAAATCTTCGAAACTTACCACCGAACAAGCAGGAAAGTGACGTAAGTATTGAGGAAACATTACCTCAAATAAAGAACGTGTAAATACGTCATAACTATCAGCAAGTTTTTTATCAATGCGAGCAGCAATTAATGAAAACGCCTGTATTAGACGCTCAATATGCGGATCATCAATCTGCTCTTGATTTAACGATAAACGCTGAGCAATTTTCGGATATTTTTGGGCAAATTCTCGAGATTGCTGACCAAATTCTTGTAGTTGTTTTTCGTAAAACGGTAAAAGCTCTTCTATCACAACACACCCACTACGCTTAGGTTCTCGCCGAAATTACATATTGTTGCGTTGTCGGTTTTAGCAATGCATCAAAAACGACAGGTTCATACAGTGGATGAATATTTAGATAAGCCTGAATGCTTAAACACAATGCCCCCATATTATGCCCATCCAACAACATCTCTACCCGTATTTGTCTTAATCTGGGCTCATGAGCTGCAATTGATTGTTCAATTGATTGGCAAATCTTGTCTCGATCTAGCGGATTGGCTGTAGAAAGCCCCACAAAATCAATAATCCCGAACTGAAGTATAGATTTTTTAACTAGCGGATAATCATCGACCACGTGGTCCAATTTAGCGACCCGACTATTTAGCAAGTCTTCTAAATCTTTCGCTACCGATTCTCTTAATTGCTGAATAGAAAGACCTTTTGCATAATCTTCACTTTCAGGAATTAAACGATCAAACAGAGTTGAACGAAATCCGTATGGATAAAGCCGATCTAAATTCATTCGAGTTCACAACAAGCATGCTTAAAGACAGCAGAGGCTAACTTTATGTCAGCCTCCACCAAATATTCACTTAAATAATTATGCTGCGTAAGAAGCAGTATTATTAGAAAGTGACCATTTCTTAGTAACAGCACCTTTAGCAGTACCGTTAATATCTTGTTGATTATATGTCCACTCAACAGCTGCGTATTTCAAACCAAACGCTTCAGTTGGAACACCTTCTTCGTTAACTGTTGGAGTTACACTAGAAACTAGAACGTGCTTCAATTTAATTTGTAAGTACTTGATGCGTTTGTCACCATTCGCACGATAAAAATCAATTTGTACTTCATCAAATGTATAACCTGCTGAACATGCTTCCCATAATTTCGGGCTAGTTGCATCTAGGTCTTTAATAAAAAGCATATCTGAATGTTCAACACGTTCAGCAGTATGACCACCAACACTACTTGAAGTAGCAGATTTAGGTTGACGAATGTTGTGAGACCAAGAGTTAACTTCTAACCAGCCTTTGTGCTCAGAATCACGAGACTCGCCATCAACTTTATACTTACCGCGAAACTCAACGTATATATCTTTCATTTAGAACTTTCCTATTTTTAATTTAAAGTTATTCTTTCGCTGACCTTTATTAATTTGAGGACTGAGGTAACTCAGTGACAAGTCGTAAAGAAACTGACAACTCATCCAGCTGGAAATGTGGTCGTAAGAAAACCACAGATTTGTAGTGACCTGGTTGAGCAGGATCTTCTACAACTTTTACAGACGCTTCACGTAGAGGGTATTGAGCTTTCGCTTCTTGGGAAGCACCGTCGTCAAGCAATACATACTGTGACAACCACTCATTTAAAAATGCTTCAACATTTCCAGCAGAAGCAAAGCTACCCACTTTATCTCGCATCATTGCTTTTAAATAATGAGCAATACGTGAAACGGCCATGATGTACTGAATTTGACTTGATAAAGCAGAGTTTGCATTTGCTGTATCATTGTCATATTTTTTAGGTTTTTGAGTTGATTGCGCGCCAAAGAAAGCAGCGTAATCGGTATTTTTACAATGTACTAAAGGAATAAAGCCCAAATCGCTTAGTTCTTTTTCGCGGCGGTCAGTAATCGCAATTTCTGTTGGGCACTTGAATACCACTTCGCCATCTTGTGTTTTAAACGTATGAACTGGCAAGCCTTCTACTAAACCACCACCCTCAACACCACGAATTGCAGCACACCAACCATGCATATCAAATGCATTTGTTAAACGCGTACCGAAAGCATAAGCAGCATTCATCCACAAATATTCGTTGTGGTTTGCACCTGAAACATCTTCAGCAAAGTTAAACCCTTCTGTAGCTGTTCCTTCTTTTGGATGGTAAGGAAGACGACCAAGCACATGCGGCAATGTTAATGCGACATAACGAGAGTCTTCACTGTCACGGAATGAACGCCATTGAACATATTCAGCCGTTTCGAAGATTTTTGAAACATCTCTAGGGCGATCAATATCGGTAAATGACTCAAGACCCAAAATGCTTGGGCTAGCCGCTGAAACAAATGGTGCGTGAGCTGCTGCTGCTACATGAGAGATTTGCTCAAGCAAATACATATCAGAAGGCGTACGGTCAAACTCAAAATCACCAATGAGTGCTGAATATGGCGCACCACCAAAAGACCCATACTCTTCTTCATAGATTTTTTTGAATAAAGTGCTTTGATCAAAGTCTGTAGCACCTTGAAAATCTTTTACCAACTCTTTTTTAGTCGTATTTAACATACGAATTTTAATGAGCGGATTAGATGGTGTTTCTTGACAGAAGTAGTAAAGACCACGCCAAGTTGACTCAATCTTTTGAAATTGCTCATTGTGCATGATCTGACTTAATTGATTTGAAATCAGTGCATCAATTTCGGCAATACGCTTATCAATTGATAAAGTCATATTTTCAGAAACTGTAATTGTTCCTGCCATTACTTCTTTAGCAAGTTCACCAATTAAGCTTTTTGCACGCGAATGTTCTTCTTCATTTCGGGCAATACGGCTTTCTTCAACAATCGAGTCTAAAAGATTAACTTGTTCATTTTCAACAAGTGACATTGCTGCAGATTGAGTATTATTCATGATCAGCCTCCGCACTTAATTTACGGATCTGATCAGTACTCTTAAGCACTTCATCAAGTAAGTCTTCTAGACGCTCACTGTTCGAAATCTTATTTCTCAAATCAGTTAAACGCTCGCGTGCTTCAACCAGTTTCTTTAATGGGTCAACCTGTTGAACAACATTTTCTGGGCGAAAATCTTCCATTGACTTAAATGTTAAATCAACTGCAATTCGCCCACCCTCTTCAGTCAGCGTATTATCTACCTGAAAAGCTGCTCTTGGAGACAATGACTCCATAACTTCATCAATATTATCTAAATCGACATTGATGAATTTTTTATCTTTTAATTTTGTACGTTCAAGCTCAGATGCTGCCGAAAAATCACCCATCACACCAACAACAAATGGTAGTTCCTTCGCTTCTTTTGCATCACCAATTTCAACATCATATGTAAGCTGAACACGTGGAGGTCGAATTCGCTGAAGCTTCTTTTGTACGCTTTCTCTCTTAGCCATAAGATTCTATTCCTGATTATTTAATTAAAGGGTCAAAAGGCGAACTTTTTGATTTATTAACATTGGCTACAGGGGCAGTTTTTTGTTTAACCGCAGTTGCTTTTGCTGGAGTTGCTACTCGCTTAGTTGCTGTTCTGGAAGTAGTAACTCTGTTACGTGTTACAGTTTGTTTTTTATAACTTCTTCGTTCGTTATCAACTGAACCACCTTCTGTAGCAGCCTTAACATTTGAAGTATCTGGCGCAGGCATTGAAGTATGAATATTTTCAATTAACTGTTTAGCAGGTGGGTACGTTACATCATTGCTTAAATACCGCATTTCCTGACTTCGCATTTGCTGCAATGAGTTATTTGCAATGCTTACACCAGATAAAAATAAAACATCTGTTATTAATGAACCGCGTATATTTTGACTTTGCAATTGACTTGCCAAATTCAACGCTTTAACTGGTTGATTGGTCTGATAAAACCGCATGGCTGCTTTAGCTAATAAATCATTTTTTTGAGTCGTATTATCACTATCACAAACTTGCTTAAAAATATTCAATAGCTCAGGATCATTTTGGCCTTCTGCTAACGGATTCTTTTTAATACAACTTTTTTTAAGTTTTACAGGCTCTAGTTCTGCTGCTTGAGCACCTGATAGACCGATAATGTTTCCAGTCAGAAAAAGTATCAAAATACTTCGTTTCAACACAACTTTCATTCCTCTGTTTTCTTATTTATTCAAGGCTTTACTGAAAAGTTAATATTGAGAAAACATTAAAAAATCAGACTATAAACCTTATATTCAAAAAATTTATGCGCAGTTTATCATATAAACAAACATATTTTATATAAAAATCATATCAACTTAAACTAAAAGTAAATAGTTAAGATGGTTATAAAATATAGCTTAATAAAGTTATTCTTATAAAAATATAATATTGTTATTTTTTGTAATTAAAAATAAGTAATTGATTTTAATCAAATAAATAAAAATAAAAACTGAATGAAAAATTTATTTAAATATCATTCATTTAGTTTTTTTGAAACATTTGCTTAACAATATTTAAGTTTATATTAACTACAAGGTGCTTCTATTTGGTTACGAACAAACCATCAAAACTTAAAGTAAAAAATTAGATACAAAAACCACAAAAATTGTCAAGACTAATCTGTCTATTTGGTATATTTTTTATTTAACTTTGTGAGAGCAAGTAGAATCAATAAAACTCATAGATTTATGAGTAACTATTTTTACTTTAAGGTCAAGTTCTCGGGTGGCTCAAAACTACACTCACTATCAAGAAAATAAACTATTTGGCGTTATAGTTTTAAAGAATATTGCGAGTTTTTAAGTTTAGATAAAGGGAAAAAGGCCTTTCACTCAAAAGAATTTTTATTTAAGTATAAATTTATATTTTAGACTTCCAATAATTAGCTTTCTCAGGATTATATTTCAAGCTACTGCTTTCTGCGTAAATATCATATAACAACGCCTTGGCTGATGAATTTCCATTGCGTACAGCCATTTCTGCATATCGTATTGACTCATCTAAATTTTGTTTCATACCTGCACCATTATAATATTTAAGAGCAGTATTATATTGCGCTAACGCATGTCCATGATCAGCCGCACGCTTAAACCAGACAAGTGCTTGAAGCGGATCTTGCTCTACACCCTCACCTCGCTCATAAGCCAAGCCCACATTGTTTTGTGATTCAAGATCTCCCTGTTCAGCAGCTTTTAATAACCATTTAAAAGATGTTTTGATGTCCTTCTCAACTCCATCACCTACATATAATTGAGCAGCAACTACCGTCTGGGACTGTATGAGTCCTAATTCAGCAGATCGAATAAAATATGTAAAAGCTTTTACTCTATCCTGTTTTACATTTAAACCTTTGTAATATGCCAACCCAACATTGTGAATTGCGGAAGGATTTCCCTTTTTAGCTCCTTCTTCAAACCACATTAAAGCTTTTTTATCATCTTTTTTAACAACTTCATTGCCATTTCGATAAATCAGACCTAATTGAAGCATGGCATTTGAGGAGCCTAGTTGTGCAGATTTCTCAAATAGTTCCAATGCTTTCTTTTGATCAAATTTTTCACCTTCGCCTGTAGCATACATAGATGCCAATACAAAAATAGCCTCTGCATCATTTGCTTTTGCAGCCTTTTCCAGATCATGTTTAGACTTATATTCAGACACATCTTTATAATCTTTAGTCAATGTTCCGTGAGTGTATTCTTCTTTGTCTTGACTGCATGCAGATGTGAATAATATTAAGGTAATGACAAACAATCTAAGCTTCATAAAACAACCTTTTACTTCAAAAATTTTTCTTATCAAAATAATCTTCTGGATAAGGGTCTTTACCTTTTAAATTTTTTCTATATTTCATTACACTAATCTGAACACCATCATCAGTTAAAAAATCATTATAAAAATCCTGCTCTTTAGGATTTTCAAAACCTAATTTTTCAAATATCTGCTCTGATAATGTTCCAAAATTTTCATATGATTTTCGATAAGCAAAATAATTAATAAAAGCCATTTGCGCTATACAGAGAAACAGTCCCATAAATAGCCACTTTATTAAATCAAAAAAAGATTTCCAAGAATAATCAAAATCAAATAGATAAAAGAGTAAAAGCATTATTGATATTCCTCCCCAGCAAATAAGGGTGAAATAATAGGTCTGCATCGCAATCGCTTTATAACCCATTTTTACTGAACGACCCATTTCATAGATCATATACAATAGGCCTGATTTAGGGTCGACAATTGCATAGACCTGATAACGTCCATCTACAGGTTTTTCGCTAATTACAGCAATCAATTCGTCATTTTCTTCAAAACGTGCCGCCGTAAATTGTCCTATTACTGGATATCCATCTATTTCACCAATAAAAGTTATACCATCTTTAGCCTTAGCCGCCATCACTAATATAGGTGCGCTGGTAAGTAGAGAACTACTCTCAGCGAGAACTCCTGCAAAAGTAGTCCCAGCTGCAATCCCACCAATATTCTGATTTACAGGAATTTTAGACTTTGCTTTTTCTAAAGAATGGATTGGACCTTTAACTAGCTTAAGGTGTAATTTCAAAATCTTTACCTTTAAATAACCTTTTAGCCTTTAGTTATTACCCCCATTTTTTTATTTTTGCTCTATATAGCTTTCTGGATATGGATCACTTTCAATAACTTTTCTATATTCATATACAGATTCTAGCAACAAATGATCTTTTTCACTCAAATAACGACTTGGCAATAAAAAAACCTCTTGCGGATCTTTAAAGCCATACAAACTAAAAATTTGTTCTGACTTTTCTGAAAAATGTTTTAATGAGTTGGATGCATTTTTAATAATAAAAAATAAAATAAAATAAAATAAAATAGCCACTCCTAAAAAAATTAATATATCAACCTGATTAAAACCTCTTGCCCAAAAATAAATTAAAGATCCTAAAAAAATTGTTATTGCGTACCAAACATTTCTACCTTTAGCTATAGAAGTCTGATGAGCTTTAACAGAAGCTCCCATCCCAACCTGCATATGAAGTAAGCCTGTTTTAGGACTCAATACTGAATAAAGTTCATACAAATTTTTTTCAAGACGTCTTACGACACAAATGACATATTCATTATGTTCAAATAACGCACGATGAAATTGACCGATACAAACTTTCCCACCTATTTCCATAACAACTGATTTGACATGTAAACGACTACGTGAAGCGAGAAATACAGTTTGTGCAGACAATGAAACATTTTCTGCCACACCACTCAAAATCGCTGAAGATGCAATTTGAGCATCACCAGACTTTCCAAATGCACTTAAAGAGTCATCATAAATCTCTAATCTTTGAATGCGACCTTCAAATTTTAACATCTCATACATTTTAAACGCTCACTATCGCTTTCATAAACTCTTCATATTCTTCATCTGCAGTTTGGAATTTTTTTTCATTTCTAGATGTAGATTTAAATATTGACTCTTTTTTAGGGTCAGATGCTAATTTAAAAGCTGTTTTTTGACACCAATCTTCCATTGCATCATCCAAAACATATTTTTTAAGTAAAATTTCTGCGCTAATTAAGCCTAATGTTATAAGATTCAATCCAGCAATTACTCGAGCACTCATTAAAAATGCGACTAGAGCATTCGCTGTGAATTTAGTTAAAACTCTTTTAATTACTGCATTTTTGCTATGTTGTAAAATAGCACTAGCTAATACACCTGCCTGTCCAATTGACAAGCCTAAGTTGATCAAAATTCTAGTAAATAACATTGTTTGGATAGCAACTGAGTTTGTCTCTTTTAAGGTTTTTGAATCTACATATAAACCAGTTATTCCACCTAAAGTTCCAAGACTTCCAGCAGTCAATCTAAATGCTGCTGCCGAGGCCGCTGCACCTGTGGCAGTTCTACGGCTCCAACTCTCACCTAACATATCAAATGCAACAGCAGATACCGAGAACATCGAACCTACTAATTGTACGGATAGCTCTGGCTTATCTTTAATATCAGATTTCCAAGCATCATATTGGAAATAAAAATTCAGTAACTCAAAAACACCTACGATAGCAAGTATTCGGTTTTTGGTAATATCAGGTTGTCCTTTAACGGCTAAGGATACCGAGTTTTTAATTTCTACCGCCCTAGTATTACGATAAGTATAAGTCATACCACTTTGCGGTAAAGACGAAATTGCAGCAGCTCTAAACTCTAGGTTATACATCAATCTCATCAATGGGATTTGTTGAGCCAAATTCCCTGATCTTAAATATAACAATTGAGCTGTATGACGTTGAGCACCTTCACGCGCCATTATAGTAATTGTACTAATATTTATTGTTCTTAAACGTATATCACCAAACTCTTTTAGAGCCGTATTCAGCATCAAAGATATCCAGTAGAACAGTTTATCTGGCCATTTAAAATCATTTGCCGAGATAAATTTTTTCCCCTCAATACTACCCAACCAACTATCAAAGGCAGCATCGGCTGCGGTAAACATACTAAAACTCTGTTTACTATAATCCAGTAAGTCTTTTGCTGAACTTGGACTTTCAAATATCTTGGCATACTCATCCATCAAGACTTTGTTATTAAAACAATAGGCTCTCAAGAATAGGTTTTTATCCAAAACTTTTTTTTCACATATCCATTTATTCAGTAAATCTTTCCCTTTTTGCAATAAATTCATGCCATACATTAAGTCCATAATAACCGCATGAAAAATAAAGCCATTGCTTTCTTTCGGTGTTTTACCCTGTTTCAATTCCTCACTCTGGTCAAAATAGAACAGACCTTTTAAAAGATTAGAAGAAACCAGCCAGTTATAATGATCATCTACATAGCGAACTGCTGCACTATAACTTTCTTCAGATTTCTTATCGACATCCTTACGGAACTTTTCCAAGCCATTCATATCTAACTGTGCTTGATATTTTTTCCATGCATGAGTGCCATCCACAGTCGCTTGTTTAACAGCCTCCGCTCTCTGTTTTTCAAGTTCGGCTGCAGCTTTTGCAGGCGCATTTTTTTCGAAATTTTTAAGATTCTCAAGTCCCTTTTTATCACCCATGCGTTCAGCTCTTTGAATCGCCGCTTGAAGATAAGGATCTGTAATTCTCTTCCTTTGCTGTTCATTTGAATCAATAATTTTGAACTTTGCCTGAATGGAGTTTGCAACTAAGTTTTGCTTCATGTTATCAATCAAAGTCATAGTTTGAAGCTTATGTTCGTTGCTAAAGCCGTCTTTATTTTCTTTTAAGAAGCTATCAACCCCTTTAAAGCTTAATATATTACGATCTTCATTTAATTTAGAAGTAATTCCAATCGGATCATAGAGCGCAACACCAATATGCTCTTTGGGTTTCTCACTAAATTTCTTGTTTATTGCTCCCCAACGAGCAGAACCATATGATTCCAAAGGTAATGCAACAGCACTTAACTGGGCACTAGAAAGACAATGTTGCTGGACAGCTCCTTTTGTTACATCAATTCTTTGCCAGTAGCCTGAAGTCGCATACTGATCAGCATTTTTTTCAAATTGTTCTCTCATTTTTTTGGTGAGTGGAGCGTGAGCGTGAAGTAAATAGACCGTCTGGGCATCATCATTATTTACCGAAGGAATAGTAATTAAAGAAGCGTTAGCACTATGCCCAGCTTTATTGCATGCAAAATCTTGAGCAATAATTGGAGCTTTACTCCCTATAGGAAACTCCTGATGAAAGCCCTTTTTATTAGTAATATACGCAACCCACTCTTTTTTCCCTGATTTTCTTTTTATAAGTAAGTAAATATATCCTGAATCAATCATTCGAACCGTATATTTATATTCCTTAAGTGGAACATTAGTAACATTACCCCCTAATTGTGCTGGTAATGGCTTTACTCCTAAACGAGCTACAGAATATTTAAGAGGTAATATATTTATACCTGTAGGGCGACAAAAGTTAGTACATTCCTTTTTAGACATCTGAGTGACTGGTATTTTATTATTCTGAGTCGTCGATGCAGCAGCCTGCTGACTAATTTTGCTTGGGTTTGGACTAACACCTAACTTTTGAACTACTTTCTGCTCTTGTTGTGCTGGCGTCCCAAATTTTTTCATTTGTTTCGCAAAAGTCGGTTTATCATTAGCCATGGTAGCTCTCTTTACACTCTCTTATAACTTGTGAATATTGATTTTCTTCTAAATAGTCCATTGCTTTGGTAAATGAGTTGACCTCACTTCTATCAACCCAATAATGATCAAGTATGTCTGAAATCAAATGACTTTTTATAAAATTTCTATGCAAAATAACGGAATACATTCCATAAGCAATAAGATCCGTTACATGTAAAATTCCATAATATGTTATTGCTTGTTGAAGTGAACCTAATATCTCATCCTGACGAATCAATAACTTCTCGTCATATATAAGAGATTGTTTAATCACCGTATTTGATAACTCAATTAAATCTAGTTTTGCTGACTCAGCATTTGTAAAAGTAAGAGGAAAAAGCGCCCTTTTTTCCTGAATTTTCACTTCATACAAACCGTTAAAAAAAACAAAATGCCAATTCTCTAAAAATGATTCAATTCGTTCGCTTTTCTTATCAATTATTGCGGGCAAGTAAACCAACACTCGTGGATCATACCAACGAAAAATAAATTTATTCTTTGTATCTTTTGCAATAACAAGTTTTTTAAAAGTTTGAACTGCAATTTTTAGATCATCAATTTTGCTAAATCCATGAATAAAATAACCATCCTCATTCTGATCCAAATTCATTAATAATATATGAGTAATAAAGTCTAATGAATTTGCTAGATCTTCTTTCACTTTTATTTTTATAAAGAAAAGAGCTGGACGACTATTTTTTTTAGTGCTAGCTGCAATCTCTATTGGTTCCAATTCATAATCTTTTAACTTTTCGATAAACTCATCAAAAAATCCACTAAATAAAGTCTCATCACATAAAAAACTAATATGACCACTTTGTTCGAATAGGTTTAATATTAAATCACTTAACTTTTTAGAATTTAATTCATCTTTAGAAAATAAAAGCTTCATCTTAGTCTAATATCACTTTTGCTGATCCATTTTTCGCCGCATCTGACTGCTTCGCAGAACAGTCTGGCAAATCAAGCGCAGGTGGATTTATTGATGATCCCCCCATAAACAAATGCTGTCCTGCTTTCACCTCAAGCTTACCGCCCGTAACAGGGAAAATACCTGAACCATTCAACTTAACTTGAGATCCATTTGCAGTCAGATTAATTTCAGTTGGGCTAGTAATAAAAACTGTGTCTTCGGTTGAAGTAATTTGTACGCCCTTTCGAGCAATGACATCTAAGCCATCACCTTGAGCCTGAATTTCTACTTTGCCTTGCCCCGCAAAAAGTCGAGCCCCCTCCTGAGCGGCAAATAGACTTATTTTTTGACTCGCATGACTTACTATATTTTTTTGCGTACTAATATTAATGCTATCTCCAGCACTTTGAGTGAGCTGTCCATTTGCACTAAGGTGTATATCTTCATTACTACTTACAGCAATACTTTTTGGAGATGCCAGCAGCATCACTGCTGATTGAAACTCAGCAGCCTTTTTAGGATCTTCTTGTTTGAGAACTTCTAAGAAAGTCTGAATATTCTCAAGCATATCTAACGGGTCAGTTTGCTGATTTTTAGCAACTTCACTGAGTGCCTTGGCATTATTTAGGCTGCCTTCTATTTGTTGTTTAGCCTCATTTGCATCAAGGTGTACGCCTTGAGCTTGATCCTGTTTGTGGGTACTAATGAGTAAGCCACTTCCCGCTCTGACTGCACCCCACTGATCAGTTCTGAGTTCGAAACCTTCACCACGGCCATCACTTTCCGCCTTGTCTTTTGGATGGCTTAAGTTACCCAAGTTGAGTTGGCTTGCCACATGGCTACTTTGTAGCTGGGCACTGATTTGCCCTGTGGTGTCATCAAAGCGTAGTTGGTTAAAGCCTTTACCATCAACTTCTTCTGAACGAATGCCGCTGAGCTTTTTGGTATCGGGTAGCTGACCTTTCTGATCGAATTTCGTTGGATGCCGTTCAGCTTCATGAATACGGCCCACCACAAACGGACGGTCAATATTGCCGTCAAAGAAGTCGATCACCACGATCTCACCCACACGTGGTAAGAAGCGTGCACCGTAACCAACGCCAGCCCATGGGGTGAGCACATCCACCCAAGCCGAGTCAGTGTCATTATCGTTACTTCCTGCTCCACCGTCATGACTATGGTCGTCACCACGGGTAAATAAGAAACGGACTTTAATCCGCCCCCACTGGTCGACATGAATACTTTCGCCCTCTAATCCCACCACTCTAGCACGCTGTGGATAAGCTACTGGTCGGTGCTCTAACGGATGATACTCAGGAACAGTTTTAATATTTCTACGCGACAAAATGAGTTCATTACCTTGACGCTCAGTCTTGTCATTTAGCCCTGATTGATTGTTTTGCCATTGGCTTTGACTAAAAAGTTGATTGATTTGTTGTTGCAAATCTTTAGGCAAATTATTTTGCAAATAGAAGCTTTTGCCAATAATAAGAAACTCTTTGTCTGACCCGCTATGCGTATCTATTTCTGGATGTTCATTGAGTTCAAACCAATAACCAACCTGCGCATCACGTACTGCGGTTTGTGCACGGAAGTATTTCGATTGAGATGCATAATAATCGGATAGATTTTGGTTGAGTTTTTCTAGCTGCTGGTGACTCGATGCGGTGGCTTGATCTTCACCGTTTAAATCTTGCATCCAAGCAGGACTCATGTGCCATGCCTGCTCTAGACTTAAACTTGCATTATCCTGATTAGCACTATGACTATGCTTTGACTGAACACTCCCCATGCCTTCTTCTTGACTTAAGGCATCAGCCTGCCAGCGTTGCACATGCACGGCTGTAGATTGCAAGTTTCGAGTTGGCACGAGGCTCGTCATACTATCTTGTTGTTCAACTGCGCTACTACGGTGATAACGGATATTTCTTCGGTCTAATGCTAAATATGATTCATTATTATCAATTAAACGTAATTTTTGCGGTTGAATCTCATCTGAGCTACTAGTGACAAACAACTGAGCTTCATCAATTAACCAGTTAATGCCTTCACTACGCCAAAGTCGGGTTAAAAAATCATAATCCGTTTCATTACTTTGCATAACAAAAGGTCGAACATCGTAGTTTTCAGTTAAACTTTTTAAATCTAAAGTTAAGCTAGACGCAAACAATGGGCTTTTGTTCTGCCATTCTGTAAATAGAATTTCAGTGATATCCCGTACACTTTTATTCATAAATACACGGCTATTTCGGCGTTTATGCCATAGCGCGGTCGGCTCTTGTAATCTCAGTTTATACAATGTTAATGAACCATCACTCTGCCCCTGACTGGCTTCGGTAATAATTCCTGTAGTTCTGAATAATTGCCCCTGATCAGTTACCTGATCGACTGCAACCTGATAACCAATAAATTGTTTTAATGAAATATGCGCATTAGTAGAGAGACAAAATAGATCGGCAGCCAGACCTTCATTTAACTGATGCTGCCCTTCAATACTTTGTAAAAAGACTTGAGTATTCAACGATGGATTAGAAAACTGAACATGAAGTACGCGTTTTTGCGAACTAATACCCAAATCTTCTAGAATTCTATGTATATGAGATAACATCTTTTTATGAAAATTTTGTCAGGATTGGCATTATTTTATAAAATACAGAAACATCTGTCTATTTTGTAAAGAGAAACTTAACGATATGAATACAAGAGTGGATGAAGATGATGAACGTATAAAGATATAAAGTGAATTAAAAACTTACACTATTAATTCACTTTTAAAAGTTGTTAAAATTTTAGTATTCCAAGAAATTCATTAACAGCATTTACAAATTGCGATGATAAACCGTTTCTTTACCATCAAAGTCAATTTCTTTAATTAAAAGCCCACCAAGGTCATAAAAAATTGATAACTTGCAGTATTTTTTAATTAAGCTTTTAAAATTAATATCATAAGTAGTTACTTAATCTCATACTCTAGCATCCCATTAGTTACACATAGATTTCCAGATGGGAAATTACCCTTCCATCCACAAGGAAAATAATTACACTTATATGCTTCCAATAACAAATCTATTAATATATTTTCGAAATCAACATAACAAGCCATTAATATTAAATAAATATCGCTTTCGACATCATCCAAAAAATAGTAAAAAACCTTATCTTGATTATTTAATTTATTTTCCAAGACAATATTTAACTTATTAATTTTATCGTCAAGATAGTCAATATTAATTGAATTTGAAAAAATAAAATTATAAATTTCTTTTTCTATAAATTTTCTAATATCATTCCAACTTTCATATGGATTTTTTACATTTTGGTCATGGGCAGTTTTTACTGCTAATTCAAAATCTATTTCATAAAAAATTTCACTTGGCTTTTTATTTAAATTTGAGCTTAAAAAATTATTTTTGAAAAAACTATATATTTCTTCAAATTTATCTGTAGGTATTATTTCATTTTTTAAATTAACGATTTTAGTATTTTTCAAAGATCTAATCTCGTCAATTTTTTCTTTTGAAAATATTGACTGTTCTTCAGCAAGTTCAATTAAAGGATCTATGCGCTCCCAAACTAAATTATCATTCTTCAACTCAATTTCAAATAATAGAACTTCCAAGGCATTTTTTCTTAGAGAAAAGTCACTATTTTCACTAATAAACTTCTTTAATATCTCAGCAGCCTCAACTTTTTTACCGAATTTAATGAGCTTCTTAGCATATTCAACTTTGCTTAGGTTCATTTAGTATCTCCTTGATGATTTGATATATCGGTCCCAATCACCATCTTTAAGTCCAGTAGGTTTACCACATCTTGTTTTATACAGTGATAATTTTTTATGCCTTAATGCTGAATCCAAGTTTCGTTGTAGATCTTGGACAGCCCTTTTTCTATCACCTTGGTTAACATACTTTTTCTCAATATGATCCAATTCTTTTTTAACAGCCCTTGTATAAACTGCATGTCCACCCAAATGCTCACTGATATAAACATTTGATGTCTCAGGAAGCATTATCCCATTTGAGGCACTATTCATTTTAAAGTCTATATCTTTAAGTAATTTATGATTTTCAAGAGTTTCAGGAATTACATGGTGCGCTTGCTTTCCTGGCCAACCACATTGCCCTGTTACATTTTTACCAAGCTCTTGCGAGTTTTTTTTCTTCCTTAAACCTGTAGGATCAACCCACCCCACTGGATTCGGAGCATATTCATAAACATTATTACCACCCAACAACCCTATCGGGTCTTTACTTACAAACCTACCTACATACGGCGAATAATATCGATAGCGATTGTAATGTAATCCTGTCTCTTCATCAAAATACTGACCTTGGAAACGGATATTATTTGAAATAATCTCACTATTTTCGAAGAAATTGGATTTTGCTCTCTCCGCTTTACACTCACCCCATGCTTTATATTCGGCTTTCCAAATAATTAAACCAGTATGGTCGGTCATTTCCTGTGGCGTGCCTAAATGGTCGCAGTGATAGAACCATACATCATCAAATTCTTTACCCTGTTTTTCAGTTTTCCAAAGCGGGTCACGGTGTATGTTATAAGGTCTATCTGACCAATCTGGAGTTTGGTGTAATTCTATTGGACTTAAATAAACAGCCTGTAGCATTGGTACGAAACTGTCTTTTTCATAGATGTAATGCTTGGTCAGTTCCTCTGTGGACTCATAAGCAAGCGTATCGCCATCCCATCCATAAATAATATTATGTTCTTGACCTGTATGGTGATGTTTACTTCGCTTTTGAATACGACGACCTAAAGTATCATAGCGATATTCTGCCGTGTATTGACTATTACGGCTCTTCACCATACGGCCATAGACATCCCACTCAAGGTTTAAATCACCTTGGCTCGTTTTTTGTCTTACGAGTTGTCCATAAGCGTCATATTGGTACTGTTGATCTAGATATTCTTTAACCACGTTATTGACCAAACGGTTATAACCATAGTCTTTTTCTTTCGCACTTTGTGAATGGCTTTGAGCCTTCTGACTATGATACGAATCTATAATGTTACTGGCAGGGTCAAAGTTAAAAGTTTCTTTTCCAAGTTTACTGCTCGCTTCAAGTAAACGCCCTACAGGATCGTACTTATAGGCAATATTGCCACGGCGTGTATCTCGAATTGCCGTTAGCTCACCTGTTTTGTCATATTGATAAAGACGTTGTACCAATTGACTGGTCTGCTCTAATGCATTGTTGTGTGGCTTATATTGGTTTTGATAGCCATTTTCATGTTCACTCAACATCATTTGGCTTTTCAAACGACCTGCCAAGTCATATTGCTGTTCTTGACTCATTCCGTTGGCATAGTGACGTGCAATTTCACGATGTAAATCATCACGCTCAAAGCTAACAAGGTCTTGACCATTCACGATCAAACTTTGTACATGACCGCTACCATATACCAACCAGTCAATAATCTGTCCGTCTGGACGAGACGTTTTGATTCGATCATTAATTTCGTCATATTGGTGTTTCCACACCGCGGTTTTATTGATTTTATAGTCTTGTTGGTGTTCCCGTACTAAATTGCCAACCGCATCATAAAACCATTGTAAATTGCTTTGAGCATTTTTAGCTTGAATGATTCGCCCCATATAATCATAGGCAAACTCTTCAGTCTGTTGTTCTTCAAGTTCTAAACCATAGTGGCCATAGCCTGCAGTACGCTGTTCTAAACGCCCCATACTGTCAAAAATAAATTGTTGGATTCGGTCTTTTGGTGCAGCTCGGTCTTTGAGGTCTTGTCCATAAGCAGATGCGACTTCAATACTGGTTGCAAGTTGGCCCGAGTTTTCATTGTAGTGGTAAACCGTTTCCTTACCATCAAAGTCAATTTCTTTAATTAAACGCCCACCAAGGCCATAAAAAAATTGATAACTTGCACCATTTTCATTAATTAGTAGGGTTAGACGTCCCAATCGATCCCATTTATATTTTAATTTGTGATTTAAAGCATCTGTACGAGACAGAATTAAACCAACCTCATCATATTCATAGCGAGTGATGTTCTGTTTAGGATCTACATGTGCCAGTAACCGCCCTTCAGCATCATGAATGAAGTGTTCTTCGGTTCCATCAGCATGTTTGATCTTTTCAAGTTGACCAAAAGCATTCAGAGGTAAACCCTTTATAATTGGTTCTCGATTTTCTAAGGTAAGTTCAGTATAAAAATACTCAACTTTTTGTTTTAATGCATTTTCAATACTTATTACACGACCACGCTCATCATATTGCCACTTGGTCTCTTTACCTGAACAATCTGTATAACTGATTAAATTCCCTTGATCATCATATTTGAGTGACTTACTTCCACCTTTAGCATCTGTAATGGAAGTTACTAAGCCCATGGCATTGTAAGCATAAGCCGTTTCATGCTTAAGTGGATCAATTTCTTTGATCAGATTACCAGAACCATCATATTGCTTAAACCAACGTCCCTGTTCGGCATCAACCATACCAGTGAGTTGATTTTTTTCATCATATTCAAAATAACTCGTCGCCCCATCATCTTGAGTTGTTGTCAAGACATTACCGCACTCATCGTAAGTATAAGAAGTTTTTGAACCGTCTTTAGCAATATGGAGTGTTATGTTTTTTGCATGATCTCGAAAGAACCACTCCTCAAAATTATCAGGATAAACAATTCGGTAAGTATAACCGTCAATATCATAGTAATGTTCGGTGCTATTCCCTTCAACATCTAACACAGTCGTTTTTCGGATATTTTTATCCCACTCCAGCTTTGAGGCACTGCTGGCGTTGTCTGCCCATTCTTCAATCGCTTTTGAAGTAGGTAAAATACCATCCCATTTTAGATTCATACCACGATTAGTAAGATCTGTATAACGTGTAATTAAATGATAGTTGTATTGATAAGAATAAGAAGCAGCAAATTCATTTGTTGCCTGAACCAAGTCACCTTGTTGATCATAGTTATAACTTGCCAATACGCGATCTAATTGGCCATTTTTGATTGTCCAAATATCGGAAACCAAACCTTGTGGGGTTAATTGCAAAGCTAAATGAGCCAGCAAATTATCGTCCTGTTTAAATAAAATATCCGATAAAATTATTTTATTATCCATAGAAACATGGTCATAACGTAAAGCTACTTTAAAACCATTTTTACGTTCTATATAGGATAGACGATAGTCCTCACCGTATTTTTCATAATAGCGTTTCTCATCTTCACCGTAGGCAATTAAATGAAGCTGATCGGATAAAACTGTATAAGTATATTGTTCGATAGGATCGTAAATACTTTGACCCGTCTTTAGGGCAGGCAGATCGATTGCTCGGCCATCTAAACCAATATATTCAAGCCCATTTAAATAGTCTTTATGGTCTTTTTTCTTTGGACTATATTTAAATTTACGAGAAATTTTTGTAGTAAATAGAGTAACCCAACGTGCACCAAAGATAGAGTCATCCATTTGATACAAGTTTGAAGCATAGGTACGGCTAATACTGTCCTCAATTACACCACCAATTTGAGCATCAACATGAGTAAAGAACTCTGTACCCATTGCAAAGCTAATTGAACCACCTGTCCCCCCCATACAGTTTTTACACTGATTGGCATTACTCCCTGCCTCAGCTTGTTTATTTGTTTTATCAGTCGGATTTGATGGATGGCTTGCACTGGCTTTCGTCGTTTCTTTTGCCTTAATCTGAGCTTTCTTTTGCCGATGTTTTGCTGCTACCATTCCCATGATGCTGAATAGCCAACCAATAGTCCATAAAGTATTAGGGTCACTTAAACCATTTACTTTTCCTTGAGCAACTTGACCTATAGATCTTATTTTTGCACCTAAAGCTAAAACTTTAGCTCGTGCTTCATCAGAGACTACTAAGTTGGCTAGGTTGACATACCCTTTACCTACAGTCTTTGCAACATTTTCAGTAGCATATTTGGCATTGTTTACTATACGGGTTCCGTCAAGTTCAAATATTCCTTTTATTACTCCTAAAGACTGCTGGCCCGCTCGCTTAAGGTTTGGAAGTCCATTTAAAGAACCGCTGACTAATTTCTTAAAGCCGTCATCAATAGTTTTTGTTAATAAGACAATCCAATTGCCAACTTCTTTTAGAACCTGACTAAGTAAACTTTGCCCTTTTTTAGCAAAGTTTTCTAAAGTCCCTGCTACATTTTCAGCAATAATGGTAGTTAAAAATACACTTGCGCTGTCTTTAAATCCTGTACTTAAAGCTTTTTTTACTTCTTGAGAAGTTAATGTTTTTTTACCTAATTTCTTTGCTTGCGCTTTGATAATTTTTTCTGATTCATTCTTTACATAAAATAATGCTGGTCGTGCTGCACCACGCACGGAAGGTCCAACTGGCCCCATTGGCACCAATCCAATGACATCAATTCCCAAATTTAACCAATCAAAAATCTCAACTTTATCAAGACCACCTTTATTGAGCATGCTTATGATATCAATAATGATATCGCCAACAGCAAAGGCACTTCCTAAAACCGGTACACTTCTACAAATTGTCTCTAGTCGATCAACTGTAACAACACCATTTGTATATTCCCTAAACCATTTATCAACTGCTGCTTTCTTTGCAGTTAAATCTTTGGGGCTGAAAGTATTTAAAGGAGCAACGACTGAATTTTGTGACATGTTCTTCTCAAATTATACAAACGTTTCAAATGGTGATTGGATTTTTGTTATTCCTGTTTTGTCAGAGCTTACTTGAGTCAACATTCTGAGCGGATTATTCTGCTGACTTGAAGACATAAAGCTATTTTGACTAACAAATGATTGACTTAACTTAGATCCATCACTCCCCCCTAAAACCTGTTCCATCGCCATTGGTAGTAATGCTTTAGCCCCTTGATCTTTAATTTTTTTAAATGATTCAATCTTCTGCTGCACAGATTTCACATTGTCAGCAAGTTGGGTCAACTTTTTAAAGTCATTTTTCAATGTTTCGGTCAACCCTTTACTACCAGATGCAATACCAATACCTCCTTCTACATCATTTTGATTTGGCCACTCTGCCTTACGTTTAAAATCACTTGCCTCATCCCAAGGATTACGCGGGTCTGGATCAAATAAAACCTTCACCGAACCTGTTGCCAAACCTGCAACACGAGCGAAACCTTTATCGTCTAGCTTTCCATTAACGACTTTGCCCAAATTATCAGTTACGGTATAACCCGCCCCTTTAACAAATGCACCATGAGAATAGTCATGTAAAAGCTCGAGCACCCCCTGCCCACGTTTAGGCGGAGGCGGTAGTGAAGAACTGAAATTCGCACTTCCTCCCCCCATAAACAAATGCTGCCCAGCCTTCACCTCAAACTTACCGCCAGTGACAGGGAAAATTCCCGAGCCATTAATCTTGAGTTGAGATCCACCCGCCGTGATAACAATTTCTTTAGAAGCACTAATTTCAATTTTGTCTTCTGTTGAAATAATCTGAACAGCTTTACGGGCAATTAAATCTGCTCCGTCACCCTGAGCCTGTATTTCGACTTTACCTTTGCCTGCATACAGTCTTGCCCCTTCTTGCGCTGCAAAAAGGCTGATCTTGTTTTGGGCATGTGCGATCAGGTTCTTTTGAGTAGACAGATTAATGCTGTCTCCAGCAGTTTGGTTTAACTGAGCATCTGCGCTTAAGTGAATGTCTTCATTACTGGCTAGAGCAATACTGTTAGGTGCAGTTAATATCATCAAGGCTTGCTTAAAAGCAGCAGCTTTGTCTTGATCTTTTTCTTCAATTTGTTCTATGAACGTTTTTAAGTTCTCAAGCACTTCCAATGGATCAGTTTGCTGGTTTTTAGCAACTTCACTGAGTGCCTTGGCATTGTTGAGGCCGCCTTCGATTTGTTGTTTGGCCTCGTTTGCGTCTAGGTGTACGCCTTGAGCTTGGTCCTGCTTGTGGGTACTAACGAGTAAGCCACTACCTGCTCGAACTGCGCCCCATTGGTCTGTTCGTAGCTCAAAGCCTTCACCACGACCATCACTTTCGGCTTTATCTTTTGGATGGCTTAGGTTACCCAAGTTGAGTTGGCTGGCCGCATGGCTACTTTGTAGCTGGGCACTGATTTGACCTGTGGTGTCATCAAAACGTAGCTGGTTAAAGCCTTTACCGTCGACTTCTTCTGAGCGGATACCACTGAGCTTTTTAGTGTCAGGTAATTGACCTTTCTGGTCAAACTGGGTTGGGTGCCGTTCAGCTTCGTGAATGCGTCCGACCACAAACGGGCGGTCAATGTTTCCATCAAAGAAGTCGATGACAACGATCTCGCCCACGCGTGGCAAGAAACGGGCACCATAACCCGCGCCTGCCCACGGAGTCAGCACATCGACCCAAGCCGAGTCGGTATCATTGTCGTTACTTCCTGCTCCACCATCATGGCTGTGGTCGTCAGCTCGGGTAAAGAGGAAACGGACTTTAATACGTCCCCATTGATCAACATGGATGCTTTCGCCCTCTAACCCAACCACTCTAGCGCGCTGTGGGTAAGCTGCTGGTCGGTGTTCTAGCGGGCTATATTCAGGGACAGCTTTAATGTTGCGTCGAACGACATTCAGCTCAGCAAAGTGGCGCTGCTCAAGGTTTTGGCTGTCGAGTTGGGTAGCTTTGAGCTTGTCTTTTGGTAATAGTCGCTCAAGTTGCTGTTGTAGTTCTTTCGGTAAATTATTCTGGTTATAGTAGTGCTTACTTAAAATTAAGAACTCTTTGTCAGCACTGTCATGTTGGTCGAGTTCTGGATGGTCATTGAGTTCAAACCAGTAACCGACCTGTGCATCATGGACATTGCCTGAAACGGTAAACTGTTTAGAACTCAGGTGATGGTAAGCATTAATATGCTGATTTAGCTGTTCAATCTGACTATTGCCTGAAGCGGTGGCTTGGTCTTCGCCCTTTAGGTCCTGCATCCAAGCGGGGCTGACGTGCCATGCATCTTCAAGGTTTAAGCTGGCATTGTCATAGTGTTCACTATGTTGCTGGGTGCCTTGTACGCTGCCGCTACCTTCTTCTTGTTGTAAGGCATCGGCTTGCCAGCGTTGCACATGAACCGATGTCGGCTGTAAACGGCGCTCTGCCTTAACTTGGGTAATGGTATCGAATTGTTCGGTGGCACTGCTGCGCTGGTAACGTAGGCTACGGCGCTCAAGCGCCTGATAATGTTGGTTATCGTCAATTAAACGTAACACTTGTGGCTGGATGGCAGCATTCGGGTCGGCGACTAAAAGCTGAGATTCATCAACCAGCCAGTTTATACCTTCACTACGCCACAGACGAGTTAAAAAGTCATAATCGCTTTCGTTTGACTGCATCACAAATGGACGCACATCGTAGTCTTTACTTAAACTGGCTGTATCGAGCGTTAAGCTTGAGGCAAATAACGGACTTTTCCCCTGCCATTCTTTAAATAGAATTTCGCTAATATCCCGCACACTTTTATTCATAAACACGCGGCTATTACGGCGTTTATGCCAAAGTGCAGTTGGGTCTTTTAAAGTTAAGTTATAAATGGTGAGTGAGCCGTCACTTTGACCTTGGCTCGCTTCGGTAATAATGCCCGTGGTTCTAAAAAACTGGCCCATGTCAGTGACCTGATCGACAGCAACCTGACAGCCAATAAATTGTTTTAATGCAATATGTGCGTTCGTCGACAGACACAGTAACTCAGAAACGCTACCTTGGTTGAGCGTATGTTCGCCTTCAATGCGTTGCAAGAAGACTTGATTGTTTAATGATGGGTTGGAAAATTGCACATGAAGTACACGATTCTGTGCAACCAAACCTAAACTATCTAAAATTTGAAATATTTTATTGGACATCATTATTATAAAACTGAGTCATAATCAGCGCTATTTTATAAAAAACAGACAGAATTGTCTATTTATATAAAATAGCTTATCGTTCATAACTTACATATTTTTTAGTTTATCTAAAAGAAAGACGGGCTACTAAAAAATCTATAAATGCCCGAGTTTTGGCCGGTAAATTAGAAGTACTAGGGTAAAGTAATTGAATA
This sequence comes from Acinetobacter sp. V91_7, assembly GCF_031799075.1. Lineage (NCBI taxonomy): Bacteria > Pseudomonadati > Pseudomonadota > Gammaproteobacteria > Moraxellales > Moraxellaceae > Acinetobacter > Acinetobacter sp. V91_7. The sequence continues at coordinate 169,489 of NZ_JAVQNT010000031.1, forward strand.
TTTTGTAACGGTAACGAGAAATCAGGAAATAACCGAATTAAGCGTTTTTGTTGAATATCTTCATCAACTAACCATGCTGGACAAATCGCAATACCTAAGGATGAAAGAACCATTTGATGAATTGCTGTTACCGAATTTGATTCATACTGACTTCGAATAAAAGGTAATGAATATTGCTCGCCTAAACTATTTTGCAAAATATATTGTGAATCTTGCCAATTTAATAAGGTGTGACCAATCCACGGAACATCTGCCAAATCGGATATATTTTCTACAGGATGGTTTTGTATAAATTGCGGAGTAGCCACAAGATAAATTGGATATTCTCCGATTTTTCGAGTTTTTAGAGATGAATTCTTTAAGTTTCCTAGCCGTATAACAAGATCTAATTTTTCAGTGACTAAATCATCAAGCGATGAATTAAACGAATATTGTAGTCGTAAATGTGGGTAAAGCCGACAAAACTCAGGAAGTAAAGGCAGAATAAAGCGTTGACCAAATTCATTGGTTGATGAAAAACGTAAAGTGCCTGTAATGCTTGTGCCTAAATGTTGGCTTCGCTCAAAAGCCTCATCAATCTGAAGCTGGATTTGTTTAAAATCTTGATAAAAATGCTGACCTATTTCAGTTAATGCAATATTACGGGTGTTTCGAATTAAGAGACTTGTATTTAACTGCTTTTCTAATTGTTTTATATCAATGCTGACCATTGATCGGCTCAGTCCCAAAATTTCGGCAGCCTTAGTGAAAGATCCAGAATCGACAACTTGTAAAAAACTGGTAATTTGCTTGAGATTTTTTTGCACAATTCAGCCGATTGTTTGAAATTATTAAACAATGATTTTACTTCGGCTGCATCGACAATAAAAGAGCTGAATCTTACCCTGCCTGCACGGAGGTAGGTATGTCTTATCGATATAAAATAGCAACGGTGTTTTTACTTGGGTTCTTTATTGATTGCATTAACATTTTTATGTCAGCAATTGCTTTACCTAATATTGCATCATCATTTTCAGTCAGCCAATCCATGGTCGCTTGGGTAACAAATGCGTATATTCTCGGCCTGATTTTAATCATGCCCATGAGTTTATGGTTAGCCACCAAGTTAGGAAACCAAAAGTTATTATGTTATTCAATGCTGTTATTTTCTATAAGCATTTGCTTTATTGGCTTTAGTGAATCGATTTATAGCTTAATTTTTTGGCGTTTTATTCAAGGTATCGCTGGAGGTTTATTAATTCCAGTCGGCCAAGCTCTCGTATATGCCTTATTCCCCAATCAAGAGCGCCAACGCATTTCTACAATGATTATGGCAATTGCCTTAATTGCGCCCGCATTTTCACCCGCCCTTGGTGGTGTAATTATTGATTCATTGAATTGGCGATGGGTATTCTTATCTAACCTCCCATTTTCTTTACTTGCATCATTTCTAGCGTGGCTATGGGTAAAAAAAACAGAGAATATGTCGAGTGAAAAACCAGACATAAAAGGCTTGGTTATTTTTAATATAAGCCTGTTATGTTTGTTACTCTCATTTTCATTCTATGGGGATTATCACAATCTCACGTTGGCTGTAAGCAGTTTACTAATTTCGGTGGGAATGCTTATTTTTTACATTCAACATTCGAAAAAAATCGATCATCCTATTCTTAATCTTCAGTTATTAAAAAATAAAAATTTACGCAATGCATTTATTGTCTATTACGCTGTTCCCGGTATTTTTACAGGTGTTAATTTACTCAATATTTTTAATTTACAGGTTAACCTTGGCTTTAATGCAAAACAAACTGGCTCATTCATGTTGCTCTATGCAGCAGGTGCGCTAGTAGCAATGATCAGCGGTGGCCTGCTCTATCAAAAAATAGAAAAAAAATATTTACTTATTATTGGCATTACCCTTCATAGCCTTGGAATCTTTTTCTTATTTTTTATTTCAAACACTAGCTCCATAAGCTTTTTAGTATTCGCCTATTTAGTGATGGGTATGGGAGGTGGCTTAAGCGCCAATATTGCCCAAATCAGTTCGTTAATTGATTTCAAGGGTCAAGATTTACTACAAGGCAGTGTACTCTGGAACATCAATCGACAAGTTTCATTTAGTGTCGGTACTGTTGTTCTCATTTCGATATATAACTTGATGTCTGGCTCAAGCGATCTGCTTCGCTATCAACATACTTTTTTAATTGCAGCTTTACTCTGCTTACTCTCACTCATTCCCATTTTAAAGGAGAAAACCCATGTCTAATCAAATGGATCAGGCCATTCAAAGCGTGATTGACCTACACGTTTTGATCGAAAATGTATTTACAGGCCAAAATGCAGAGCAAAGTCTTAACCCACTTTTAGATAGTTTCGATCAAAATTTTAAGATGGTCATGGTTCAAGGCCACAGCATTGGTTTCGCCGAAGTGCATAGTTTATTTAGCCAAAATATCGGGAACAAACCTTCTTTAAAAATCGACATTATTAAGAGTACAGCTTTATACGAATTTGAAAATTATTGTTGGGTGCAATATCAGGAACATCAGCAAACGAGTGAAACCGAGACAGTACGGACTTCTACAGCCTGCATTAAAGTAGAAGGCGAAAAATGTTATTGGACTTATTTGCATGAAACTTTAGTTCCCTCATCTTATTAACTCATCTAGAGCACCTTAAAGATGGCACTTATTTTGCTTAACAATATTACGTTTTATGAAAATCGTAATACTGATCAAAATGGGGAGCTCTCGATATGGGTTATGTTGCAAAGGAATTTACGCGAAAGAACAAGCTGATTCTCAGTATTTGTTCTTTCGTTATTCCAATATGTCTTTGGTGCGCAATCAGTTACTTACCTTTTGTTTGGCATCCTCAAGTACAAATCACGAGTTCGGGAAGTGTTTCTTACTTACAAGTAGGAAGTCGTGTTGATAAAAATGTGTTCTATCTCGAGGCACAAAATGCAGTCAATCGAAATTCTGCACCACCACAAGGTATTTTGGTCAATCCGATTTATTTACCCGCTCCTCATGAAGTCGCTCAAGCTTTGGTGACTGCATTTACTACGCCACCCGAACAACCTGATTCGCCGTGGTTTCATCAAAGTTTATGGCACAGTATTAAACTGGTATTTTCAGCTTTTTTCATATCTTCATTAATCGGGATTCCACTAGGTATTTTGTGTGGTTTTTCTAAGCGCATTTCACTGTTAACAGAGCCTTTTGTCGAGTTTTTCCGTTACTTACCTGCTCCTGCCTTTGGTGCACTTGCAGTGGCAATTTTAGGGATTAATGATGCACCTAAAATTGCAATTATTGTGATTGGTACGCTTTTTCAGCAAATTCTAATTATTGCCAATACCACCCGAATGGTAGATCGAAGCTTAATTGAAGCTGGCTATACCCTTGGCACCAATAAGCTCAAAAGTTTATTTCACGTGGTGATTCCTGCTGCCTTACCTGATATTTATCGAGACTTACGTGTGCTATTGGGCTGGGCTTGGACCTATTTAATTGTTTCAGAGTTGATTGGTACAACCTCTGGTATTACTTGGTTTATTACCCAACAGGCACGCTATCAGAACTTTGACAATGTCTATGCGGCTATTTTGATTATTGGGGTGATTGGTCTGGTCTGTGATTGGGTATTAATGAAGTTAGGTGAGCGAATGTTCACTTGGAAAGTAGGAGCAAAATAATGAACGATTCAACATTTAACGCACATGAATACTTTCAAAAAATTTATGAACGCCCTGTTATTTTAGAAGCCAAACAACTGAGCCAAGTCTTTAAGCATGGTCAAAGCGAACGTACGGTTTTAAATAAACTTAATTTGAAAATTCACAAAAGAGAATTTATTTGTGTGATTGGTCCTTCTGGCTGCGGTAAATCGACACTGAGCCGTGTCATTGCGGGTTTAGACCCATACCATAGTGGAGAAGTTTTAGTAGACGGCGAATGCATTACTGGACCATGTCCTGAACGCGGCATGGTGTTTCAGGGCTATACTCTTTTCCCTTGGAAAACTGTAAAAGAAAACGTGATGTTTGGCCCGCAAATGCGCGGTGCTAGTCAAATGACAGCCGAAGCTCAAGCCCGCGAATGGATCAATATTATTGGTTTAGAAAAATATGAAAATCAGTATCCACATCAACTTTCTGGTGGCATGAAACAGCGCGTTGCAATTGCGAGAGCCTTGGTCAATCAACCTAAAATTTTACTTATGGATGAACCTTTTGGTGCGCTCGACCCTCACACTCGCCAAAAAATGCAAAAACACTTAATGGATTTATGGCAGAACATTGATATCACCATTATTTTTGTGACCCATGACATGGATGAAGCTATTTTACTGGCAGACCGAATTGTGGCACTCAAAGCCAATCCGGGTGAAATTAAGGAAATCATTGAAGTTAATTTACCTCGCCCACGCTCACTCGATTTAATGAGTACGCCTGAGTTTAAACAGCTCCGCTCACGGGTTGATTATTTGGTACATGCTGAAGAGGACGAGCTTGACCCAGCTTTACAAGACTTACCAAAAATTCCGCGTATGACTCAGGTCAGTACAGAGAAATAAGTAAGACATTAAAAAGCCCAAGCTGAACTTGGGCTTTTTAATTTATTGGGCTTATTTGAGTTGTTCTATCAGTGTTGGATAAATCAGCCCATCTACGTTTTGTTCAGTTTTATAAATACCGTTTTCAACGTTAAATTTATTGACGTGATAGGTCGAACCATAAATTGAGTCAAACCCTTCAGATTTAACAAATACTTTTTTATTAGCATTGATATCTAAGAGATGCGTACCGCTGACCATCAACTCATATTGTTTCGGCTCAACCCCTGAACGGTTTGCCATGATTTTGACCGCATCGGCATGAGTCGCAGGGTCATTAATATATTTAACTGTTTTGTCCCACACCTGAATGATTTTTTTCCATTCTTCTTGATGGGCAGTTAAATGACTCATATTGACAGTCAGTGTGTCATAAATTAAACCTGGCTTGTCTTTAGAGGTATAGATAATTTTAGAACCAGCTACTGCTTTTAATGCTTGACCTGCAACAGGTTGCCAAACAGCAATCGCAGAAATATCTGGGCTATTAAACACTTGAGGTAATTGGTTGGTTGCTGAGTTTACCAGCATCACCTCACTCGCTTTAATGTTATGGTCGGTTAAAGCAGTTGCTAGCAAAAGATGATCAACCAAGCCTTTTTCGACACCGATTGATTTTCCCTTTAAGTCTTGAATGGTATTAATACCCTCTTTAGCAATAATGACATCATTACCCGCAGAATAATCTGTTGCCATGATCATCATGCCTTGCGTGCCACCCGAAGCGGTTACCAAGTTATCGCCATTGGTGACCAAAACGGCATCAAGCTGATTTGCTGAAAAGGCCGAAAGAGAAGCCGAATAATCAAACCATTTAAATTCTACATTTAACCCTGCTTCTTTTAACCAGCCTTTTTCAATGGCTACTTGCCAAGCCACCCAGCCCGGCCAATCACTATAGCCAATGGTAATTGGTTTTGTATTCGTGGCTGCCTGAGCATCTTGTTTAGCTTCAGGCACTTTAGCCGTATTGTCACACCCACCCAATACAACTGCCGATAAAATAGATACGGATAAAAACGCTTTTTTCATCATATAGAAACTTCCCCAACATTTTTATTAACAACACTTTGAGCGGTTTGATTGAATGACTGTATATAGGCTCGCCAGCCTCCAAAATGGCTAATATCGGTTGCATCTTGAATGGCATACGCTTCACAAATAAAGCCTTTGACCCATGTGCCATCTTTTAGTTTGAGGTTACCAATACCAAGTGGTGCGGGTACTTCAGCCACAATGGCTCCAAAATTTGCTAATGGAACATCCCAAACTTCAACTTCAATAGAAGTACCTGTTGCATCGCATTGCAGGCCGGGTTTTGGTGGTGTGGTATTTTTTAAGGCAAAGAGCTTATAAGTATCTGCTGTCTGGGTTTTCTTGAGTAAAGTGGCATTGCGGCTAGTGAGCTGAAAATTCAGTGGCATACCTGTTAAGTGCGCTCCCACAACAGCTAGCTGCACTGAATGATTCGACTGAATCTCTATATTTTTTTGATAATGTTGAGTTGATTTACCCAAGCTTAGCAATGTTTCGGTTTGCCAGAGCTGCGCAAAATTTGCCAATGCCTCATCGTGCCAAGCTGATGCAATAAAGGTTACTCCACTTGGTAAACCATCTTCACGCAGTGCATTTGGTAAGGCTAAAGCAGAAAGATCGGCAAAATTAACAAAGTTGGTATAGGCCCCCATGTGCGCGTTTTTAGTCAACGGGTCGGCTTCAACTTCGGCAATGGTATAAATGGTTGGTGCTGTTGGAACCATTAAGGCATCAAAAGGCTGTAACGCCAAATTAATTTTTCGAGCCAGAACGGCGCGGTTATATTCCGCTTGAAGTGCATCTGTTGCTTTGAATTTATCTGCCTGAGAAATAATCTGAGCAATGACTGGATGAGCCTTTTCACGCGTTGTCATGCGTTCAACGGCGATTGTTCTTTCCGCTACCCATGCATCATTATAAAGTGCAGCAGCAAGCTCATTAAACAAGCTGAAATCTATACTCTCAACTTCATAGCCCAGCTTTTTTACGCGCTCAATTGCAATTAAAAAGGCCTTTTCAGATTCAAGATCGCCATAAAACTCAAGCTGGGCAGGAATGGCAATTTTTCGTTTAGAAAACTGAGTTGGTACATTGGCTGGATGTGCTCGTGAATATTCATCTGTTTCATCATAGCCTTGCATTAAGTTGGCAACGGTCCACGCATCATCAATATGCAGCGCAAAAATAGAAATGACATCAATAGTCCGACATGCAGGAATTAAACCTGTAGTAGAAAACCAGCCCTTTGTCGGTTTTAGGCCTACAATATTGTTATGGCCCGCAGGAACACGCCCTGATCCTGCCGTGTCTGTTCCTAAACTAAAAGGCACTATACCGTTAGCCACTACTACAGAAGAACCAGAACTTGAACCGCCGCTAATATATTCAGGGTTAAAACTATTTTTTACTGCGCCATAGGGAGAACGAACACCAACCAGTCCAGTCGCAAACTGATCTAAGTTCGTTTTGCCCACCACAATCGCCCCTGCTTTTTTCAACTTGGCAACTACGACAGCATCTTGCTTAGCTAAATATTGAACCTCTTTACAAGCAGCAGTCGTGTGAAAGCCAGCGACATCAATGTTGTCTTTGACTGCAAATGGCACGCCGTATAGAGGTAGGTCAGCAATATTCTGGTCTTTTAAAACATCAATTTGCGATTGAATCTGCTCGCTCGATGCAATTTCGATCCATGCGTGGTCATCATTTTTAATTTCTGCAACATAAGCAATCAGATCTTCAAAATGGATTTGCCCGTTTTGATATGCTGTTTTCCAGTCTTGAATTGTCCATAAATTTTTCAACACGCTACTCCTCATTTAGTCATTTTGCTGTATAGGCGGCATCACGGCATCCATCAATTCTAAATGCCCTTTAATCACCCCTTTAAGCACAATAAATTGCTGGCTAATTTGTCTGAGTTCAGAGCTCGCACCCTGCATTAACATGACTTGCAATATCTTTTGTTGGTCGAGCTGGATATGAAGTGAACTAATCACTTGTGCTAAAAACTGTTGTTGTAAATCGACCAATTGATTGCGTAGGGTCATTTGGCTAGCGTCATAAAGCAGCGTCAAGGTGCCTACCATAACTTCATTGGCCTGTGCTTGCTCTGCAATCAGATGTTTATTAATCATGTCGACAATGGCTTGCGAGCGACTTTCATAGTTCTGCTCAACAATTTTTTGGTCGAGTGCGTTGAGGGTCGTTTCAGGTACGGTAATACTGATTCGAGCTAACTTTTGTTTTGCCACTGTCTTATCCTTTTGTTTTAGTCGGATAATGGTTTTGTTTGATATATACGCCTGCACGTACACTGAGTAGTTCGACTAAAAAGGCTTTTAAAGTTTGCTTTGGTTGAACCACGGGTTTTACATCGTTCATATCGCACCTCTAGCTTGGTATTACCAAATTCAGTTTTTGTATTACTGATAAGAGATGCAGAAAATGTGCCAGTTTTTAAACGTGGTTTTGATGGATTGGGCGGGTATTTATGAGTGATTTTTGGGCAAAAAAAAGCCCCATGCACAGGGATGGAGCTAATTTATGTGAACAATAAAACCAATCTTCTATATTAATTAAATCACAATAAATTGAGTTTTGATTTTGACTCTTCAGATAGATGAATCAAACTATGCGCCCATACATATAACGAATCTAAAACTAGTCTAAAAGTTTTTCCAAACTCTGTCATTTCATAGACAACTTTGATCGGTGCTTTTTCACCATAAACCGTTCTAGAGATTAAGCCGCTTTGCTCTAACTGCTTGAGTTGAAGACTTAACGTCATTTCAGTAATTGTAGGAATGAGTTGCTTGATTTCATTAAAGCGTTTCGACCCATCTTTTAAATAATACAAAATAACGCATTTCCATTTTCCACCAACTAAGTCCATAGCCATACTGATATGACATGGATAAGTTTTTCCATTTACCGTGACTTCACATGTATTTTCAGTATTAGCCATTTTTAAACGCTACCTATCAACTTTGATAGTTATTGTACGCCAATACTATAAAAATTATAGTGGCTATTATTTTTATAGTTTAAAGGCACTCTCATGGCTTTACTTATTTTGGCTCATCCCTACTACGCTCAATCAATTGCAAATAAAGCAATTGTAGAGGAGCTTGTTAAAACCTATCCAGATCTCGAAGTCCGAGATATTTTCCAGCTCTATCCGGACTATCAAATTGATGTAAGTGCTGAACAAGAAGCCTTGTTACGCCACGACACGATTATTCTGCAATATCCAATGTTCTGGTTTAATATGCCGGCAATTTTGAAATTATGGTTTGATGAAGTTTTTACTTATCAGTTTGCTTACGGCTCTCAGGGCGATAAATTAAAAGATAAAAAAGTCATTATTAGCATGACGGTCGGGCAAAAAGAAGCTGACATGGTGAACGACCGAGAAAACTTAGCCGATAGCTTTTTAAAAGCGGTTCAATATTCAATTCAATATACGCAAATGCAGTTAAGCGCCACTTACTTGCTTTATGACGTATCACCGTTATCAGGCAATCCAGAGTCGAAAATTAAATTAGAAGCTGTTGAACATGGTCATAAAGTATTAAAGCATTTGACCGAAGCATAAAATTTAAAGAGAGCATCAATATCGATGCTCTCTTTTGGGTTTAAGCGACAGGTGCCAAGGTAAAGAGTACTTGTCCCGTTTTTACGGTTTGCCCTTTTTCAATGGTAATGGTTTCTACCTTCATGCGTTCAGGCGCAATAATCGGGATTTCAATTTTCATTGCCTCAATCACCGCAAGGGTTGCACCTTCTTCAACAATATCTCCCGATGCACATTCAATTTTCCAGATTGACCCCGGCATATGCGACTCAACTGCACAGCCCCCTTCAGGAATAACTACGGTCTCACCTTCATCGACAGCATCTAGGCTTTCAGAGATATATTCTTGCAAACCGGCTTCATGCCAACGGCGTCGTTCAGCCTCAAAATTGGCTTGTTGCGTGTCTTTAAAGGCTTGAATGCTGTCTTGATGTGTTTTTAAAAACTCGTTGTATTCTTTTAAATTGAGTACGCCATCTTCAATGCGAAGTTGTAGACGGCCCGCCTTAAAGTCTTCGCGCATTTGCAGAAGTTCAGTCTCAGAAACTTCATAAAACTTAACTTGGTCAAAGAACCGCAATAACCATGGTTTACCTTCTTCGAAGTCGGCATTTTTACGGTAACGGCTCCACATTTGGGTGGTACGGCCAACGAACTGGTAGCCACCCGGCCCTTCCATGCCGTAGACACACATATAAGCACCACCGATACCTACGGCATTTTCAGGTGTCCAAGTTCGCGCAGGATTATATTTTGTGGTGACTAAACGCTGACGTGGGTCGAGTGGTGTCGCAACAGGTGCGCCTAAGTACACATCGCCTAAACCCATCACTAAATAATTCGCACTGTAAACCACATCTTTAACCGCTTGCTTTGAAGCTAAACCATTAATACGGCGAATAAACTCGACGTTATCTGGGCACCACGGTGCATCTGGACGAACAATTTGTGTGTAACGCTCAGTTGCAAGTTGAGTCTGCGAATCTTCCCAAGCTAAAGGCAAATACACAGTCCGTGAAGACACCTGCATATTTTGAATGTCGGGTAACTCGGCTTCTGCTTGTTGAAGTTTCTGTAAAAGCTCAAGTTGATCGAGCTGGATTGAATCAAAATGAATTTGTAGTGAACGGATGCCCGGTGTTAGGTCAATAATGCCCTGAATGTTTTGATCTTTGACCCATTGCATGAGTGCATGAATACGGAAGCGTAAATTTAGATCGAGTACTAACTCACCATATTCCACCAACAAATAGCTATTTCCTGCTGGACGATAGGTCACGCTTGGTAAGTCGGCTTCACCTTCTAAAGTTGCCAAAACCGCATCTTTTAAAGTGTCAGGTTCTGCCTGAATGGCTGGATTAAAATCGATATGCGTTGTATCAGCCGCAATTAAACTTTGATGATATTTTTGATCGAGTGCTTTTGCTTGTGCATAACTCACAGGCACAAATTTGACTTTATCGCCTGCTTTAAGTTGCCCGATTTTCCAAAGCTCAGAATGAATGACTACCGCGGGACATACAAAGCCACCTAAGCTCGGACCATCTGGACCCAAAATAATTGGCATATCGCCGGTAAAATCAATCGCACCAATCGCATAGGCATTGTCATGAATATTGGAAGGATGTAAACCTGCCTCGCCGCCATCTTCACGTGCCCACTCAGGTTTTGGGCCAATTAAACGAATGCCTGTACGGCTTGAGTTATAGTGAATTTCAAAATCATTGGCAAAGAACGTATCAATATCTTGTTTGGTGAAAAAATCTGGCGCGCCATGTGGGCCATACATCACAGCAATTTTCCAACTTTGGGTAAAGTGAGGAATTTGCGCTTGAGCTAAAGCCGTGGTTGATTGAACTGAATATTCCGTAATCGGCAGCATATCGCCAATTAATAAATTACGGCCTGCGTGTCCACCAAATTGCCCCAAAGTAAAAGTCGCCTGTGATCCTAAATAGTCAGGAACATCGAAACCACCTTTAACGCCTATATAGCTGCGGCAACCTGAACGGATAAGCCCACATTTTAAAACTTGGCCTTTTTTCACGTTGATGGTTTGCCACATCGGCACAAGTTCACCATCAAGTTTTGAAGGCATATCACCGCCGGTAATGACAATTTGGCTATCGCAATGAAACTTTAAAGTTGGCCCTTGCAAGGTACATTCAAGCCCTGCCGTATTTGGCCCATTGGCTAGAAGCTGGTTTGCCACAGTTAAACTGAGTGGGTCGATGGCACCTGATGGCGGCACACCAACATCCCAATAACCTAGTCGACCTGTTACATCTTGAATGGCAGTTTGAATACCAGACTGCAACACCTCAATTTTTTGAGTTTTCCATTCAAATGTATTTAAAAATCGAGTGGTTTGGGTACCTAAAGCAAACACATCGCAAGCAATAATATTTTGCAAATATTCCAGATTAGTTTCGATGCCTGCGACTTGTGTGTTGGCAAGACTAGCACTCATTGCCTGAATGGCTTGATCTCGTGTTGCTGCAGTCACAATAATTTTGGCAATCATTGGGTCATAAAAAGATGATACCGTTGAACCTGTTTCTACCCATGTTTCGACTCGTGCTTGCGGGTCAAATTTAACATGTGTGAGTAGGCCCGCACTCGGCTGGAACTGTTTAATCGGGTCTTCGGCATAAAGACGAACTTGAATAGAGTGGCCTGTTGGCTCTAACTGTTTAGTCGGTGCTGACCAGTCTCCACTTGCCAAGGTGATCATCCATTCAACTAAATCGACACCGAACACTTGCTCGGTCACGCCGTGCTCGACTTGCAAACGAGTGTTGACCTCTAAGAAATAAAATTCTTGGGTTTCGGTATCCATGACAAACTCAACCGTGCCTGCCGAGCGATAGTTCACCGACTGCATCAGTTGAATAGCAACTTTTTGAATGTATTCGCGTTGCTGTTCATTTAAATGTGGTGCGGGTGTTTCTTCAATGACTTTCTGATTACGGCGTTGCACCGAACAATCACGCTCACCCAACGCTAAAACTTGCCCTTGTCCATCACCAAAAATTTGTACTTCGATATGGCGTGCATGTTGTACAAATTTCTCTAGGTACAAACCAGCATCTTTAAAATTGACCTGCGCTAAATAAGACACAGTTTGATAGGCATCTTTTAATTCGGTTTCATTCCAGACCAGACGCATGCCAATACCACCGCCACCCGCGGTACTTTTAAGCATGACCGGATAACCAATACGGGCCGCTTCGGTCAAGGCCTCAGCTTCATCTGCAAGTAGTGAACTGCCCGGAAGTAAAGGCACGTTGCTTTTAATAGCGAGTTCACGTGCAGTATGTTTTAAACCAAAATCGAGCATTTGGCTTGAGGTTGGCCCAATAAAAGCAATGCCTTGGCTTTCACATAAATCACAAAACTCGGCATTTTCAGACAAAAAACCATAACCAGGGTGAATGGCTTCTGCACCCGACTGTTTTGCAACCTCAAGGATTTTTTCAATATTTAAATAACTTTGATGGGCAGGTGCAGGGCCAATTAGGAAAGCTTCATCGGCCAAAGTCACGTGTAAAGAATCACGATCGGCCTCAGAATAAACTGCAACCGAAGCGATCCCGAGTTTTTTAAGGGTACGAATTACACGACAGGCAATTGCACCGCGGTTGGCAATCAGAACTTTTTTAAACATGCTTACACCCCTTCCGCTTCACGGACAACCAATTGAATTTTGGTTGGGTTATAGGCATTACATGGGTTGTTTAGCTGAGGACAATTGGAAATTAAAACAATTAAATCCATTTCTGCCCGAACTTCGACGTATTTCCCCGGTCCTGAAATGCCGTCATCAAATTTAAGCTGACCGTCTGGCGTTACTGGCACATTCATAAAAAAGTTAATGTTTGGGCCGATGTGACGCACATTTAAGCCATGCTTTTTTGCAATGGGATGTTTTGCCAAGGCATACATAAAGTTGTTACGGCAACTATGCATAGGGTACGTTTCATGTGCATAGCGAACCGTATTACTTTCACATGAACAGGCACCGCCAATGGTGTCATGGCGCCCGCAGTTATCATCATGAATAACGGCAATTGGACGACCAAAGTTACTATAGAGCTTGGTGCCGTTTTCTAAATAGATTTGTTGGTTGATAGCCAAAGTGTCCATTGCGCTATAACGCTCAGTTGGATTTTCGGCACTCATAAACAAAGTATCGACCGCTTGGTTTCCCTCAAGGTCAATAATTCGAAAATATTGGCCCTTTTTAACCTCGCACATCCACGCTTCACCCGCAGGACAAACTTCATTTAAAACTGCTTTTTCAAATGATTGTAAAACTGTCATGATGCTTCTCCTGATTTAAATATTGCTAAGCGCGTAGTAGCGGGCTGTGTTTTGAAACGCACGCTGATTTTGCGAACACGCATCACGACAAATATCGCTGTCTGTTAGAGAGTTGGCTTTAAATAGACTGAGTTGAATATCAGCAGGTTGATAGATTGGGCTGGTGTCTAAACCATGCGGCGCGGCAGATAAAAATATCAAGCAGTCCATTTCAAAGCGCAATTCAATGCTTTGATTGGTGTTGTCAGAACTGACATAAGACAAAGCGCCGTTTTCATCTGGCACAACTTTAGAAAATAGGTTAACCGCAGCACTCAGGTCTTGGCTGGCAAGTCCGTATTTACACATTTCAATGAGTAAACTGTCTAAGCCGTTTTGGTACATATCATTGCGGGCATCTTGAAATGTACGCGCACCAAATTGCTTTTCAATTTGCTCAGGTCGGCTCGGGCCACAAAGTGCATCGTTCCAACCATGGTCATCATGAACAATGGAAGCCATCACACGGCCAAGGTCTGAATACAGCACATTGGAAGCTTTTAAATAGGCGGTGTGTTGCCCTTTTAAACTGTCGGGCATGTTAAAACGTTCAAGCACATCGGCAGCATTTACACAAAACAAAGAAACATTTGCCTGAGCGCCAAGCGATGTAAATCTAAGAATAGTTCCCTTTTGAATACGACCTGACCAGTGATGTCCGCCGGGTAAAAGTTCGGTCCAAATCGCCTGATTGTTATGATAACTTGCAGTGTTCATAGCTACTCCTGTCGGATAGTTTTAGACTTCCTCCCGGGCTTTTATCCCTCCGTGTAGTTCGCTAGGAACCGTGAACTCTCGGTCCAGACATACTGTAAGTATCGGAACCCTAGATCACTTTTGATTGCTTAAGACTATGCAAAGGACATGCCAGCTTAGTATTACGTTTTTGGTTAAAAGTAATACTAAACTTGGGCAATTTGAGTGCGTTTTAAGTTCAAAAATAAAAAGCTGCACTAAAAATTGTGCATTTCATAGCAGCAATACAGCATCGACACCGCAGTAATTATCTCTATAGAGATTTGAGTAACAATTAACGAATGCACAGCAATTTTAATTAGGAATGTTTTTCTTATTGATCTAACAAAAAGCCAATCATCTCTATATTAAAATGATTGGCTCTATTATGGAGACTGGTCTTAATCTAACTTGAGCTGCTGTCTGAGCTTTAAGATATCCACCAATCCTTTATCTCTGGTTTGGTATAAATCGGTATCTTTATATTGAGTTAACAGCTGATTGGTTTCTGCTTCCAATAACTCTGTTGTCTCGTCTGAATGTTGAAATGCTTGCATATCGTTCCACCATTCTGTCATTGGAGGACCTAAATGATGGATCGCCTCTTTAAAACCCTTTTGGTTTGCAAGCTGCATATTAATATAGGGACCAAATAACGCCCATCTTAAACCCGGCCCACTGGTAATAGCGACGTCAACATCTTCGGCAGAACACACACCTTGTTCAACCAGTGAGAAGGCTTCTCGCCATAGCGCAGCCTGCAAGCGGTTTGCTACATGCCCTTTGACTTCTTTATTTAAAACGATTGGGTTCTTACCTAATTGTTTATAGAACTCGGAAGCCTGTTTCAAAACTTGTGGAGATGTCAAAGTACCACCCACAATCTCGACCAAAGGTAAGAGATGAGGCGGATTAAAAGGATGACCTAGTAAAATACGTTCAGGATGTTGTGCCTCTTTTTGAAAATCAGATACTTTTAAGCCCGATGAACTTGAAGCAATAATAGTATGTTGAGGACAATATGCTGTGATTTCTTGATATAGCTGTTGTTTGATATCGAGACGTTCAGGTGCATTTTCTTGAATAAAATCAGCTTCTGAAACTGCATCTTTCAAATGATTAGAAATTTCCAGATGAAGCAGTACATCTTGTAGAGAATGGCTATGCTCAGAGTTTCCATCCAAAGCCAATAAATCATTTAAATTTGCAGATATTCTTTTTTTAAAAATCGCTTCATCTATAGGATACGGGTCATAAACCTTAACTTTAAATCCTTTATATAAAAATAAGGCCGTCCAACTTGCTCCAATTACACCTGCACCTACCACACCAACCGTCTTAATAACTTCCATATTTTCCTCGTAACAATGTTGTTTTATTCGAAATTTCTTTACCCAATTGAATGCTTAAATAAACATAGCAGATTCAACCAATCAATAAATTTAATTGTTTATATTTTATATAATTTGTCCTATATTCCCTATCTTGAAAATTTATTCCTTTCGCCAGTCTGACTTAATCTTTTACCATTTTCTAACCGTTATTTACTGAATTTTATGTCAAAAAATCTAGCAACATTGATTGGTTTAAGCGCCATTCTCATGTGGGCATCTATGGTCGGTCTGATGAAACAAGTCAGTGCCGCCATTGGACCTGAGCTAGGTGTTACGCTTATTTATTCTTTAAGTGCGCTACTGTTGCTTGCCATTTTCAAAGTTCCAGACTTTAAGCAGATTTCCAAAAAATACTTAATATTGGGTACAGTCCTGTTCGTTGCTTACGAGTTGTGTTTTTCATTTGCGATTGCTTACTCTCAAAGCCCTCAACAAGCAATTGAAGTCAGCATTGTTAACTATCTGTGGCCGAGTTTAACGGTTTTGGCTTTTGTTATTTTTAAGGAATTAAAGTTTAATTTTCTTATTATTCTCGGCTTACTTATTTCAATTTCTGGCATTATTTTTATTCAAACTGGCAGCGGTGATTTTAGTCTAAGTAGCATTGTCGATAATTTTCATAGTAACCCTCTGAGCTATATTTTGGCATTTGTAGGTGCCATTATCTGGGCTTTTTACTGTGTACTCACCAAAAAAATGAGTAATGGGCAAAACCCGATCTCTATTTTCTTTGTTTGTGTCGCACTAACACTATGGCTCAAGCTGCTTCTCTCTGGGCAATTTGCCATTCCTTCAATGGATATTCCAACTGTAATCACCCTTTTAATTGCATCCACTGCAATTGGCTTTGGCTATGCGGCATGGAACATTGGCATCATTCATGGAAACATTACCATGCTTGTGGTTGCCTCTTATTTCACCCCTATTATTTCGTCTATTTTGGCGATGTTTGTTTTACAAACTCAATTATCCTTAAGCTTTTGGCAAGGAACAGCCATGGTTACGGCTGGTTCATTTATTTGTTGGATTTCAACCAACTGGTCTGTGATTCAACCTTTCTTTAAAAAATTACGAAATAAAAAACCGTAACGAGCAGAATTAAAACGGGTCACAATTACTCGTTATTTCACCGTAGTGCTGTAAAAGCCATCAATGGCATCAACCATTTGAGATAAACCCGGCTGCTCTAATGGGTAATGCCCTGCATTTTCCAATATTACGGTTTTTACAGGTACTTTCTGAATACGGCTAAGAAATGGTGTACTTAAATCAAGTGGGGTCCAACGGTCTTTTTCTGGTTGAGTTAACAAGACTGGACACACATCAAACTCTTCAGGCATCACTTCAGGTTTGTAATGTATATATGAGTCTAAAAATGTGAGTGAAACCGAGTTACCAGCCGAGGTTTTATCTTTCATAAAGGCCTTTAAAGCGTCTTTATTGTTCACCAAAGTACTCATTTTACTTGCCCAGCTCATTGGAATCCGCATTGAGGCCAGAGGTGTTTTTGCAGTCAAATGCGCAATTGGTGTCCCTACTCGACTCATAAATAAGTTACTTGCTACTGTGTCTGTAACCTTCTGACTACTTGTGTCAAGAAAGGTCATTCCCACAATTGCTTTCACTTTTTTATTCTTTGCCGCAACGTGATACGTCAGCATTCCACCTGCGCTTAAGCCATAAAGCACAACCGGACGACTATCTTTTGCTAATTCAATATCAATTAAATCACTACCAGCCTGTACCCAATCGTTATAGCTAATAACCTTGCCTTTGCTAACTTGAGTGACACCATAGCCCGGCATATCGACTGCAATTGTTTCATATCCCCGATCAGCCAATGGTTTACCTAAAATCATCGACATTTGTCGGCCATTCGTACCTACACCATGAAATAAAATCACTTTAATTTTTGCATTTGGATTTCGATAAGTATCCAAATGGATGTTATTACCATTCCAAGCCCACCATTCTTCTTTTGGTAATTGGTCTTTGGGAATATGAAATTCTTGAGGAAGAAATTGTTCAATTTGTTGCCAAGCAGCTTGATTTTGATAACCCATTGCTGAATCTCCTGATTTTATTTCTTTAGCGGTAGATGCACTTGTGACACAGACTACAAGGCCTATTACACTCAGTTTACTTATTAAATACCGCATAACGCCTGCGGGCTTTGTTGGTTGAACAGCATTCATTTTTGTTGTACTCGTTCTTATCCCAAGCATAGATATTAGGCGTTTAAATTTTAATTAACCATGTTAGGTTAAAACAGATGTTTTAGTATTTAGGTCAATTGATCAATTCAGGCTCTGATTGCTGAAGACTCAAAACTCCGATGAAGTAGAATTCCCCCCATTGCCCAAAGCGTGCTAATATCCAAAAACTGACAATCACCAATGTCAAAATTATTTTCAGAGGGAATAAGATGTTAAAAACTCAAAAAATCAACATCGTACAAGAATTTGATGCACCCGTAGACAAGGTCTTTGCCGTCTTGAGTGAACATGAAAACCTGAGCAAACTTTTCGCTCCTGCTAAAGTGACTCGCATTAGTAACGGAAAAGACGCTCGTAATGGTGTGGGTTCTGCTCGTAAAATGTCTATTCCATTTACACCTTCTTTTGTAGAAACTAATTTAGTCTACAAAGAAAATGAACTGATCGAATATGCAATTACAAGCGGCATTAGCCCAATTAAAGGTCACCGTGGTGTGATGAAGTTTATTGATTTGGGAAACAACCGTACTCGTTTGGATTACACCATTAGCTTTAAAGGACGAGTGCCTTTTCTTGGCCCGATCATTAAAGCAGCTCTACAAAATGGCGTAAGTCGTGGACTTAAAAAACTTAAGTTTTAATCACTAACTTAAAAAGTAAAAGGCCCGATCTAGGGCTTTTTATTTGTCCACAAAAACAAAAGCCGACTCGTTAAAGTCAGCTTAATACCACAGTGTGAGAAAATTGCTTAAGTAATTATTGTTCGTGGCAATCTTCTATCTATTTTCTTTTTCTAACATTAATTTACACCTTGGTTATGACTGTTTGATTAAAAAGAAATCAGAAATACCAAATAAAATGCAAATTAATTCACTCTTAATAAAATAAATGCAAATCAATTAACATTTATTAAAAGTGATGTATATCAACTACATCTTTTACATCTTTAGAAATTTTCTAAAGTTTAGTATGCTGAAAACAACTTACTAATTAATAGAAATTAAGCAATACAATGGAACATCAGAGTTTGTTAAAGGAATTAAATTCGCTTATTGAATATTATTCCAGAAGAACAGATTGTCCACCTACCAGAATCCGTATAGGTTACAGAGCCTATGCCAAACTCATGCAGAATCCAAAATTTGCTGATGAAGTGACAAACTCTGCTTTAGATCCAAACAAGCGTAAATATAAAAAGTTGAAAATCAAAGTCACGAAAGATGACGATCAACTAGAGCTCGAATAAATAAAAAGCCCAATTACGGGCTTTTTTCTTTTAGATTATGTTTGGGTTTATCGCTAAGACAGCATTATTAAAAAATACTCGAGTAGCTTGTCTCTCTCATCTACACTGTTTTTACTTAAAAGCTGAACCATTGCCCCATCAATCACAAACAAAAACATGTGCGCATCTTTCATTGAAGCCGTAGTTTTGACGGTTAAAAGCAGTTTATAAATTTCGCTGATTAGCCAAGTTCTATATTCAATCACCACGCTATAGGCTTTTGGGTAGAGCTTTTCAATTTCAAAAATTGCTTTAAAGGGCAAATGATAAAAGCCATTTAAGTCGGCATGTAAAAGGTAAATCTGCTTGAGTTTATCAAGCACCATTTGCTCTTTGTATGAATTAAGAATGGAAAATACTTTTACTTTGAGCGCATCTTTTTGAAAAGTGAGACACATCTCGATCAGTCGGGCTTTTGAGTGAAAGTCGTTATAGAAAGTAGCTTTGGGAATTTTGGCTTCTGCAATAATTCGGTCGACACCGACCTTATGAAAGCCATCTTGATTAAATAAATCTTTTGCTACGTGAAGCACGCGCAGCGCTCTAAATGAAGATTCTAAATTTGTCATGTATACCGCTTAAAATAATTTTTTGTTGTATCTAAAAGAGATAGAAATGCCGTCACTCTTAAAATGAGTGCTAAAAACAGGCATGCAAAAGCGGCACAAAACTGTGCCCTAAGCTATCTCAGGTTTTATTGTTGCTATGATTTTTTAGTCGTAACGATTCTTAAGGCGTAGAAAACCTAGAGTCGATTAAACCGTTTTATAGACTGTTTAATTGGTATGGGCGGAGAGATTTTGGAAAAGGCCAAAAATTGAGAAGAATTAGTACGCATAGCGGACTCCTTTGTTAACAAAAGAAATCCTACCGATCACTGCTAAATGATGGTGGCAGGACGAAAGAGGGTTAGCAGACTGGCAACAAAGAAACCAGCACACCCGAAGGTGTCCCCCTTCCGCCCTACCGTAGAGAAAAAGGGGGCGAACGAGATCACGATACACAAAACTAGGTTTCGTATATCGTCTTTGTTAGATAGGGTCTGCTAAAACCCGCTAGCAATGTAGGCCAGCCCGCAAAGGATAGTATTCGCACTTGTTGGCGTCAAGCGTGCGAAATGACAATCGTATTAAAGTAGAGCGGTTGCGAAGGTAATTTTTTAAATTAAATTCATGTTCTAACCCATTCTTTTGGTATTAGACCATCTTCTTGCTTCTTCCAGTTTCTTATCTCAACGGTATTATTAAAACCACCCCAAATAGATTGATCTGCATGCTCTAATACAATAATTTGATAACCAAAATTTGATCTTTCCAAACCAAGTTCAAGCATCTCAAAGATACGTTTAGTTGCAGCGATATCATAATTTCGATCAATTTCTTTAGAAGTGAGCTGTAGATCAATATCATTTAACTTATTTGTCTCAGTAACATTAGTAGACAAATGCTCTTCACTTGATTGATCAATTTCTTGAGTAATAAGCTGTAACTTCTCAATATCATCTAACTCATTATAACCAGAGACAGTAGTAGGAAAATACACTTGGCTTGGCTGATCAATTACTAAAAAGTTAAAAACTGGAGAATTTTTCTTCTGTGAGAAATATTCATGTAAAGCTAAAAAGGTAGAAATATGGTAACCCATCCAATTTTCACCACTACCTACCTCCCATAAATACTCTTTTATCCCGTTATCTAATTGATCAAATCTCAAAGTTAACTCTGACTTATCTAAAGAAATATTCCCTCTTTGATCCAATTTAAACTCTTTAGAATATATTTCTATTAAATTACCAATTTTTTCATATGCAGTAGTTTCTAAATTAATTTTCCTTGAATTCATAAAAAAATTATCTAAATCTTGAATCTCTTTTGCCAGTTCCTTTATTTTCAAACTAAGATCATCTTCATTTCTATTTTCTTGATAATTTATTAAAAGTGCTTCTATTCTTCCTAATAAAATATAAATTTGGCTTAAGGAATCATTTTTTTTATTATGTTCGACTTCTAAGACCAAATTTTCTTTTCTTATTTCATGAAGGTTATTTTGTGCACATACCAATTCCTTTTCAAGCTTTTCAATTTCTAAATCTACAACAGGATTTTCATACAAAACACCAGACAGTTCATTCAATTTATTTACTTTTACCTCTAAATTACTGATTAAATCATTTAACTGATTACTCTCAGAACCACAGGCTATACAATGATTTTTTTCAGCTAAATTTTCTTTAAACCATTCAAAATTTACTGTACGATTTTTTTCTATATCAACAGCGGAACTAAAGTTAGTAGCAGTAGTAGACAAAGATCTAAAATTTCTTATTTTTACTCTTAACTTATCGACTTCTTGTTGAAACTTTATTTCAATTTTTTTATTTTTTTGATAAATTTCATTAGAATATAAATAATTTGGATTTTTAATTAATTTTAAAAGATTATTATTTTTCATATTTTCACATAAAAATTGAAAATTCTTGATTTTATCTTCAGTAGACTCTAAATCTTCTTTTACTATTAATCCTAATTCTATTGCCTTTAACCACAACTTATTTACATCAGCTTGCCATGCATTAATATCTCTTTGGGTTGTCTGTTGTTTTTTTATCAAGCTATCTAACTCACGTTGCTTAATTGCTCTTTGTCTCTCCTTAAGCAAATATTCATTATTAACAACACCTAATGCAAAAGGAAAAATTTTCTTTAATCTATCCTTATGTTCATAAGAATCAGCTTTATAAAAAAGTGTATTAGGATTTGCAACTATATGCTGAGGCAAGAAATTAAAAGCTGAAAGATCTCTATAAGAAGCCCTTCCATCAAATCCCCTAGTTTCCTCTTCTACTGTTTGTGGTAAATTACTAATTTTTAAAATTCTATTATTAAATAAGTCTTTTAGTTTTAAATCATTGTAATTTGAAACAAACTGATCAGGCAGTATATCTTGATTTGTTAAGTTCTTTACATAAAACTCTTTGCTTGCCTGCTTACTTTTCGGTGTTCGTCTAGCAATTAGAATATTAATTTCATCAACTACTAACACTACGCCGAACCAATCTACCTCATCTCGTATTAATCCTACTGGTATGGAGCATCTACTAGCTCCTAAACAGTAATCTATTATTGAAAGAATAGAAGATTTTCCAGTTCCACTTCTACCATGAACTATATTAATTTTATCTTTATGAAATTCAATTTCTTCAATACTATTTTCTTTATTTGTAGGCCATAAAATTAATTTTTTTAAATAAAATCGCATCTCATTTCCCCATCAACATAAAATATAATTCTTCAGTACTATGATTTTTAAACCAGTATGCTAATCTATTAATGGTATAAAGCATCTCTTTAGGTAATACTTTATAATTATAATTAGATGGCCATTTTTTAAAATTACAGATAAATAAAGTATTTTCTTGAGATTTTACAACAGAGATTAATTTTGTCGAATTTGCTAAATTTAGCCCTTGTATAGCTATTGGAGAAAATTCTAAAACTCTTTTTTCAAAATTTGCTTTTATTAAACTGTTTTCAGTTAGTATTTGGTTCAAAGATGTTGTTAATTTCCTTTTACAAATTAAGTTACAGCTTTCTTTGTGCCAAACAAGTGGCAACACTAAAAGCAACTTTAATAAATCAACACTATCTGTGTGTGAGTTTAAATCTTCATATTTTTTTATAAAACAAGTCAACAATGTACTTGCTAATAAACTATTTTGAATAAGACTTTTATCTAAATAACCTTTATTCATTTTAAGCATCCTTTTTTGCATACATTGAATGCCAATAAATATAATATTGATGTTCAGGTAAGTTAGCTAAATAATGATAATTACCAATTGTGAAATAAGGATGCATAGTTTTATTTTCACCTATAGGTGCTAGATAATTTGGATCTAATGTTTTTTGAATTGTTTGCTTGCAAGTATAAACATCATCTGTAGAAGTTGAAAAAGTCTGAACATCATTATTAATATAGGTCCATCTATTATGAAGTGCAGAATTACGTGCATCCCATTGAGAAAGTAAAACTTCTCCCTCATCTTCTAATCTAACTTTTTCAGAATAAAATCCCCAATATGCCTCTAAAGCATTATTACAATAATTTTCAGGCAATCCTAAATAAATCAATTGCTCAATAAATAAATGAGAACCTTTACTAGCACTCAAGTATTCTTTATATTTAGTTGAAATCAACGGTTGTTCAACATATTTTTGGAATTTTATATTACTTATTTCTTGATAAAGCCTATTAGATATCTGATCTTTATCAATCCATGCTGCTTCTTTTGATTTCCATCTTTCTTGACAAAAATTAGTCAAATAACCCAAGAGATTCTCATATATAAAAGTTTTATAATTTTCAAAATCTTTAGGCAGATGGAATAAATTTATAGTTGCTTCTTTAAGCTTCTCTTCATCTTCCGTCGCATTACAATCTTTTAGCTCAAGATTTTGAATTAAAAATTTTAATTTCTCCTCACTGTAGGTTAAAACCGTTTTAATAACATTAGAATTCCCGACACCTTCCTCATACTCATCTGCAATTTTTCTCATTGACGCAATACATTCATCAATTTCTTTATTTTTCATTGCTTCGGATAATGTATGAACTAAAGAATTCCTATTAACTAAACTATTAGTTACTAAACAATAATTTATCTTCGAATGGGTTTGCTGCATTTTTTCCATAGATTCTAGCCAGATATGGAGTGTATGCCATAAATTTTTACTACTATCTTGATAAGGATTTTTAGTTGGATTAACTGAATGTTTGTCTTGTTCTAATGTAATTTCTGATAAAGAGCCATGATCTGAGGATATTTCTACGACATCATCATCTGTTTCAATACCAATAACTAAATTAGAAGCATCACTCTTTAAAATTCTATAAAGTGCTCTTTGAATTTGAAAGATATAACCTGCTATTTTGGCACTAGCCTCTTTTGTTACATCTCCCATAAACAAACCTCTTTTCAGCTTTTTTCTACTAAATTTATAAATCTCACACTAATAAATTATCAAAATTTAATTTTTTATCAAGCCTTATGCTACAGATGACTTTTATTTACATAAAATCTATTTTATCTTATCTCCAAGAATATATATTAATTTATATACAAATATTTTAGATCTTCATAAACACAGAACCAACAAACGAAATAATTATTAGTGATATTACCTAAATTCAACGTATATTTTACAAAGCTTTTAATATACCAATTTTTATCTTTAATATTTTATAATAAAACCTCTATGCAGACCCGACTGAACCAAAGCCCAATCAAGCCCTATCTATAAACCACCCACTAATCCATCAACTTTTTACGGCGATACAACCCACAATTTCCGGAAAATAACGCTGCCAATAAACAGGTAATGATGGCATAAGTCGCAACATTCATTCCAAATAGCTCAACAGCTAAAATAATAGACGTTAACGGCGCCTTACTCGCTCCAGAAAATAGGCTTACCAAGCCTAAGCCTGCAAGCAATGAAATTGGCAAGTTTAAAACCGCCCCTAAAGCATTACCTAATGTCGCACCCACATAAAATAACGGCGTAATCTCGCCACCTTTAAAGCCTGAACCTAAAGTGATGGCAGTAAAAATAGTCTTGTTAAAAAAGTCGTAAAACTCAATCGGCACATAAAAAGATGAAATGATTTTATCTGTACCCAAACCATTGTATTGCTGATGCGCAGTGAACAAAGTAAGTAGCATAATCACGATACCGCCCACCATCGTTCTTAATGGCAAATAGCGAATGTATTTATAAAAGATGTCACTGGCAAAATGAATTGCGGCAATAAAGAACCGTGCAATCAAACCAAAGATCAGCCCTGCCACAATTAAGTTCATGAGCGTGCCGAAATGAATAGGCGGAAACTCACTAATCACATAAAAAATGTGTGGGTGAACGATATCGAATAGTTCAGGAATGGTCGATGCAACAAGGGCAGACACAAAACATGGAAAAATGGCTGAATATCGTAAATTACCCAAAGCAGTAATTTCCAAGCCATAAATTGCACCAGCCAAAGGCAAACCAAAGACCCCAGCAAAGCCCGCACCAATACTGGCGATTAAACAAATTTTTCGGTTATCTTCCGAGACTTTTAATATATGGCTCAAGTGGTCAATTAAGGCACCCGAAAGCTGAACTGCTGGTGCCTCACGCCCAGCCGAACCACCAAACAACTGCGTTAAAATTGAGGTGATAAAAATGATGGGGCTCATTCGTTTTGGAATGAACGATTTAGGCTGATGAATTTCATCAATCAGTAAATGCGTTCCCCGTTCAATGGGTGAACCATATTTTTTAATGAGATAACCAATACCAAAGCCCACAAAAGGCAAGAAATAGATGAGCCAGTGATGCAGACTTCTAACTTTATTTGAAATATCAAAAGCCACAAAAATTAAAGTCGAGGCCAGCCCCGCAACGACTCCAATCACAATTGATATGGCGAGCCAATAGACACTGTATTTTAGAATTTGATCATATTCAGATGAAGGTAGAATTTTCATTCGCGTTCTTCAATTCGCCTTTGAGTGAGTGCCAAATTCTCAAATTGTTTTTATGCTGCCAGCTCATTAAGTGAGAAATGCTTAAACTGGGCTAAAAATTAAAGCCCGCATAAGCGAGCTTTCGATACAGTGATTAATTTTGATATCACTAAACTGTGATAAATATCTCACAATTAGGGCTGATTTTCAAGCTGAAAATGGTTAACGAGTACTGTGAAAAATAACAAACTGAGTGAATAAATAAGCATTCGATTTGACCCAATTAAACTAATGCTTAAGTGAGCCAAATCATTTATTCAAAACTTAATTAATACTCGCAATCATAGTTTCTGCATGGCAGGTCGCACCCTTCTCTGCGCCAATCTGAATAACACCACTGCGATGTGCCAGTACCTGTACTTCCATTTTCATGGCTTCCATAATGGCAACTACTTGGCCTTCGGTGACTTGCTCTCCATTTTCGACTTTCCAAGCGCTTATCACTCCATTAATTGGGGCAAGTAAATGCTCAGCGCTCACTTCTGGCTCGGCTGTTTGCGCTTGAACGGCGGTTGCTGGGCCTTGTGCAAACATGCCCGCAGGTAAACCTAAACGGTGTAACTTGCCATCAATTTCAATGTAGCTAAGCAGCATTGGCTGTTGATGGTTTGGAATGCCACGTTTGGTTGGCTTTAACTCTTGTTTAAAGTCATTTTCAATCCAGCGCGTATGTACATTAAATTCATCTGTAAAGTCAGGTTCATTAAGTACCGCACGGTGAAAGTCTAAAACCGAAGCTACACCTTCAATTTTAAATTGTTTTAAAGCACGTTTAGCGCGGGCAATTGCAACTTCACGGGTTGGACCAGTCACAATCAGTTTTGCCATGAGTGAGTCAAAGTGGCTAGACACTAATGAGCCAGTTCGAACGCCTGTGTCGACTCGTACACCATGACCAAACGGCGCTTCAAACAAACTCAACACCCCAAACGCTGGAATAAAACCACGCGCTGGGTCTTCGGCATTAATACGAAACTCAATCGCATGGCCTTGGGCTTTTGGTGTTTCTTTAATAGAAAGCGCTTGGCCCTGCGCGACACGAATTTGCTCTACCACCAAATCAACTTTTGACGTTTCTTCAGTAACTGGGTGCTCAACTTGCAAACGCGTGTTTACTTCTAAAAATGAAAGCTTTCCATCACGACTCAGTAAATATTCAACTGTTCCTGCACCAACGTAATTTGCAGCCTGACAAATGTCTTTTGCCGAGGTTAAAATTTGTTGGTAAATCTCATCGCTAATAAACGGAGCTGGTGCTTCTTCGACTAACTTTTGGTTACGGCGTTGCAATGAACAATCACGTGTACCAAGCACGACAATGTTGCCATGTTGGTCAGCAATCACTTGCGCTTCTACATGGCGCGGTTTATCTAGATATTGCTCGACAAAACATTCACCACGACCAAAGGCAGCTTTTGCCTCTCGTACTGCCGACTCATAAAGCTCTTTTACTTCTTCGAGTTTCCACGCGACTTTTAAACCACGGCCACCGCCACCAAATGCAGCTTTAATGGCAATCGCTAAGCCAAATTGTTTGGCAAACTCTAAGGCTTCATCTGCATTGTTGAGTGGGTCTTGCGTACCTTGAACTAAAGGCGCGCCCACTGAAGCTGCAATTTTACGCGCTTCGATTTTATCGCCTAGTTTTTCAATGGCACTTGGTGATGGCCCTACCCATTTTAAGCCTGCATCAATCACGGCTTGAGCAAATTCGGCACGTTCAGATAAAAAGCCATAACCCGGATGAACCATAGTCGCTTTCGATTTTTTTGCAACTTCGATAATGGCAGGAATATTTAAATAGGTTTCGCTTGCGGTAGCACCAGCCAAGCCCCATGCTTCATCTGCAAGTTCGACATGCATGCTGCCAATGTCGTCATCTGCATATAACGCGACCGATGCAATTCCCATATCACGACAAGCATGAATAATACGAACGGCGATTTCACCACGGTTAGCAATCAATAATTTTTCTGTATTCATCATTCATTCTCAAAATCTGTAAATTCGGCAATTTTTTTAAATTTGATGCGGCAATCTGCTGGTATCTGTGCCACCAAATCCCAATGGTGTTTAGCAACAGCGCCAATAACCGGATATCCGCCCGTTAAAGGGTGATCATTCATAAACAAAACCGGCTGACCACTCGGTGGAATCTGCAAAGCACCAATGCATGTGCCTTCGCTTTCCAGTTCATGGGTAATTTTGCGCGTTAAAGGCTGCTCCCCTGAAAGTCTTAGCCCAACGCGGTTGCTTTCATTGGTCACAAGCCATTCTTGCTGACAGAGCAGTTCAATACTGCCTTGTTCGAACCAATCTGTGCGTGGCCCCATCACAATATCTAGCTCAACCACTTCACCAGCTCGTGGCAAATCGTTTTTACCCACTTCATTTACGCTAATATTGGCTGCTTTGACCTGTCCTTGATAAATGGTATCTCCAAGCTTTAAAGGCTCTGGCCCTAATACTGCCAAGCTGTCAAACGAAGCACTATTGAGTACAGGTTCAACGTCTATGCCACCACGAATAGCCAAATAATTTCGAAGCCCTGCTGTCGGTGGCTGAATTTGAAATTCATCACCTTCATCCAGATCAATCGGTTGATAGCTTTCAAAGTCTACGGTTTGACCATCAGCAAATTTCACTCGAATGTTTGAAATAGCACCTGCAACTGCAATAACGCCTGCATGCTGCATTTTGGCTTTTAGGCCGCCATTTAAAACTTCAATGACGGGTGTATCGGTTGGATTACCCACAACACGGTTAGCACTGTGCATGGCCGACAAATCCATTGCACCAGCCACGCCAACTCCAATATTGGTCTGGTTTAAACGCCCTTCGTCTTGAATGAGCATCTGTAGACTTGGCGCAGTGATCTTAAACAGTGGTGTAGATTGCTTAGGCTCAACTATACGAGTAATTTGGTGCGGTACATTCACTGTCGTTGGACGATGCGTAACATCTTCAAAATGTACAGTCATGCCCGGTAAAAGTAGTGCTGGATTTTTGCGCTCTAAATCCCACATTTTTTCCGATGTTGTACCAATAAGCTGCCAGCCACCCGGACTGTCTTTTGGGTAAATACCAGAGTATTTTCCAGCCAAGCCCAAAGAACCTGACGGTATTTTTTTACGTGGAACCGTTAAGCGTGGAATATCGGTAAAAGGCCGATCGGGACTGCTCATATAAGCAAAACCGGGCGCAAAACCAATAAAAGCGACATTCCACACGCTTTGGTGATGTTTTCTAATCACATCAGCCACAGACAAACCTTGTAACTCAGCAACCTGAGCAAGGTCTTCACCATCGTAACGAATCGGTACAATCACCTCTTGTCCGCTACGCTCAAACCCTGAATCAATCTTGAGGCTCTGAATTGAAGCAACCAGCGTTTTAAAATTGGTTTCGATCTCGTTGAAAAAAACCAAAATTGTTTTTGCAGCGGGGACTAAGTCTTTAATTCCATTCAATTGCGTATTTTGCAATTTATTGTACAACGCCAATGTTTCTTCTAGGCTCGCAAGCTCAATCAGAAAACAATCGGCGTTTACCGATAAAAAACGCATTTGCTTATCCTTTTAATTCTTCTTTAGTCCAATTAGCCAATCCAAGCGCGGTCAGGAATGTCGGTAATAAACATGTAGCCCGGTGCATGACTAATGGCAAAAGGAATTTTTGAGTTCATGACTGCCGCTTGAGGCGTTACACCGCAAGCCCAAAACACTGGAATTTCACCCGCTTCTATGCGAGAAGCATCACCAAAGTCAGGTTTGTTTACGTCCAAAATTCCTAAGCTTTCAGGGTGCCCAATATGTACAGGCGCACCATGCACACTTGGCATACGCGCGGTAATTTTCACAGCTTCACTAATTTGATGAGATGGAATTGGTCGCATGGAAACCACCATATTTCCAGAAATACGCCCTGCTGGCTGGCACTGAATATTGCTCAAATACATCGGTACATTAGTGTCATCATGAATATGGCGAACTTCAATACCCGCTTCTTGCAAAGCCGTTTCAAATGAAAAACTACAACCAATTAAGAAAGTCACCAAATCTGGATGCGCATTATAAATCTCACTTGCATCGGTCACTTCATCAACCATTTCACCATCTTTCCAAACGCGATAACGTGGGAAATCGGTGCGGATGTCTGAGTCTGCAGCAAGCTTTGTTGCATAGATGCCTTCTTCGAGCACATCAAGCACTGGGCAGCTTTGCGGGTTACGATGTGCGTAAAGAAGGAAATCGTAAGCCCACTCTTTTGGCACCGAAATCATGTTGACCTGTGTCATGCCCGCAGCCATCCCTGCTGTCGGTTTATCAAAACCAGCACGGATTTTTAAACGCGCATCTAAAGCGGCTTCAAGCTGAGCTGGGTCGACTTTAATATCCTTATACATTGTGCTCATCCTTATGCTTTGTTTACAAACGGGCGGATTTCAATATTGTTTTTTACAAGCTCGGCTTTAATGGCTGCCGACATTTCTAAAGCACCGTCGGTGTCGCCATGTAGGCAAATGGTGTCGGCTTGAATTGGGGTAAATACACCGTCAATTGACTCAACTCCACCGTTTTTAAGCATTGAAACCACACGACTGGCAACAAATGCCGAGTCATGTAAAACCGCACCTTCTAAACGTCGAGATACCAATGAACCATCGCTGTTATACGCACGGTCAGCAAATGCTTCAGACACGACTTTTAAACCAGCCGCTCGTGCTTGTTCCACTAAGTTTGATCCAGCCAAGGCCACTAAAACCAATTCAGGGTTATACATTTTAATTGCATCAATCACTGCGGCTGCCTGAGCTTGGTCGTGTGCAATGGTGTTATAAAGTGCGCCATGCGGTTTAACGTATTGCACTTTTGAGCCTGCCACTTTTGCCAAACCATCGAGTGCAGAAATTTGGTAAAGCACATCGGCAATCAATTCGTCACGTGACAAATCCATATTACGGCGGCCAAAACCAACAAGGTCTGGGTAAGACACG
This sequence comes from Acinetobacter sp. V91_7, assembly GCF_031799075.1. NCBI lineage: Bacteria > Pseudomonadati > Pseudomonadota > Gammaproteobacteria > Moraxellales > Moraxellaceae > Acinetobacter > Acinetobacter sp. V91_7. The sequence goes on from NZ_JAVQNT010000031.1 coordinate 200,256, forward strand.
TGAGCACCAATGGTCACACCAAGCTCCACTGCTTTACGAACTGTTTTTAAAATGCCGAGCGGGTCGCCAGCATGGAAGCCACAAGCAATATTGGCACTGGTCACGACAGGTAAAATCTGGTCATCATTACCCATTTTCCATGAGCCAAAGCTTTCACCCAAATCACTATTTAAATCTACAAACATGGCATTATTCCTTTATCACTTAACAAAGTCTGGCTTAAAGCTTCGTCAAATAGTTAAACACTGTCGTAAACGACATATAGCCCATCCACCACGTCAACAGACATGTTAATCCACCCAAAATAAGCAACCATTTTGGATAGTTATAATTACCCATTAAATCTTTACGGCATGCGGCAACATACACAAAAATTGTAAGACCAATTGGCAACACTAAACCGTTAAAACCACCCACAAAAATGAGTAGCCCTGCTGGAGTTGCGCCCAATAACACATAGAGCAATAAAGCCAATGCGATAAAAGTAATGGTCGTATAGTTGTTTTGTTTTGGTGTTAAGTTCTTTTTAAACACATTAAAGAACGACACTGAAGTATATGCTGCGCCAATGGTGCTACTAATACCGGCTGCCCAGAAAATCAAACCAAATAATTTAAAACCAAATGTGCCCGCTGCATATTGAAATGCTTGAGCTGCTGGGTTGGCATCATGGCTGGCTAAATCAATATTTGCACCACTCACCACTACACCTAAAAATGCTAAAAACAATACATAGCGCATGATGCCGACAACAATAATGCCCTTGGTCGCAGCTTTAGCAACTTCATCAATATTTTCAGGGCCAACAGCACCTTTATCGAGTAAACGGTGTGCGCCTGCATAACAGATATAACCACCAACCGTACCGCCGACAATGGTCGTAATAATGGCAAAGTCAATCTGATCTGGAGCAAAGGTTTGATGTACAGCTTGACCAACAGGTGGCATTACGATGACGGCAACAATAATAATCAGGAGGATTTTAAGCAATCCCAACACGATCATGCTTTTATCCATGGCAAGCGTTGCTTTTCTTGAAGCAAAAATCAAAATGGCTAACGCACCACTTAAAATACCACCCCACTTTGTGTCTAGGCCAAAAAGCGCATTTAGACCTAAAGCCGCACCTGCAATGTTACCGATACTGAAGAAAAAACCACCAAGAATGACCAGAAAAGCCAGTAAGTAACCACTGCCAGGAATTGCTTTATTGGCAATATCCGATGCACGCATTTGAGTAAGTGTCACCACTCGCCAAATGTTTTGTTGAACCACATAATCAATCAGAATGGAAACTAAAATGGCAAAGCCAAATGCCGCCCCTAACTTCACTGTAAATACAGCAGTTTGGGTTAAAAATCCGGGCCCCATTGCAGAGGTCGCCATCATAAAGATTGAGGCAACAATGGCCCATTGGCGATCTGATAAAAAAGAAGATTTCAGTAAAGACATATTAATGCGTTCCTCATCCATTTGAGCTTAACAACGCTATTTGCAAGTTGAACCAAGAACACCATTTCGTTCCCAAACGATATTCTTTAATCCTTTTAAATGACAAAGATTCCCTGTTCCCCAATCAACACAATCGGTGATCAAATCTTGTAACTAAAATAAAAACATAGCTAATCCCTACGGACAATAAGACTTTTTACATAAAATAAAAAAATCAAATATTTGATTTTAAATGATTTAATGTTTATTAAAAAATCAGGATAAGTTTTACTTATCAAACTTCATAAGCTGCTTTTATGACTTTGCATGCAAGCAGCCTATTTAAAATAAGAAAAAATATTTTATAAAAAATAATAACAGCGCTTATTTTTGGATTTTTTCATTGAGGCTTTTCATGGCACTTTCCGAGACTTTAACGGCAACCTCTGTCAATTTTTCTTTCAAGGCAACGTCATTTCCTTGAATGTAGATTGAGGTGAAATGAAAGGTTTTTAATTGAATAGGTGTATTTAATATTTCTAGTCGGCCATCAGTAATTTCTTTTAAAGCGGTTAAGGTCGGCACGACAGCAATGCCTAAGCCCTGCTCAGCTAAACGCAACAGAGTTGCCAATGAATAACTGGTAATTGAAAGTGGTTCATCAATCCCTTGTTCTTTCATTCTGGCTTTCAATTCTTTATAGGGATAGGTAATTTTTGGATAAGTTAAAATGGTATGAGACATGAGAGTTTTAAAAGACATTTGAGCCACACAGCCCTTAAATGACGGTGAAGCCAAAAAGCTCAGCTCAAAGTCACACAATGCCTGTTCAATACATTCAAAAGCCAACGTTGGTCCAAGTAAAAAGGCCATGTCTAAGTCCCCTGTCCGCACACCTTCTTGTAAGTTAGGTGTCAGGTCCACCACAATTTCTACTGAAATTTTTGGAAACTCTTGTTGAACCTTTTCGATATATTCGACTAGCCATGTATAGACAATCGTTTCAGAAACGCCTAAACGAATTGTACCCGTCAGATGCTGATTTTCAGTGAGTTCAGCCACCAGATCTGTTTCTAGTCGCATAAATTTTTCGGCGTACTTAAACAAAGTTAAGCCTTTGTGCGTTGGTTTAAACTGCCGATAGTTTCGATCTAAGACTTTAAAGCCTAATTCATTTTCAAGAGATGTGATTTTTTGAGATACCGCAGGCTGGGTGGTTTGCAATTTAGTTGCAGCCTTATTGAAGCTATTTAAAGTCACAACCCAATAAAAAGCTTCCAGATTCTTTAAATTCACGTTTCATCCCGCATTAGAAATCCCTCTACTTTTATAGTATGGAATTTCTTAGCGTGATTAGGCTAGCCATTTATTCATTTTTATTTGAGTTTGGCTTATTTCACTCTCACAAAAATAATATCTAGGTCTTTTTTGGGTACAAACTTGGTTTTGGTCATCTGAAATTGAGTTGGACTAATCTTTTTAACTTGGCCATCCCAGCAAAAAGAAACCAGCTCATCTTTATCACGCTCAATGGTTAACTTAAAGTTTTCAATCGGCTTTGCCCAATTTGCACCCGTCGTCAAAATATAGCCCAAAGCACTAAATGGTGAATTTTCTGCACTGGCTTTTTTTAAGCCCTGCTTAAATTGACTATCCATACAAAATTGTCGGCTATCTTCCTCGGGATATAAGGCAACAGAACCACCCACCAAAGGTTTATATTCATGGTGAATTTTAGTCAAACTATTGGCTTTAAAGGTTTGCTTCCAACTATAGATCACTTGAGATGACCACGGGATTACATCATCTTTTTTAAAATTGGCTAAAATTTTCTGTATTTGTGGCTTATTACATTGTTTTAGCTTATCTACATAATATTCATAATCATAGTTATTACGTAGCCACGGGTTGAGCATATCTTTTTCACTAAAACCGCATTGCTTAAACTCGTCTGTTGCATCAATTAGCGGTGATTTTTCATCTTTTTGAATAAACGTTCTGACATGCATTTCCGGTTTTATATTTTTCCCATCCACCACTATCTTAAAACTTTTTAGAAGTTCTTCGGTATGGGCAAAATCAGACTCAAAAAAATTATCAATGCGCGGTAAGGGAAATAAAATGGTTTCAGTGACCTCTTTATTGCTTAGGTTTTTATAGAGGTAATCGACCTTAATCAGTTTTTTACTAATAAATAGATCTTCGCTTTGCATGGCAATCTGCGAATTTTTGAGATATTGAATTCCACCCGTACCGACATAGCCCGTAGAATCATTGGCTACGCTATAGGTCGATAGTTGAATGAATACAGCAAAAGTCATTACAAGCTTTTTCATTTTAAAGCGCTCTATGTCATTTTCTAATTATGGAGTGTCAATCTGTGGTAAATCATATTATATATTTCACCCACAAAAAACCGTCTAAAGACGGTTCATTCACACATTTAAAATCCAATTCTTTTTAATGATAATTTAGTTTCTGCCTTATCATCCTTTTTTGCACACTAATTTTTCCAATAAAATTGGTTAGCCATAAAATGCATTCATCACGATGTTCAAAATGAGGAATCAAACTTAAATCAACTTTTATATCTCTATCTGCCAAAGGCAAACTCAGGCAATATTCAAAATCGATAGAGTTATACTTTAATTTTAGATCCTTTTCTTCGGCTTGCTTTTTGATTTCAGCCATAATTCGATTGAGGTTAACAATCAAGTTATTTGAAACTTGGTTATTTTCATAAATACGTTCATATACATTTTCAGCAACATCTATGTATTTAATTAGCTCGGCATTTTCGTTCATATTATTTATATTCCCCTTTTTTTAAAGATTATGAACAGCTAAATGTTTAATTGCGTTACTTGACACATTGCTTATGTGAAAAACGTATATTTTTCTTTATTAACAAATACACTTAAGATATTGTTATTTATTATAATTCAATAGATATTTGCACATTTGTATACATTTAATATTTTCTAAAATCTAAATTTAGACAATATTAAATGTTAGTTAGGATGGGATTAAGACAAAAAAAACCGCCCCAGAAGGCGGTCGCTGAAGTTAAACCAGCAGTATATAGAAGTGTGGTGGACGGTCACTTCTATATTCTTTTTATGAAGGAGTTTTATTGGTTTTACTAAAATCTTCAGATTTAAAATAATTGATAATCATGTCTGCATGCTCTTCTTTTTGAGGAGCTACAGATACAGGAAATGCATCTTTCGACATCTTAAAACCTGGTGGAAGAAATTGCGAAATTGGTGGCAATTTAGGTTTTCCACCTTCCGTAATTCGTTCAATAAAACCAGCTAACCATAGAAGATACTCTCCTTCATTTGCAAATTTTGGCATGACACTCAAGTCAATTTGAACTTTGCATTCACTTAAAGGTTTGGTTAAGTTCTCTTCAAAATCTATATAGTTGAACTTGAGTTTAAAGTCAGTTCCCTTGATCGCTTTTCGAATCTGACTAATTAAACAGTTAAGATTCTGAGTAATGTCATCAGTGAATAAGCTATCTTTTTTAATATTTTTATAAACCTTTTCGGCTACAGCTAAATACTTTGGCATTAACCTCTCTCCGTACTATTGTTATAAAGTGCTGATCTAAAAATCTTTTATGACTTTGATTATGCTCAAAGAAGTGTAAGTAAAGGTAATCTTATAGGTGCAGTTTGTAAGTAATTAGCATCTTATGTAAAGACAGCCTAAAAAACACCTAAAAAAATTATGGTTTTGATAACTCATCCACAAAATGAATGGTTGAATAGAGATAATTAGAAACATTTACTTTCATATTATTTTTTACCAATTGGTAAAATTAATATGTTTTCATCTGTTTATCACGTCGCATCAAACCCAAAACAGATCTACGCACTCTTATTTCTTCCTCAGAAAAAGGCAAGTGTTCTGTGAGTTCGTGAATTGGGAGAGAATTATTTTCTATCAAGAAACAGTCTTGCTCTGTTGTCCAATTAGTCATAGCCGATTCAGTTTGTTTTAAATAGCGTTTCATATTTCCTAGCAGACTTGTTTGCAATCTCAAGATGCCTGTCTTTCAGACGAGCTTATCCCTTAGATTTTGTGGTGATCTTAAGCGATTATAGCAGCCTGTAGATTGGATGTTCAGTTGATCCTGTCGCTTATCTTCATTGCCTCTACCAAACAGTTTTTTTGATATTTTAAGTGCATAGAATTTCATTTAGTAAATTTAGTTAAAAGTGCAAGAACCAAGAAGACCGCTAAAATAATAAAAACAATGAGCATAATTAAATTCTAATAAAAGTATTGTGAAAATTATAAATGATGAAATCAAAAAACCCACCTTTAGATGAACTTCTGTCTAACTCCAATGGTGAGATCTAGTGAATATTCGGAATTACTGGATATAGATACGGATGAAATGGATATTTTTCATCATTGATAAAAATAAGAATAAATCTTGAACACATACGAATATCCAAAACTTATGGAGCATGCCAAAACTTCTTTGTTTCACAATAATTTTAAAATCAATTTCAGGGATGTATATGAATAAAATAGATGTGAATACTATCGTAGATAGAGAGAAATTATCTCCCCTCCAATGGGTTGTCTTTGTTTTAGGTTTTTTAGTATTTTTCTGTGATGGTCTAGATACTGGAATCATAGGTTTTATAGCACCATCTTTATTAGATGAGTGGCAAATTTCAAAGGCCGAATTAGCTCCTGTATTTGGAGCAGCTTTAGTAGGTATGAGTATTGGAGCTTTAATATCAGGTGTTTTTGCTGATAAATTTGGTCGAAAGAAAATAATGATTATCAGCATGTTAATCATATCTGTATTTACAATAATCTCGGCTTATTCGACAAATACAAGAGAACTCATTATCTATAGATTTATAACTGGGCTTGGATTAGGTGCTACTATGCCTAACGTAAGTACAATCGTTTCAGAATACATGCCTAAAAAGCATAGAGCCTTTCTTACAGGTTTAGCTGGTTGTGGATTTCTAATGGGAGTATCATCTGGAGGTTTTCTTTCGGCCTATTTATTAAAAATTTTTAGTTGGTCTGAATTGTTAATTATTATTGGCTTAATACCTGCCGTACTTACCTTTATATTAATTTTTAAACTCCCAGAATCCACACAGTTCCTTATTATTAATAATCAAAAGAAAAAAGCACTTTCAATTTTAGAAAAGATACATGGTAAAAAAATTGAAAAAGAACTTGTCTTATTATCAGTCGAAGAGAAATTTATTGAGCAGAATAATCCACTTAAGGATATTTTTAGCAAATATTTATTCGGTTCATTAATGTTATGGCTCTGCTCCTTTATGAGCTTATTAGTGTTTTATCTTTTTACTAGTTGGATGCCTACTATTTTAAAGACAGTTGGTTTTGATCTACAACAACTAAGTCTAATGTCTACGTTATTCCCGTTCGGTGGAGTAATCGGAGCCATAATCATGTGTAGATTTATGGATAGATTAAATCCAACTAAAGTGATTACTTTTTCGTATTTCTCTGCATTTTTGTTGTTCATTCTTCTCAGCTTTACCCATACCAACATCACCCTATTTTCAATTCTGATCTTTATGATTGGAGGTTTATTAGCTGGCGCCCAAACCGCATTGTTTCCTTTAGCTACTCTCTTTTATCCTACGAACTGTAGAGGGTCTGGTGTTTCTTGGATGCATGGAATAAGCCGCATTGGTGCAATTTTAGGATCATTATTAGGCTCGTTAATTTTTACTTTGAAGTTAGATCTAAGTTCAATTTTCTTAAGTTTAGCCATACCTACCCTTATTGCTTTTATTTGTTTGGCACTTAAATGGTATCGAGAACTAAATATCTCTAAGCAAAAATTTAAGGTCATCAGTACTGATTGATCACTACTCTCTATTAAGTTAAATGTTATTGAGGTTTATATGGCAGATCTATTTTTTTCTAATCTTCAAGAAAGAGAAATTCAGTACAACGCGCGAAATTCCGTAGCAGATTTTGATTCTTGTATGAAGGAATATGCACGACTTGCACAGAAGTCCAAAGACTCTATTACAGGCTTATATAATTTACATTATGGCTTAGCTAAAAGAGAAACCTTAGATATCTTTCCAGTAAAGAGGCAGCCCTCTCCGCTTTTTATCTATATTCATGGTGGATATTGGCGTGCGCAAAGTAAAGATGATGCCTGCTCTATGGCGGAAAATTTTGTCACACATGGAATAGCCGTATCTACAATTGAATATAGTCTTTGCCCTCATGCATCACTTTTTGAAATTGTACGAGAAGTAAGATCATCGATTGCTTGGATCTATCATAATGCTAAAGCCTATGGCATAGATCCTGAGCAAATATATATAGGGGGTAGTTCTGCTGGGGGGCATTTAGTTGCTATGCTTTGGAGTGATCGTTGGCAAGAAGAATTTAACTTGCCCAAAAATGTCATTAAGGGCGCTCTTGGCTTAAGTGGCCTGTATAATTTATTACCTTTATGCGATACCACTATTAATGGATGGCTTAAACTCACTCCAAATCAGGCAACAGGACTGAGTCCTTATGAGAATTTACCACTACCAGAAAACTCTGCTCCACTCCTACTGAGTGTAGGTGAGCTAGAGACGCAAGGTTTCCATAATCAAACAGATTTTTTCTACTCTATTTGCAAAGAAAAGGGTTTAAACGTTTCATTAGTAAAAGACCATGGACATAATCATTTTGATATTGTGAATACTCTTGCTGACAAAAATAGTGTGTTATTTAAAAATATGTTGGAACTTATTCATAAATAATATCTGAGCCATTTGATATTCTGCTTGTGCTTCGTCAATTTTTGTAGAGTTATGCCAAAGCATTAAAAAGCCCACACACTGTGGGCTTCCTACTTATTATTTTGCGGCATTCACCCCAACAATAAACTGACTACAATTAGAGCCTTCAGATGCGTTACCTAATTGCTTTTCAGAGAATTTGAATTTGGATGCAACAGACTCATAATCTTTTTTAAGGCTTTGACCTGTTAGCTCACCTAGCTCTTTCACTTGTTCAGGTTTCAAGATCCCATGCTCAACCGCTTGGTTTACCATTACACATGCTGTGGTCATGGCGTCATAACGTGCAGCAGTTTTAGAGTAGCCTAGAGCGCCGATTACTCCACCAACAATTAAGCCAATAATTACCGCTAAAGTTACGTGCATTTTATTCATTTTTTAAATACCTAAAAATCTAACCATAAAGAGGAGCACTTCAAAAGGTTGTGCTCAAGTTCAGTTAGGATAAATGTATTTATCTGATATCAAAAGTTAGAATGTGTCAGATTTTTTGATAGATAAAGTGAAATTTGCAGCCTCCATTAAAAGAGAAATATCATATCTTCCTACTTCGTTTTTGTTTTTTGCTTGGTACTTTTATAGGAATAGTCACCTTGCCCGTTCCTAATCCGCGGAAAAAATAATTAATGATATATAGGAATAAAAGACCAAAATAAAAAATCGGAAAAATACTAAATAAGCTGACTGCTATTTCCCAGAACATAACCCCCACTCTATAGTTATAACTAAATGCTATAAGTCCACCTTTACGTCTAGGCCTGTGCTGAGAAATATCATCATCAATAAAGTGAAAAATTCCCATAATCAAACATATTGCGAATGTACTTGAGACTAAAGTCTTTTTAATTAGAGGATTTTCTAACCAAGGATATTTTTTTGAAGATTCAAATTCGGCTTTGAAAAGGAATTTATAAATTTCTTCTTGATAGACTTTATTAATTCCATATTCTTTAATAAAAAAATAACATACTGTACAGCCTAGAAAGAACATGACTATGGTTATGTAAATGCTATAAAGAATCGTAAAAAACGGTAATGGGCCTTTCGTACCAATAGTCACATGCATAATTTGTGTGATGTATTGATATAGCTCGTACTGCCATTCGTTTTTAGGATAGGCAGGAAATACAAATAAAGGAATAATAAAAAGAATGGAACATATAGCTATACTTCCTTTGTTCTCCTTACTTTTCATTGCAATCGTAGACAGAAAGTTTTTAGAGGCCATATCTATATCTTACAATTTGGAATCATGTGTTTAGCTTTATAAAACTCGTCAAAAGCCTTCATGTCACCTAACCATGGGGTTATAGTTTCTAGATAAAGTTGATTGATATTTTTTAATGCCACTAGCCTTGGTGAAGAATAATTTTGTTGCTGAATTTTTTGATTATATTGTTGTACAAACATGAGCTTTAAACATAATCCTCGAATAGCATCTTTATCAAAAGAGGGATAGTCTGAATATTTATTCAGAATATAGTTCATTTCTGTATGTCTATTATTCCAACTATAAAATAGATTCAAAACCTTTAAATCTTTAATATATATCTCATCATTAAGAGGGCTTAATTCTAGTCCTCGTTTTAAAATAAGACTATGAATTTCACTATCCTCAGCTAGATCTAACCAAAAGAAGGAAGATAAAATTTCTTCGCCAATTTGAACTCTATTTCTTTCTGTATGCTTAGGATATAGAATAAAAAAATAATATAATCCCAGAAAAATTATAAAGAATAATATAAGAGAAAGTAATCTCCAGGAATTAGTACCTTTTATAATATTCATAACAATCCATTCATTTTATTTAATATCTTGTGAGGCAACTTTACTTCTTGTTTTAGATGAAATCAAAAATTAATGAAAAAATTTCCTTGAAAGAAATATGTGCTCATCCTTTTTAAATTTCTTTGTTTGTGCCCTTTCCTGTTCAAAAGAGCACTTTTTTGAAAGTAGCTTGTTAAGATATTTCTAAACCATTAAGGTAAAAACGGCTTTGTTAGAAATACAAATCCGACAGAGAAAAAAGTATTATCGTGATGAGACATTTGATTGCCATAACTTGCGTTTAATTGCACAAAGTCTTTATAGACCATGTATCGAAAACCTGTTTGGTAAAAGGCATCATTTCGGTCATTACCATATACTTCGGCAGTGAGCGTTAATGGATGAGTAAGTTGTGTTTCGGTTCCAATTCCCCACGTGGTCTGGTTTTTATGCGTGGTATTTTCACGTAACCAACCAAGGTTGGCATGGATTAAAAATTTATCATCGAAAGTAGAAATACTTAATGGAACATTGACCGTCCAATCTTTCTTTGAAGAATCTTTAGTATTTATTTGAGTGCCAAAAGAAAAACCAACTCCCCAATTATTGGTTTCTAAAGGCTTTAATAAGGTTTTACCTTGTAAGGTTGCATAGCTGACGTGCTCAGTATCATCACTTACTCTTCCCAACCCTACAGCAAATTCAAAATTACCCCCAAAATTACAGGCAGGCATTGCCCAATATTCTTTGTTGTCAGGATTATGCTGCATCCAAGATTCTAGTTGGCAGGTTTTTGGTGAAACAAGAGCTGCATCGTCAACAACCATAGGTCGTCCACTATGGCTAGCGTTAGATAAAGACAATAAACAGAAACCTGAAATAAGTGAGCGTTTCTTTAAAGTAAATACCACTGGCATCACTCCCATAAGTTATGGAGCATATGCGAGTACTGCAACCCGTCATGATTAAATCATGGGCTAATAATAGAAATGAAAAGATAAAAATAAAAACCTCTTCTTGCATCCACAAAAAGAGGTCTGTAAGGACTTCAGTGGATACTTAGACTATTACCGATCGACTATTGTCACTCGAACAAGTACTCACATTGAAGCTCCTAAAAATTAGTTGGGCGGATTCTAAAATTACCTTTGTTAAATATCAAGTTAAAATTTAGTGACAAACTCATCACCCAACCCCCAACAAAAAATATTCAAGCAACCGCTCTCTTTCATCTGGTTTGTTAGGATCTAAAAGCTGAACCATTGCTCCATCAATCACAAACAAAAACATGTGGGCATCTTGTTTTGAAGCATTTTCATTGGTGGTTAAAAGCAGTTTATAGATTTCATTAATGAACCAGTTCCGATATTCAACTACGGTCTGATAGGCCTTTGGATGTGTTTTCGCAATTTCAAAAATAGCCTTAAATGGCAAATGATAAAGCCCTTCTAAGTCGGCATGTAAAAAGTAAATCTTGCGCAGTTTTTCAACTAGAGTTAATTCTTTTTGAACATGGATGATTGAAATTACCTCTTGTTTAAGGCCATCTTTCTGAAAAGTTAGGCTCATTTCAATCAGCCTTTCTTTTGAATGAAAGTAATTATAAAAAGTCGCTTTGGGCACTTTTGCGGAATCAATAATTCGGTCTACTCCGACGTTATGAAAGCCGTATTTATTAAAAAGAAATCTTGAAGTGTGAAGCACGCTTAAAGCACGAAATGGAAGATCTGAATGTGGCATAGTTTTACCATTATAGAAAATTATTTTTGTATATAAATGAGATATAAAAACCGCTACCGTTTTTTGGGAGAAAAAAGGCATAGCAAAGCCCATAAAGACTGTGCGTGGCACATCTCAAGTTTTATTGTTGATTAAGTTTTTAGACGAAATAATTTAAAGCCTGAAAACCTTACGGCGATCAAACTGCTTTAAAAGTTTAAGTTGTGTCGTTATAGCTTTTGACAAAGGCTGCCAAGAAATAATGAATGTGCAAAGCCAACTCCTTTTTATTTGGAGTTCTGCCAAAACATTATAAATTATGGTGGCAGAACGGAAGAGGGTTCGCAGACTGGTCACACAACCAGCACACCCGAGGGTGTCCCTCTCCCGTCCTACCGCAACGGGAGGGAACGAGAAGGCCGCACAAAATTATTCCTCAGAGAAATAATCCTGATACGGGTGTGAATCGGTCTGCGACAACCGACTGGCAATGTAGGCCAGCACGCAAATGTTAATCTTCAATATTTGAGGTGTCAATGTGAAATTGTCTAGAAAATATTTGAATAATTATTGTTTTTCATTAAATTACATATTTAAGTAAAAGCTTAATTAAATATAGTTAATAAAAATTAAATGATCAGTTACCCTCCACATTTTTATAATGAAATATATAATTTTAGCGAAACCCATATTGCTTAGCCCGCCAAACTACAATGAATGTAATAAATAACAATATTAAAAGTACTAGAGGGAAAGAACTCACCCCGAAATTACTGAGTAAGAAGCCACCAATAATTCCCCCACCAGCAATAGCGATATTCCAAACAGTCACTAACATGGATTGAGCAATATCAGCCATATTGGTTGTAGTCTTCGCTAATGCAGTTTGAAACAATGTCGCAGCGCCACCAAACGCGATTCCCCAAATTCCGATTGCCACATAAACGATAACCGCATAATTACCCATGACCGCAAGTAAAAGAGCGGAAAAGCCAAATAACATGATGCTAGTGAGTGTTAATAGGCGTGAATGTTGGTCAATCAACACACCTGTAATGAAGATGCTGAATAATGATAAACAGCCGAATATCAGTAAAATAATGTCCGTATTTTTAGCTAAATCAGCAATTGATAAAAATGGAGCTATGTAGGTATATAGAAGATTATGGGCAAGCACAAAGCTTAGAACAGTCAATAAGATGGGTCTGACACCAGGTAAAATGAATACCTGTTTTAAAGAGATGTGTTTATCAGTAGCCTGCCCCTCAAAGTCAGGTAGTGTGAGGCTTCCCCACACCACTAAAATAATCGCAAAAATACTCATAACACCAAAAGCCATTCGCCAACCGAACAATTGACCAAGGTAAGTACCCGCTGGCACACCTAGAGACAAAGCCAATGGTGTTCCTAACATTGCTATTGCTATCGCACGCCCTTTTAAGTGCTCTGGTGCCATTCGTGTTGCATATCCAGCGAGCAAAGCCCAAAGTAACCCTGCTGAAACACCTGCCAAAAATCGGGCAACCATTGTTAAAAGATAACTGGTAGATAGCGTTGTAATTAGATTTGTCAGAGCAAAACCCGCTAGAGCAATTAATAACAAGGGTTTACGTCGAATACTTTGGGTAGCATTCGTTAATGGAATGGCTGTTAATAAAGACCCAATCGCATATATCGTGATTGTTTGTCCTGCTAAGGGTTCAGATATATTTAAACCCAAAGCTAATTGAGGTAATAACCCCGCAGGTAATGCTTCTGTCAAGATCGTAACGAATGCTCCCATAGCGAGGATGAGTAAAGGAACGATAGGCAACCGATCATTTGAGTACGAGCTGCTCATTCGACTACTCCTATCGCTTTATAAACTGCATCGCGTAGGTCTGTGACAAACTTTCCAGACATACCTTCATAAAGTGTGTTTGTAAATGCGATGACACTCAGATTATGTTTTTTATCGACAAACCATGAATGACCGTAGGCTCCTCCCCAACGCCATGTTCCCTCTGACTCTGGTGATAGTGCTTGCTGAGCATTTCTGAGTACTGAAAATCCGAGACCAAAACCAAAGCCCGGTGCATTAGGTAACTCATAACCACCCGTTTGATCTTTTGTCATTTCAGCGATTAATTCAGTGGGTAAAAATAATGAGTCTTCCTGACGAAGAGCTTCTAATAAGCTAAAAAAATCCTCAACGGTTCCGGCCATTCCTGCGCCACCTGAGAAAAATGCTTGCGAATTAAAAATACGGCGTGGACTAAAACTAATTCCAACACATCCTTCAAATGGTGAAACAACCTCTTCTTCTAATAAAATATGAGGTTCAGGACTATCACTCACATAAGCAGTTGCTACATGTTGGTTATCTGGTACAGCGAAACCAGTATTGTTCATTTTCAACCGATCAGTGACTAATTCTTTAACTGCTTGATCTAAAGGCTTGCCATATACTTTTTCGATTAATGCGCCTAATACATCTGTTGCTAAAGAATATCCCCACCCTTTCCCTGGTTCATAAAGTAAAGGTACGGTAGCAATTCGACGTACGTTCTCTTCCAAACTAATATTGGATGAATCCATACCATCAGATACATCTGCCTGTGAATATGCACCGCCGTTATCTGGTTCAAGAAACCGATAACCCAAGCCTGCCGTATGACTGAGGAGTTGGCGTAGAGTAATGGGAACAAACTTTCCATTTTCTAATTTAGGCTGAAAATATGGCAATTGGTGATGAATCGACTCATCTAAACTCAATTTATTTTGAGCAACTAAAACTAAAGCAGCTGTTGAAACAATAACCTTACTCACTGACGCTAAACGGAAGACAGTATCCATGGTCATGGACATTGATCGCTCCCGATCAGATAGTCCTAATGCTTCACGATGTATCACTTTCCCGTGTTGAGCCACAATAACCGCAGCACCTACTAACTGGTTATTGTCTATAGCTTTTTGAACAACATTTTGAACTAGGCTTAAAGAGGTCGATGCTACAGTAGTACTTGATTCAAACGCTTTGGAATTCATATTAAAAACTTCTTTTCATATTCGAGATTTATATAGTAGGAAGACTCCTATTAAAGAAAAAGTCGGTTATAGTTCCTTGTTATACGGAAGTTTTGTTCCGTAATAAGGAGAAAAGAATGGATAGCCTGAATGGATTTACAGTATTCGTTAAAATCGCTGAGACTGGAAGTATTGTGGCAGCGGGGCGTTCATTAGGAATCTCTGCTTCTGCTGTAGGTAAAAGCTTGATTCGCCTTGAAGAAAAGATTGGTGTACGACTTTTTCATCGTAATACACGCAGTATTAATCTGACTGCTGAAGGAATATTATTTTTAGAGCGTAGTCGACGCATACTGGCTGAAATTGAAGCAGCAGAAATGGAGTTATCGCAAGCAATCAAGTCTCCACAAGGACGATTACGTGTGAGTTTGCCTTTAGTGAGTTCACTGGTATTACCTGTACTGGGTGACTTTATGCAGGAATATCCAGAAATAGAATTAGATCTTGATTTTACAGACCGCTTGGTCGATGTGATTGAAGAAGGATTTGATGCTGTTGTTCGGACAGGTGTTCCAACAGATTCACGCTTAAAAGCCTTGAAACTGGGGACTTTTAGACAATTACTTGTAGCCTCTCCTGCCTATTTACTTCAACGTGGAACCCCGATAGTACCTGCTGATTTATTAGAACACTCTTGTTTACATTATCGATTTTCTCATAGCGGCAAGCTTGAAAAATGGCCCTTAAAAACAACCGAAACCGAACCGGACTTACAACTGCCAATATCGATGATTTGTAATAATATTGAGACACGAGTTTGTTTTGCACTGAAAGGTCGAGGAATTGCTTGCCTACCTGACTTTTCTATCAAAGAATTGTTGAGTACCAATCAACTAGTTCAAGTATTACCGGAGTTTATCGATAGAACTGGCGTATTTAATGTACTCTGGCCTGCAAGTAAACATCCCTCTCCGAAAGTTCGAGCATTTGTTAATTTCTTGTCTGAACGTATGTTTGAAAAATCAAGAATGTGATGTGCTAGAAAGATGGTTCTAGACACAATCTTCGTTTTAATTTCAAAAATAATATACTTTATGTTTTAAGCATTTAATGATGACTTATTTCCATTAAAGTAAACACCAACTTATTAAACGCTTACAACATATTGATCTAGATTTTTTAATGCAAAATGAATCACTTGAGAAAGCTCTTCTTGCGAATATCCATCTCTTGCCTGAACCGATAGCCCATGCAGAACGAGCGCGTAATATTGCCCTAAGATTTTAGGGTCAGCATCTGTAACCAATTGACCATCTGATTTTGCTTGAACAAATCGTTCGACCAGACTTTGGCCCCGTGCAATACGCTGTGCTTTCATCCAGTCTAAAACAGCTTGGTTTTCTTCGCCTAGCACACTCGCTGCCGACACAACCATGCACCCATACGAGTGATTGGCTTGCGTGTAAAGCGTTAGCGCATCTTGAAATAATTGGCTGATTGCATCCTTAATATTTTTTTGCTTTAAAGCATTTAACGCGAAATTACCTTCGTTCTTTTCATAGTGATTTACAGCCTCTCTAAACAAAGCCTCTTTTGAGCCAAATGCTTTATAAATTCGAGCTGAGGCAATCCCCAAAACTTCAACTAAATCTGACATTGATGTGCCTTCATAGCCGTGAAGCCAGAAGAAATCTCTCGCTTTTACGAGGGCTTCTTCTCGATCAAACTCTCTTGGTCTGCCAGCCATAATGACCCTTTATCAAACTTAGTACGTGTTTTCATTATTATTCGAAAAAAATATTTTCACAAATAAATCAAAGAGATTTATTCAAAATAGTCCAGTTTTGTTTTGATTTTCAAATAAAAAGTTGTTTTTATCCAAAATTCAGCCTATTGTTTGTCGATCGACAACTAATTAGGTTTTATTATGAAAACCATCAAAGGCCCTAGTATTCATCTTGCTCAATTTAGCGATGATGTTTTCCCTTTTAACCGTCTAGAAGATATTGCTGCTTGGGTAGCAAACCAAGGCTTTGAAGCGGTACAACTTCCTGCTTGGGATAAGCGTTTATTTGATGTCAATTTGGCAGCAGAAAGCCAAGATTATTGCGATGAAATATTAGGTACTTTAAACAATAATGGCTTAAAAATTAGTGAGTTAACAACTCATATCTTTGGGCAGTTAATGGCTGTGCACCCTGCTTATGACTCAATGTGCGATAACTTTGCCCCATCTCATTTGCATGGCAATTCAGCGGCTAGAACCGAGTGGGCAAAACAGCAAATGCTCGCTTCAATTCAAGCTTCTGCCCGCTTAGGACTTAAAGACATGGGGACATTTTCAGGCTCTTTGGCGTGGCCTTATGTATTTCCATTTCCTCAAAGACCGTCAGGACTCATCGAAACGGCGTTTGATGAATTAGCGCGTCGCTGGCTTCCTATTTTGAATGCTTGTGATGAACAAGACGTCAACCTTTGCTATGAAATTCACCCCGGTGAAGATTTGCATGACGGCATTACATTTGAAATGTTTTTAGAGCGAACTCATAACCACCCACGTTGCAACATTCTTTTTGACCCAAGCCATTTTGTTTTGCAGCAACTGAACTATGTGGAATATATCGATATCTATAAAGATTTCATTCGCATGTTTCATGTTAAAGATGCCGAATTTAATCCAACAGGCCGCCAAGGAATGTATAGCGGCTATCAAAGCTGGGGAAATCGAGCAGCTCGATTCCGTTCTACGGGTGATGGTCAAGTTGACTTTAAAGCGATTTTTTCCAAGTTAGCGCATTACGACTACGAAGGCTGGGCAACGTTGGAATGGGAATGCTGCCTGAAAAATAAGGATGATGGCGCACGCGAAGGTGCCGAATTTATTAAGCAAAATATTATTCATGTCACCGATAAAGTGTTTGATGACTTTGCGGCTGCCCCTGTGAATCAGACTCAAATTAATCAGTTATTAGGTATTTAAGGAATCGTAAGAGATCAACATGAAAACTCAATTATTCAATGAAAACTCACATAACGAATTCCAACATCATTACATTCACATCGAAAGTAAAAAATTACACTACGTCACCTTAGGGGAAGGTCCAGCTGTATTGCTTATTCCAGGCTGGCCGCAGACATGGTACGCGTGGCACAAAGTCATGGTTGAACTGGCGAAACAGGGTTATCAAGCAATCGCAGTTGATTTACCCGGAACAGGAAATTCAGCTCCACTGGATGGAAGTTACGATACTGGGCGTATTGCTAAAATTTTATCGATGCTCATGACTGAACTTGAATATCCAACTTATTCGGTTGTGGGTCATGATATTGGGATGTGGGTTGCCTATGCGCTTGCATCTGACTTTCCTGAGTCAGTGACTCGTCTTGCGGTAACAGAAGCTGTAATTCCCGGTTTGGCACCTGCACCTCCTATTTTTGTTGAGCCTAGTGAAAATATCTTTCTTTGGCATTTCATGTTTAATCAAACGCTAGATTTACCCGAAGCTTTAATCACAGGCCGTGAAGATACTTATTTAAATTATATGTTTGATAAATGGTCGTGGCACAAAGATAAAGTGGCGATTGAAACTTATATTGAAGCCTATAAAATTCCGGGTCGATTAACGGCTGGTTTTAATTATTACCGCTCTATCCCAGAGACCATTCGTCAAAATAAAATCAGAGAAACTAAAAGCTTAGACATGCCTGTTTTAGCTATAGGCGCTGAACATGCCACAGATAATGCACCTTATGAAACCATGAAAAAGGTTTCACCGCATTTAACCAGTGCGATTGTAAAAGACTGCGGTCATTTCATTATGGAAGAACAGTCAGAAACATTTAGCTCTCTCATTTTAGATTTTTTACAGCAGGAAAAAAGCGATGCCTCTACTTGCTGAAATTGAAAGCTGGCTTAAGTCCAGACCAACCACACAGGCTGTAAACTCGTTGCAAGAGCTAAGGGAACAAGTAAATAAAGACATTATTGATCAGCAAGGCATTCATCATGATGCAAGCTATCAGCACAGTTTTTATGTTGCTGTTTCAGATGATATGGAAATTGAAGTTCGTGTTTATGTTCCCTATTCACTAGAAAACGCTGAGCAACGGCCCGCTTTAGTTTTTGCTCATGGTGGAGGCTGGTGTCTGGGAAGTTTAGATGCATGGGACCGCTCGTGTCGGTTATTAGCAGAATCCACTCAACTGGTTGTGTTTTCTGTGGACTATCGATTGGCTCCAGAGTTTAAGTTCCCAACACCTTTAAATGATTTTTTTACGGCCTTCCGTTATATCAGCGAAAATGCTTCACTGTTTGGAATTGACCAAAACCGTATTGCTGTAGGTGGAGATAGTGCCGGCGCAAATATAGCTGCCGCCTCATGTCTCATGGCAAAACAACATCCAGAAATTAAGGTGAGCCATCAACTTCTTTTCTACCCAGCCTTAGATGCCACGATGAGTAGCAAGTCTTATAAGCAATACGCCGAAGGTTATGGTTTGGACTCATCCACAATGGTTTATTGCTGGGATCAATATGTGCCGCATGAAAGTGAAAAACAGAATGAACTTGTAAGCCCATTACTCGCTCAGTCTTTAGATGGACTGCCAGATGCAACCATTTTTATTTGTGAATATGATCCCGTTCGCGATGACGGTGAAAGATATGCTCAAAAACTGTGGGATGCTGGTATTCAGGTGAATTTTCATTTGTTAGACGGAATGATTCATGGCGCGATTCACATGCTGGCAATCAGTCCCGAGAATGTAAAATCTATCTATAGCAAAATTCGTATGTAGATATATTTTTCCATTATTCAAACATGTTGCTTAGTCTGGCCACTCTTCAAAATTGTTTAATTACACTTCTGGAGTGGCCCAATTAAATTTTAACTATGGATGTCGATTATCTCAGTTAAGCTTATGACACCGTGAACTTAACGCTATTATTTTGATAGATTGGCGTAATATCCTTGCCATTCAGTGTCACTTTTTTGTAGGTGCCTTGGACTTTTTTAGCTGATAACACCGTATAAGTTCCTGCCGCTAAATTGTCTTTTGTGACGAGCTGCAATGTTCCATTTAAAGTCAGGGTATTTGCCACCTGAACTGCTGGAAGTACATTCGATTTAAACGTGATGTTGAATGTGGTCCCTGCAAGCTGAGTTAAGCTACCCGCAATATTAACGGTTTTAGCTGAGTTGGTTTTTAATAGGCTATTTTCATACATATAAATATCGCCTTGACCAGCACCATGCTCAGACAATATTTCTAAACCACCCTGCTTTAAATCAATACCGCCCGTAAATGCGTTATTTCCTGTCAGTGCTAAAGTTCCCGTGCCTAATTTGGTGAGTTTACCTGCACCCGTAATATCATTACTCCATTGGTCATATTGGCTAAAGCCACCTAAACTTGCATCCATGGTCAGATTTACGTCACCATCAAAGCTGCCATAACCTGCGCCCGCTCTAAACAGGTTTAAACGACCATATCCTTCTACGTCATCCATGACAGGATAACCCGAAGCAAGAGCAGTCGATTTCAAAACTACACGGCGCTGATCGGCTGTTAAATAAGGAAGTCGGGTTTCCAGTAAAACCTCTGCGCCTTTAGGTACTATGGCTATTTTTGTTTTATCGCCAATTTGGTTAAAATCATAGGTCATCCAGTGATTCACCTGCTGTTTTAATTTTTCAAGATCGGCAAAACGGTCATTAGCGTCATACGGTGTTTTAGACAAACTATTAAACGATTCAAATGTTGAGCTATTGGTTTCTTTCATAAGCTGTGTTTGAGCTTGTAAATAAGCTTCTTTTCGTTGCTCGACAGTCATGGCATTTAAGTTTGCAACATCTGCGGCAATCGACTGAAGTCGTCCACCAATCACGTCCATCGCTGAATGCATGCCCGCAATAATACGTGAATCGCCAAGATCTAAACCACGCGCGATCAGTTCCTGATAACGTTGAGGCACTAAATAAGCCATTGCAATTGCATTTCGGCCAGCTTCGGCTGTGTGCCCACTCGGGAATCCACCGTCAGTTGCAGGCGTACTACTTTTTGCAGACTCTAAACTCGGTACAACAATAACTTCTGAACCCCAACGCCACGGGCGAGCATATTTATAAAAGCGTTTTGCTGACTCCGTCGATGAGTTATTCCCCATCGCTTGAACAAATTCAACGACTTTTCCAAAGTTGGCGTTTCCATCAGCCGTCGTCAGCCCACTATTATTTCCTTTGTCATCATATTTTACTTGTGCGGCATCAGCTGGCACTGAATTGATTGTGGTGGTCTGCCCAGTAAGTTTTCGCCACGGATCGGTCAATGCTCCCATCCCTGTCGTTACGCTATAACTTTTTCCGCGTCTATCATCTAAATAGGCACGTATAGCTTCTTCTTCTGTACGTTTATGGGTGGTCTGAATTGAATAATTAATATTGTAGTTCAATACATCTGCATTCTTTTTTGTACCGTCCGTTCTGTCACCCGGTAAACCTGTCCAGTTTGATGCGACTACAGCCGGAAAGCCATCTTTTGCCTCAGCAGATTGGCCTGCATCTACAAATAAACTTGAGGGCGTCCATACATCTAAAAAGCCACTCAGCACACGTACCCCAGCATTTGTTTCAACCGTGGCATAACGTGCATCGCCACGTTGATTGGTCACCCATGAATCTACAATGGTGGTGATATTTGATGGGACTGGAGCAGTATCCTCAAAACCTACACCCTTTGGCGCTGCGGGTATTTCTTGATTTGCTGTCGAATTATCATCAGAAGAATTGCTGTCATTACACCCTGTAAAAAAGACCGAACAAGAGATAAGAGAAAGTAAAAGTGTATTTATTTTAAAGCTTGACATGATGTGACCCGTTTAATAAATATCCGTATCTTTCATCATTAATGTTTAGTTGTTATTACATATCACCAGTTAATTTAAATTTATTCTAAATAATATCTTTTCAGTTTTATAGGTCGGAATTGCCCATAAGCAAATGGATAAGGAAATTCTTTAAAGACAAGAATATCTAGATTCAGAGGGTGCAATTGTGAAACATTCTTGGTGATACTATACTCATACTCAGGAACACCATGTTTGGTATGGGCTGATTCGGCTATCGATATAGAATTATAAGAGTGCAGCCACTCTAATTAGAACTATCAAAAAGGATTAAAGGTGCTCTCTATCACACTATCAACAATATACATATAAGGTGTATTTCATATGAATAACTTACAATATTTTGAGCTAAAAAGTGCCAGATCAATTTTATTATTACTTGCACGCATACTGCTAGTTGCTCTTTTTCTCATCTCAGGCATACCCAAATTGATGGGGTTTGAGGGCACTGTGGGTTACATGCAATCATTACATACCCCTCTTCCTGTTCTTGCAGCCGCTATTGCTGTAGCAATGGAAGTAGGCGGATCTCTTCTTATTGTGCTTGGCTTCTTTACCCGTCCAGTTGCTTTAATTTTTGCTTTATACACATTAGGAACTGCAATTATCGGCCATGCATATTGGAATATGACAGGTGATGCCGTTCATCCTAATATGATTAATTTTTACAAGAATATAAGCATTATTGGGGGATTCATTTTATTAGCGTTCACTGGTCCTGGAACTATCTCTTTGGATAAAAAGTAAGATCCTTAAATTATCAGCTAATTTAAGAAGCATTGAGCTAAACGCAATAAACAAACATAACAAAGTTAAGAAAAAAGAGAGCTCAAGCTCTCTTTTTTTATTTTAAAAACTCATAAGAATAAGAATAAAATCCAATTAAATCAAAAACTAATCCAAACTATTCAGATATGACACTTGTTTAAGAAAATCTTTTAAAGGCATGGGGCATCCCCATAAATAGCCTTGAAACTCCGTGCAGCCATTGTTTTTAAAAGCGCTAAACTGTTCAGCAGTTTCAATTCCTTCTACTAACACTTGTAGGTTCAAATCTAGTCCAATTTTAATAATACCAGTGACTAATTTATTACTACGTTTATCATCCAAAGCTGCTTGTACAAAGCTACGATCAATCTTGATTTGTCTAATGGGCATCTTCTGTAAATAGCTTAAAGATGAATAACCTGTACCAAAATCATCAAGAGAAAGCTGAATTCCATTTTTAGACAAGAAATGCATTTTTTCAATCATGCTTACACAATTCGTTAAAGCAATATTTTCAGTGATTTCTAATATGAGTCGAGATGGATTTATCTCATACTGCTGAATCAGCCCGATCACACTCTGCTCAAAGTTTGGTTGCATGAAGTGATCAGCACTAATATTGATTGAAAGCGTAAGATCTTTGGTCTCGTCTTTTTTACTCCAATCTTTTAAAACTTTGCAGGCTTGAACCAATACCCACTCCCCAATCTCTGGCATTAACCCAAAAGTTTCAGCCGCGGGAATAAAATCTTTCGTGGGAACATAACCTAAAACTGGATGTTGCCATCGTAATAAAGCTTCTGCGCCAATTAGCGTTTCAGAAGCATTAATTTGCGGTTGATAAAAAAGCTCAAATTGTTCTTTAGCCAGTGCTAAACGTAGGTCTTGCACCATGGTATTTTCTGTTTGTATCTCTAATTGCATGGTGTAAATTGAAATACAAATCATGAGCGTAGCGACACAAGTTGCAATCCATCCACCATGGTCACGAATATCTTCAGGCAAAGGTATAGCGCTATCAAGATTAAAAGAGCTGCCACTAAAAAATATAAAGCACCCGATCGACAATAGAATTAAAACGATTTGTAAAAAGCTTGGATTTCTACGGTAATTTAAATACCCCAATATCGCCCCAGCAGGTAAAAACAATTGAGCAACCTGCGGACGGTCATTTGTAGCTACATCAAAAAATAAGCAAAAAATGACTGGGAAAACAAGCAAAACGACTTGAGATAAAAGAATGCCCGCTGAAACACGGTTTATATAAATGAGAAAAAGACTAAATATGGAGATCAGTGTAAAAAAGATATCCATACCAACAATCAACCACATTTGAGAAAATGCGAAATATATGGTCCAAAACAAGCAAAAAATAATGCAAATAAAGATATTCGCTTTTGCTGCGATTGTAAGCTGCTGATCCTTTACGGCGCGGTAATTTTTCTGACGTTTTTTAAAGTAAGACGGAGCTATCATAAATAAATCAACCGTAAAATATTTCTTCATAGACCCCCATCTTGATCATTGATTTTCCTTTTCAATATTCACCAATAAAACTTCATGTTTTATTCCCTTGTTCTTTATATGATTCGACTTGAGATCAGTGTTGTTTTAATTGTGGTGGTACAGTCCAGTTGTTTAATTGAATGATGTTGCTTTTTCAATCACCCTATAATTTTAAAGTATTATTCCCTAACGATACATGCCTCAGCGACTAAGGTACAGGCTTTAAATAGTGAAAAATTAGAACATTACCATTTTTAGAATATATCGTTTCAATGATTGATATTAATAATAATTATCATTACTATTTAAGAATATCTTAAATGTTTGTTTAATTGTGCTACTCATTTCCAATTTGTGGGCTCCTCTGCTATGAACCTGAATGTAGATAAACAAGTATGGTTTAGCCAAATTTACCGTTCTCAGCAAACCACGCTCTTGTCATGGTTTAAACATAAACTTCAGCACCATCATCAATCTGAAGACCTGAGTCAGGAAGTGTTTTACCGTGCTTTAAAAAGTGAATATAGTTTTAAACAAATTAAAGAGCCACAAGCATGGCTAATGGGGATCGCCAAGCATGTCATTATTGACCATTGGCGTCGTCAACATATTGAAAATCTCTATCTCGATGCCCTACAACATCTTCCAGAAGAATATTATCCCTCTGCCGAACATGAAGTTTATATTCAAGAAACCTTGTATCAGGTTCATTTAATTTTAGAAAAACTCCCCACCCGAACGGCTCAAGTGTTTTTGATGTCGCAACTAGATGGCATGACTTATCGAGAAATTAGTGAAAAAATCAATATTTCTGAGGCCACAGTAAAAAGAGATATGAAACAAGCTTTTTTGGCATGTATAGACCTCTATAATTAAACCCGTTAAACGCACTTAAATTGCTACCCTATGTCAGATATTACGAAAATCCCTCACCATGTTTTAGATACAGCCGCAGATTGGTTGGTACTTTTGCATTCAGAGGAAATGACAGCGTTACAGCAGCAACAGTTTGAGCAATGGAAAGCTGAAAAAAAAGAACATCAATTAGCACTCCAGCAAATGGAAAAGTTTAGCCATGGTTTAACAAACCTTGCAGGTAACTTCCCTTCCGAAGCTTTAGTCCAGTCCAATCAAAAATTTAACCTCGCTGCTAAACGCAATATGCTGTTAAGTCTTTCGGGCTTAGCCATTGTTGGTTTGTCGGTATATTTCATCCCTTGGGAAAAATGGCAGTCCGACTATCACACCAAAGTCGGTGAAATTAAAAAAGTATCATTAAAAGATGGTTCACAACTCATTATGGCAAGTAATTGCTATATCGATATAAATTTCACACAAGAGACACGCCAGATAAAACTGATTGATGGGGAAATTTATATTGAAACAGCAAAAGATGCTCAACATCGGCCATTTATTGTCGAAACCAAGAATGGTTCGGTAGAAGCCTTAGGAACTCAATTTTCAGTGAGACAAGAAAATAGCGAACAAACAAAAGTTAAAGTGTATAAGCACGCAGTAGCCATTGAGCCAGAGCACTCATCTAAACGGCAGATATTAAAACAAGGTCAGCGTGCTTTTTTTGATGAAAAATATATTTCAAAATCACTTCCACTCGATAATGATCAGCCTTACTGGACCCAACAACTTTTAGTCGTAGATCAATGGCCACTACAAAAAGTGTTGGATGAACTATTCCGCTATAAAAAGGGAACCTATAGCCTCGATCCAGAATTGAAAGATATTAAGATTTCTGGCGTGTTTTCTCTAAAAAATCCTGAGCAAAGCTTAGAAACTTTGGCCTATGGCCATCAACTTGAACTGACCTATTACAGTCCTTATCTGTTAAATATTAAAAAAAGATAAAAAAACATGACCCTTTTTTTGATCTGATTCGACTTATAGAGAAATACACTCTCTGTCGAGAAGACCACATGAAGGATTATCAAGCAAAAAGTAAACTGGCTTTGGCTATACGTGCAGTGCTGTGGAGTACGCCATTGGTGGTCACGGCGCTTACCACAACTTCTGCTTACGCTGCGCAAACTTATCGCATTTCAATTAATCAAAGCACACTTGATCAGGCCATTAAGCAACTAGCGATTCAAACGGGTACAACCATTAGCTACGATAATGCCAGCCTTTCAAAAACAAAAAGCAAAGCGCTTAAAGGGAATTACGCTGTTGATGATGCCTTAAACCTTTTATTGCAAAGTCACCCATTTGAAGCCGTTAAAGTCAACAATGGCGGCTATAGCATTCGAGTGAAGTCTTCTCCCGCTCCGATTGAACCCAAAGTCTTTCAGTTGGAAACGATTAAAACCAAAGCAAATAACAATAATGAATTTGATACGGCGGGCGGTGAAGCAGGTACAGCCCATTTAGCAACAATTCATGTTAATGCTGATCATGGCGAAAACCTAACAACCGAAGGTTCAGGTTTATATACGGCGAAAGCAACCACCGCTTCTACTGGCTTAGCATTAAGTCTGAAAGAAACGCCTCAACTGGTCAGTGTAATCACCAATCAACAAATGAAAGATCAGAACCTGACACAACTAACCGATGTTGTAAGTCAGGCGGCAGGCCTCTCAATTAAACAAGGCGGAAATATTGGTAGTGATAATTCCCCTATTTATGCTCGCGGTAAAGAAGTGGATAGTTATTTACTCGATGGCGTGAAGCTCATGAGTTCATATTCAAGTATTTTCCAAAGTCAGGATATGGCTTTATTTGACCGTGTCGAAGTCGTGCGCGGTGCAAATGGCTTAATGACAGGTGCTGGAAGTGCAAGCGCAAGTATTAATCTGGTCCGCAAAAAACCATTACAGGACTTTAAAGCTTCGGTGAGTGCTGACATTGGTTCTTGGGATTCTTACCGTACCGATATTGATGTTTCCACACCACTTAATGAATCTGGGACTATTCGTGGTCGTACCCTATTTGCCTACCAAAAATCAGACTCTTATATCGACCGTTACAACGAAGAGCGTAAAGTGGCTTATGCCGTAGTAGAAGCTGATTTAACCGACCGAACCAAAGCAAGTTTGGGTGCAAGTTACCAACAAATCGATTTGACTGGTGTCGCTAGAGGTGGTTTACCAAGCTTTTATACAGATGGCACACTCATTAATTGGTCCCGTTCAGATTCAGCGGCAGCGAGTTGGACGGGTTCAGACCGTTCAACGACATCTTACTTTGCTGATATTGAGCACCAGTTTAATGACCGCTGGAAATTAAAAGGTGTGGTGTCTAGAACCATTACCGATTCAGATGAAATTGTAGGCTATACCTACTCGAGTGAAGGAATTGATAAAGTCACTGGTAGTGGAGCAATGTTATACGCAACCCGTTGGGATTATCGTCCTACTCAAGACTTATTTAATTTAACTTTAAATGGTTCATTTGATTTATTTAATCAAACTCATGATGTAGTACTCGGCACAACCTACACAAAAAGTAAAAATAAACGCCCCACCTATTCTGGCTGGAATAACGGAATGACATGGGACGGCACTCTAAAAAACATTTTTGCGTGGGATGGCAGTACACCTAACCGCCCCGAAACAAAAATAGATGGTTGGTACAGCGGAGATGACCGTAGCCAATCTATTTTTGGTGCCATTCGTCTTAAAGCAACCGACAATCTTGCAGTCATTTTAGGTACTCGAATTGAAGACTGGGAACGCGTAACGGGCAACCATTCAGATGCTAACAATAAGACCACCTACACAACACAAGAAGAAAGTGGCAAAGTGATTCCATATGTCGGCATTACCTATGATTTCACTGACAACTGGACTGCATATGCAAGTTATACCAATATTTTTTCACCACAAGATAAGAAAGCTGTTACAGGCGAATACATAGATCCATTAATAGGCAATAGTACCGAGCTGGGGATTAAGGGTGAGTTTTTTGATAATCAGTTAAATGTCGGCGCTGCTATTTATCAAACTAAAGAGGACAATACAGCGATTGCATTAACCAATGTATTTGCCCCAGATGGTTCTCAAGCCTATCGAACAGAATCTGGCACAAAAAGCCGAGGTTTTGAAATTGAAGCGACAGGTAAGTTGACTGATTTATGGCAAGTTTCAACAAGCTTTAGCCGTAACTTATCAAAAGATAGCCAAGACAACCGATTAAATACTGGTGTGCCAAATAACACAGCCAAACTGTTTACTACCTATACTCTGCCTTATCTTGATGAAGCGCTTACCATTGGGGGCGGCATTCGTTGGCAAAGCGAAATTTATGAGAAAAATGCAGTCTCTGCAACGGGTAGATTTACTCAAGAAAGTTACGCTTTAGTCGACTTAATGGCACGTTATAAGGTGAACAATAATCTTATGCTCAACTTCAACCTTAATAATTTATTTAATGAGAAATACCATTTAGCCACCACAAATAGCTATTACGGCGCTCCAACTAATTTTCGAGTGGGTGTGAAATATGAGTGGTAAATAAATTACTCGACTTTTAAAGACCTTACTTCAGAGGCAAATAATGTTCTTCTGAAGTAAGGTTAAATCTACTTAATAAGCTGGACTAGAATATTTTCGACTAAGCTCAGGTTATAATATTAGACATGCTCTATTATTTTATTTAATTCTCATATGAAGAATACGTTTTCTGACAGCAATCAAATTAGACAAGTGTCTAGCTTCCCTGAACTTATAAATACAAAGTTTCAAGGAGAGGCAAATGCGATGTGTTGGCACAGAAATTTGGTTGGTGACTTTAAAGAAATTGTGAATAAACTTCATTTAAAAGAAAATATTACAGAAGTTTCTATTGAAGACCTTTTAGCGCTAAACCTTTCAGAACAAGGCAATCTGGCAAGGGAAACTATTTTAGAAGATATCGAGCAGTTAACTGAATTTGGCGCATCACCTGTACTTAATTTGCTTAAACATTATGAGCGCGATGAAGAGCTAGATTTCATTTCAACAGACGTATATTCATTTCATGTTGATCGCTCCCCCATTGAAACAGACACCTTTTTATGTACCTATCACGGCGCTGCTAGCGATATTGTGCCCAATGATCAGGTTGAACAAAAAGTTTTAATCCCAGAAATTAGAGAAAAGCTCAAAGAATTACATGATGGCCCAGATGTTGAATTTGAAGCCTTCTTGGCAGAGTATTTTTTTGATTTGCATTATCAGCCTAAATCTAACGCCCAACCTGTAAATTTAGGCACGGGACATTTGTGGCGTCTGGCGGTAGACCATCCTACACAACAGGTTTTACCGTGTGTTCATCGAGCACCTGTTGAAAAGGATGGCGAGTATAGATTGCTGTTGATTTGTTAAATGTTTCGGTGGTTCTTATATTCATCATTACTTTTTTCTACTCTTAATATATGACATTCACACGAACCCAATCTTCATACTTGGTTGCCTGAACATTGGTACTCGATGTAATTGCCCCATGAATAGGAATAGTTTCTTTCATTCCTGTTGCGACTCCTGAACGTACTTTACTTCCTGACCCTCCCCAAATTTGGGTATGACCAGCATCTTGATAGAGTACATATGCAACAGATGCTGTGCTTGCAGCAGATTTAAGTTCAAAGTTATTGTCTGAAGTTACCGCCAATTGATACGGTGTATTTTGACTACATTGGACAGATACATCCGTTCTTGCACCAGCAACTGGCTGAGAGCGAACAACTGAACCAAAATCTAAATTTCCTTGTGTGGAAACTTCACACGTTTCTACAATAGTTAAACTGACCTTTAATGCTGTAGATGTATTTCCGGCATCTGCACTATTTATTATCAGCATTCCCATAAGAGAAAATAAGGCGTATTTAATGACTTTCATTTCTTCTCCTTATATTTTCGTTCTAATATCTATTCGTCTTTATATTGTTATTTCTCTGTTCTGGTTAAAGAAACAGTTTTCAGGATCTTTTAGTTATAAAACTTAATATTAGGTAATGTCAATCAATACCAAACACATGATTTCCATCTTGTTTTTATAAATTGTGATGAATTACACGCAATCTAGTTAATTTTAAAAGTAGTTGATGTTTTTTATTTCTTTTAAGCAGATATTTTGTCAACATTGATCACCATGTATACCAGCCTACTCGCCCTACTTCTAAAGATTATTAATAATCTGATCATCGGCTTTTAAGGCCATATTTAATAATTATGTCTATTATCGCAATTGCATAAATAAATTGATCAAAATAATATCTCGATAAATAGATTATAACTTTACATATTATTTATCTTATTGATTCAATATAAAGAAGATTGTGAAGTTAAATTTAAAATGAATCATTCTGGCGATTAAAGCCACCCGTTTTTAATTAGAGAAACTATTGATATGAAAAAATATTTATTATTACTTTTACTCAGCTTTTATTCGATTCATTCATTTGCTTCAGACAAACTACATGGCAGTGTTTGGAAAACAATTGATGATGCAACCAATGAACCCAGAGCACTGGTAAGATTTAACGAAGATAAAAATGGTAACCTCTCTGCTAACATCGAAAAAATACTCGTTCCGAGTGAAGCCAATAAATGTACGATGTGTGAAGGCACCTACAAAAACAAATCTTTAATTGGTTTAACCATCGTCAAAAATTTAAAAAGTGTAGGTCAAAATAAATATGACAAAGGATCTATCCTCGACCCACAGTCAGATAAGACATATCGTTTTAGTGCAACAATGTCACCAGATGGGAGCAAACTTATCGCTCGTGGATACATTGGTATCTCTGCAATTGGACGGAACCAAACATGGTATCGAATTAAATAAGCTTCGAGGTCTTTAAAAGACTTTGTTTATAAATTGCATGGTTTTTTGACATAATCATTTATCTCAAGAGCCATGCAATTTTTTCAAAATTGTCTGAATATTCTTAAGACTTTTTAAAATATTCTCGAGGTGTTACACCAAAAGCCTTTTTGAATGCATGGCTAAAATGTGAAAAATCAGTAAAACCATAATCTAAAGCTACTTCAGAAATGCTAGCCACCCTACCACTTTTTAGTGCGTCACGACTTGCTATTAAACGTTCAGACCAAATGACTGACATGACCGTCTTTTGATGTCTTGCAAATGCCCTACTCAATGTTCGTGTTGATACACAATGTGTCTGTGCAATCTTTTCTAAGTTAAGTTCAGGATTTTGTAAATTTCTTAAAATAAAACTCATCGCTTTACTATATAAATCCCGCTCAATATTTACCTTCGCAATATCCTGTACTTCTAAACTTAATACCAATAATTCTAAAGCTGATTTAGCAAAGCGTTCAGCAAAATCTATGTTGGAAAAATCAAATGCTTGATCTACTGATTGTCGTAGCATCTCACGCAAAGGAATAATTCCAGGCCGAGTTTCATCCAAAACTTGAGCAGTTAAATGTTCAATATTAGGAACACGATTGATTAATAAATAGCGAGGAATTCGGATTAAGTGATTTTTGTTTCCAGCCAAATTAAACTGAAAGGTTTGTGCAGCATCGTATAGCATGAGGCTATTATTTCGGTATTGTGTTGTTCTGCCACCTTGAGCTAATTGTCCACAACCATTTTCCATAAATCCAAGCCACAAATCATCATTTGGCCCAAACCGTAGATGCTTTTCAGTGCGTTCCCAAAAGTGCATAGTTGATGAAACAGTGCATATATCTATCAAACCAAGATGACGTACACTTAATTCACCATTAAAAGATTTTTCATCTTCAGGCTTGCTTTGAGCTGGAATACAGTGCCTTAACACAACATCATTCCAATATTCGAAACGTTCAGATGCATTTATATCTTGAGTTGAATAATGAATCGGATTTAATGACTGATAATGATTCATGGCAATTTAATCCCTTATACGACTACGCAAGATGTCAAAAAATATGGTCTTGCTTTTATCAAGCAACTTTCATACCACTACTCTTCTGTTATCTCTTTGCACAGTTAAAGTCTTTTCCATAAGACTCGTTTGTTTTATTCATCTACTTATACTTTTTTACATGCTGATCGAGCAATCCTGCAACATCAACAGCTCACTATAAATTAAACGATATATTTTTTTTGATCAAACTAAAACCTGTCTTTTTTAAACAAGCGATTGTCCATTCTGACCAAGTTTCGTTTTATGCCTTGCGTAATATCAATATAACAACGGTGCTCCCCCAACATAAACAACCGTTAAAACAACGCCTAATTGTTTTGATTAAGGCAATACGAATTTTGCGATCGAAACACTGCAATAAGAGATGTAGGAGAAAAGAAATGGAATCAGCAATCGACAAACATCTAAAATGTCCTCGCACACTTAGCCGCCGAATTCATGATGAATATGAACCCCCATTTGCCATGTGGGTAGCTCGGGCTGATGCAGATCTTCAGCAAGTTGTGATGGCTTATTTAGGTATACAGTTTAAACCAGACCAAAAAGCTGCGGCTGTAAAAGCGATGCAGCACATCGTAAAAAGTTTTGGTTTAGAAAACGGACCATTAAACCACGATATAACACATCATACTGATAATCAGAACTATGAAAATTATATTGTGGTTGGTTACTGGCGTGATCCCGCTGCCTACTGTCAATGGGCACGTTTAGCAGAGGTCAATGACTGGTGGAACTCAGATGAACGTCTAAATGATGGCATCGGTTATTTTCGTGAAATTGTTTCGCCACGGGCTGAACAATTTGAAACCTTATATGCATTTAAAGAAGATTTGCCTGGTGTGGGCGCGGTCATGGATCGTATCAGCGATGATATTCAAGAACATGGATATTGGGGATCTGCACGAGAACGCTTTCCGGTTTCACAGACAGATCGCATGTTAGCCAACGGCGAATTACAGATACTTTCAGGTGATCCTCAAAAAGGTGGACGTGTAATCGTACAGGGCCATGACAATATTACGTTAATTCGTTCTGGTCAGGACTGGGTCAATGCAGATGAACAAGAAAGAGCATTATATTTTAATGAAATGCTTCCTTCATTGCAGGATGGCATGGATTTCCTTCGCGATGAAGGCCAATCTGTAGGATGCTATAGCAACCGTTTTGTTCGGAATGTTGATCTGGACGGTAACTTACTCGATATCGCTTACGATATAGGCTACTGGCGCTCATTAGATAAACTAGAACGCTGGGCAGAATCACATCCCACACATCTCAGAATTTTTACCACTTTTTTCAAAGTTGTTACCGGCTTACAAAACTTGCGTCTTTATCATGAAGTTTCAGTCAGCGATGCCAAACATCAAATATTTGAATACATCAATTGCCACTCCCAAACAGGCATGATGCGGGACGCACAAACCACCTAAATAACCCTAAAAATTATTTTATTTCACAAGAATACAGGCACAGTCTGACTGTGCTCATGGCTGGTTATTGCCTAAAGGAAATGCAAATGAATTCAAAATATTATAAATATTACATGATGTTAATAGCCCTACTGGCTGCATATGCTGAAACACATGGGGCTGAAGTTATGCCAGGTGATTATGAGCAAGCTCCCGGTGGCCTAACTCTCGGTGCAATATATTATCAACATGCCACGACCGATGCACTTTATAGCAATGGTTCAACTGCCGCAAAAGATATGAAAGTCGAATCAAACATAGGAATCGCAAGGATGATCCATGTATTCGAACTCAGCGATCGCGTCACCATTGAGCCACAGTTCTTATTACCCTTTGGTCGCGTTGAAGGTAAAGACAATGCAAGCGGACTTGGGAGCACCTCTGGTATAGGAGATCTTGTTTTAACCGCTCCTGTCCGCTATCGCTTAAATGATGCTAAAGATGTTCTTGCAGGAACGCTTTATCTTAATGCTCCGACCGGAGATTACGACAATGATAAACCGTTAAATTTGGGGAGTAATCGCTGGAAATTTGATTTACAGGGTGCATATGTTAAACATTTCACACCAAACTGGGCATTAGATCTGGTGGGTGATGTGGTCTTTTACACCAATAACGATAATTACGGAGCAAATTCTGACACCCTTAAACAGGATATCTCGTTTGAAACACAAGTCATGGGACGCTATATGCCAAATGCCACAACCTCTTTGGGATTAGGCATCGGGCATAACTGGGGTGGTGAAACCAAAATCAATAATGTTTCACAAGATAACTCAACCGAAACCACCAACATTCGCTTTGCTATTAGCAAATTTATGACGCCTAAAGACCAGTTCGTAGTGCAATTGGGACGTGATCTTTCAGTAGATGATGGCCTTAAAGAAGATTTTCGTCTGAACTTGCGTTATTTACGCATTTTTTAAAAGTTAGCCCCTATCAGGATAACTGCTCATGTTGTCCTTTTCGAACAATTGTCTGGCGCTTTAAATCAAGTTTTCAAGAAAAGAACAGACTAATTTAAAACATATCTTCAGTCAGAATAACAAGTGACGGGTAAAAAATTATGGCAATTCAAAGACCAACTATCGACGATTTAAAACAGATTGCAAACAACCTGCACATGCAGTTGACTGACGTAGAAGCCGAGGAATATCTAAGTGTTATGCAGGCTAATTTTGATGCATACGATTTGATTGATGAACTGGCTGATGAAATTCCAGAAGTTCACTACCCACGTACTGAACCTTATCGCCCTGATACAACCGAAAATTATCTCAATGCATGGTATTACAAAACTGAAGTCAAAGGTGCACCCACTGGAAAACTCTCAGGGAAAACCGTTGCTCTGAAAGATAATGTCTCACTTGCTCAAGTTCCAATGATGAATGGTTCATCTACATTGGAAGGTTTCATACCCGATTATGATGCCACTGTAGTGACTCGTATGCTTGATGAAGGTGCTACGATTTTAGGTAAGGCTACCTGTGAACATTTCTGTCTATCAGGTGGTAGCCATACCTCAGACCCTGCCCCAGTACACAATCCATATCGTCACGGTTATTGTGCAGGTGGTTCATCATCTGGGAGTGCTGCACTTGTTTCAAACGGCGATGTCGATTTAGCAATCGCTTGCGATCAAGGCGGCTCAATCCGTATTCCGGCTGCTTTTTGCGGTGTTTATGGGATGAAACCCACCCATGGATTGGTTCCATATAGTGGGATCATGCCTATTGAAAATACTATTGATCATGCAGGGCCAATAAGCCGTTCGGTTCAAGATAATGCACTACTGCTTGAAGTCATCGCAGGCATAGATGGGCTGGATCCACGTCAATATGCTGTTCACGTTGAAAACTACACAAGTTATTTAAATCGCGGTGTGAAGGGTTTAAAAATCGGTGTTGTTAACGAAGGCTTTGCTCTACCCAATATGGACATAAGAGTGGCAGAAAAAGTCCGCCAAGCCGCAGCTGAGTTTGAAAAACTCGGTGCTATTGTTGAAGAAATTTCCTTGCCTGAACATCAACTCGCAGGTGCATTATGGACACCAATAGGCTGTGAAGGCCTGACTGCACAAATGATGCATGGGAATGGCATGGGCTTCAATTGGGAAGGCTTATACGATGTCAAACTACTCGATAAACATAAAGACTGGCGCCAAAAAGCCGATCAGCTTTCTCCAACATTAAAAGTCTGTATGTTTGTGGGCGAATACGGCATTCGAAACTATTCAGGTCGTTACTACGCTAAAGCACAAAATATTGTACGACGTGCCCGTGCAGGTTATGACCAAAAATTGGCTGAATACGATCTTCTATTAATGCCAACTCTACCTATTGTTGCCCAACCTCTGCCCGACTCAGACAGTTCATTAACGGAATATATTACCCGTGCATTTGAAATGATTGGAAATACAGCCCCACAAGATATTACAGGCCATCCAGCGATGAGTGTGCCATGTGGTCTCGTAGATGATCTACCTGTTGGCATGATGCTCATCGGACGTCACTTTAACGAAGGCACTATTTATCAAGCAGCAGCAGCTTTTGAAGCAGCGGTTGACTGGAAAACTTTTTAAGCAAAATCAAAACGTTCATTCAATCAAACCATTTCTTCATGAATATGGTTCGTTGACACTCATCTCTACCAAGGAGTATTACACGTGAGTACATCTGTTTCTAAAACATCAAACTCCACCCCAGACGAGAGAGCATGGGCATTACACAAAGTGCTTAGCAATAAAGGATTAATACCAGAAGGATTTATCGAAGGTTTAACCGATCTGCTTGCCAATAAATTTGATCCGGCTAACGGCGCTCATGTGGTTGCTAAAGCGTGGACTGACCCAGCCTATCGCGAACTGTTATTAAGTAATGGCACAGCTGCATGTGAAATGTTTGGTTATACCGGCCCACAGGGTGAATATATTGTTGCCCTTGAAGATACACCAACAATCAAAAATGTAATTGTTTGCAGCCTTTGTTCTTGTACTAACTGGCCCGTGTTGGGCTTACCACCGGAATGGTACAAAAGTTTTGAATTTCGGGCGCGATTAGTGCGTGAAGGCCGCACGGTACTAAAAGAACTGGGCACAGAATTACCCGAAGATATCAAAATCAAAGTATGGGATACCTCTGCCGAAACACGTTATCTGGTATTACCAATGCGTCCTGAAGGAACTGAGCATATGACTGAAGAAGAACTTCAACAGCTCATCACCAAGGACGTACTTATTGGTGTTGCATTGCCAAAATTGCCTTAGTTTTTAGTAACGCTTTATCAACTATATAGTGGAGTAATGATAATGGATGGTTTTCATGATTTAGGTGGTATGCAAGGTTTTGGCTCAATTGATCACCAAATAAATAGCAAGAGTTACAAACCTGTATTTAAAAAAGATTGGGAACACCTCGCCTACACATTAATGTTTTTAGGTGCAGGACATCTCAATAAATTTAATATTGATCAGATTCGTCATGCTGTAGAGCGTATTGGTTTACGGCAACATGTTGGAACTGAATATTACGAGCGTTATGTGATTGCAACAGCAACTTTGCTTACAGAGACTGGTGTGATTACGCAAGAAGAATTAGATGACGCTTTAGGATCTCATTTTCAACTCGCTAGCCCAAATCATTCAAATGGCCGCGCTGCAATTTCAGGACGTCCACCATTTGAAGTTGGAGACCGAGTTACAGTCCGTGATGAATATATTTCTGGTCATATTCGTGTACCTGCCTATGTAAGAGGAAAAACAGGTGTTGTCCTTCACCGCACCACAGAAAAATGGCCATTTCCAGATGCTGCGGGTCATGGTCATTCTGATGCATTACCACAACCAACGTATCATGTGGAATTTTCAACACAAGAATTATGGGGAGATGCAGGTCTTGAAGGTTCTGTAGTCGTTGATTTATTTGAGAGCTATTTAGATAAAGCTCAGACCTCTTAACCTGATTTTCTATATTAACTATCACGAACTATGAGGTCATGCATGACAGCAATATCATTAAAATCAGAATTTGAACTTAATTCCTCTCGTATTCCTGTGACGGTTTTATCTGGCTTTTTAGGTTCAGGTAAAACCACCCTACTGAACTATATTCTGAATCATCAGCAGAATATGAAAGTAGCAGTAATCGTCAATGATATGAGTGAAATTAATATTGATGTTGAAGATGTGCGCCGTCATGTAGATCTCAGTCGTGGTACTGATGAATTAATTGAAATGAGCAACGGATGTATCTGTTGCACCTTAAGGGCCGATTTACTCGAACAAATTAGTACAATCGCGCGCAAGTCACAGTTTGACTATATTTTAATAGAATCAACGGGTATTTCAGAGCCCATGCCTGTTGCCGAAACTTTTGCTTTTCTTGATCAAAATGGTTTTAGCTTAAGTGAGCTGGCCCGTTTAGATACGCTGGTCACTGTAGTAAATGGTGAAAACTTTGCTCAAATGATTCAATCCAATGACAAAGTAGAAACAGCTCATCAAGAAGAAGAGTTGTCGACAACACGCCCTTTATCGGATCTTTTGATCGAACAAGTGGAATACGCTAATGTTATTTTAGTCAGTCGTGTTGATGTGATTGGACAAGAACAATTCTATCAATTGCGATCACTGCTCAATGAACTGAACCCAGCAGCAGAAATTTTACCCATGGCCTTTGGGGAAATTGATTTGGAAAAAGTTCTAAATACTCACAAATTTAATTTACCTGATTTAGTGAAATCCCCAGGATGGATGAAACAGATGGATCCGAATGAGAGTATTCATTCTGAATCTGAAAATTATGGTATTTCTTCATGGGTATATCATGAGCGTCTTCCCTTTCATCCTCACCGTTTTCAGAGCTTTTTACAGCAAGCATGGAATAACGGTGCTTTATTGCGTTGTAAAGGCTACATCTGGTTTGCCAACAGTTATCAGGATATTGCGATGCTCGTGCAAACAGGAAATCAATTTGCATGGGAATATGTAGGCAAATGGTGGAATTTTATTAATCAGGCTGACTGGCCTCAGGATGCTTATCGTCGTAATAGTATTTTTGAAAAATGGGATGAACATACAGGCGACTGTCGACAGGAAATTGTTTTTATCGGTCAAAATATTGACTCGGAACAACTTCAACAGCAACTTGATCAGTGTTTATTAACATTAGATGAAATCGAAGACGGACCTGACGTTTGGACAAATTATTAATGTTTATCAACCCACTTTTTTTTAGAACAGGGTTGATTTTCATAAGATCAAATCTAGGACCTAATAGTTAAAAATTTTTATATAAATAATTTAATTTCACAGTTAGTTCACCCTATTTAAGTACCGATTTTAACTAAAAGGACAACTATCAAGTTTAAGTGATAAATAATGCTTTTTTATTGATAAATATAAACTCATCTTTGCATATATCCATTCCACTTTTTCATATTTTTATTAATCATAAATTTTCACTAAGATCGAGTAAATTTCGAAAATTACTGGAAATATAATGTTGTTTGCAACACATTTTCACTTTAAAAATGCGGTCTTATCATTAGGGGTTCTCAGCTTTGCACTTTTAACGGGTTGTGGAAATAATTCACAGCAAAATAATGAAACTAAGGTAGAAGCTTCTCAAACTGCGTCTGCTGCTGAACTTCCAAAAGAAGTACGTTTTGCTTGGGGCGGCGGCCCACGAGTTTGGGTTCTTGGTAAAGCTGATGGAGATTTTGAAAAAGCTTTAGGTACAAAAATTAAGTGGGTCGAATTTGCTTCGGGTGCGGATGTAATTAATTACTTCGCCGCAAATGAAATTGATATTGCTCGTTTTGGTTCAAGTCCGGCTGTTGCAGGCATCACTCGCGGATTACCAATTGAAATCATTGGTTTGGAAGGTCTAATTTCTGGTGCAGAACGTTTAATCGTCCGTCCTGACATTAAAAACCTGCAAGATCTGGTAGGTAAAAAAGTTGCCTTCCCCGCAAACTCCACTGCGCAATATGCTTTAGAACAGGCCCTTGCATTAAATAAAATTGATAAATCAAAAATCAAATTAATCCCACTTAAGCCTGCTGAAATTGTTTCTGCATGGACACGTGGTGATATTGATGCAGCCTATGTTTGGGGACCATTTACTCAGCAGCTAGAAAAAGAAGGCGGTAAAGAAATTTATCGTACAACGACGCTAAATGAAAAAGGCATTTTGGTTTACAACAACTTTGCTGTCCGCAAAGAGTTTGCAGAAAAACACCCTGATCTTGTAATTAAATTCCTGAAAGCTTACCAAGAACAAGTTGATGAATATAAACAAGATCCTAAAGCTGCTTCCCAAAAAATTTCTAAATATTTAAGCCTTCCATATGATCAAGTCGAAACCACACTTGCTGGTATTGAGTACATTCCTCTGAAAGATCAAGCCTCTGAAAAATATTTAGGTGCGACACCAAACGATGAAAACTCTGGCTTAGCTAAAGCAACTCAAGATATTGCTAAATTCTTAGTCAATATTGGCGAGTTGAAACAATCGGATGTTCCAAAGAGCTATGCGCCTAATATAAACAGTAAATACCTTATTGAAGCGACAAAATAAGGTTATGAGATGATTCAGTTGAACCCGTTTAAATTAAAAGTGATTAGTGCATTATCGCTAATCACTTTTGTGATTATTTGGCAGCTTGTGTGTACATTCAAACTTGTATCACCAATTTTGTTGCCCTCTCCACTACAAATTATAGATACAGTTTTAGATTTATTTAAAAACGGTTACCGTGATGCTCCTTTTTACCAACACATTTTAGTAAGTACGGCGCGTGCATTCTTTGCATTCTTCGTTGCAATCATTATTGGTGTGCCTTTGGGATTATTAATGGGTCGTAGCCCTGTACTTAATGCCGTTTTAGATCCATTTGTACAATTCTTACGCCCTATTCCCAAAATTGCCCTCATTCCATTAGTTGTTGTGTGGCTAGGGATTGGTGAGGAATCTAAATTTTTCCTTATTTTTATTGCGACTTTGCTTAGTGTCATTGTGGGTGCAACCGCAGCAAGCCAAAACGTTCCATATGGTTTGATTCAAGCAGCACAAACGATGGGCTTAGGAAAAACAGCAATCTTATTTCGTGTCATTTTACCCTCTTCGCTTCCTGAAATTTTCACCACCATTCGTTTATCTATTGGTATTGGTTGGACATCATTAATTGCAGCGGAAATGGTTGCAGCAACTTCTGGTTTAGGCTGGATGATTATTAATGCTGGCTCTTATTTGCGTACAGATGTTGTGATTGTCGGAATTATTTTACTTGGAACAATTGGCTTTATTTTAGATTGGCTCATTGTGAAAGCACAGCAAAAATGGGCCCCTTGGACAGGAAAAGCATAATGACTCAACCATTTATTGAGCTAAATAATGTTCAGAAAATATTTAAACAAAACAAAACGGAAAATACGGTCTTAGAAGATATTAATCTGAAAATTCCTGAAGGTCAGTTTGTTTGCTTACTTGGGCCTTCTGGCTGTGGTAAATCAACTATTTTGAACTTACTTGCTGGTTTTGAAAAACCAACTTTAGGTGACATTTATGTAGATGGTCAAACCATCTCAGCACCGGGCATTGACCGAGCTGTTGTATTTCAACAGGCTCAGTTATTTCCTTGGCTCACAGTAAAAGAGAATATTCAATTTCCACTTAAGCAATCAAAAGCTGAAGCTAAATATATTGCTGAGCAAACTGAATACTATTTAGAAAAAACGGGCTTGAAGAAATTCGAAAATCATCGAATTTGGCAAATCTCAGGTGGTATGAAGCAACGTGTTGCCCTTGCCCGTGCGTGGGTTATGAAGCCAAAGATTTTATTGATGGATGAGCCTTTTGGGGCTTTAGATGCTCAAACACGTATTTTGATGCAAGAAACACTGACTCAGCTTTGGCAAGATAATAAAACTACCGTTTTATTTGTTACTCACGATAT
This sequence comes from Acinetobacter sp. V91_7, assembly GCF_031799075.1. Lineage (NCBI taxonomy): Bacteria > Pseudomonadati > Pseudomonadota > Gammaproteobacteria > Moraxellales > Moraxellaceae > Acinetobacter > Acinetobacter sp. V91_7. The sequence goes on from NZ_JAVQNT010000031.1 coordinate 241,476, forward strand.
TGATGAATCTCTACTTTTAGCAGATCGCATTATTTTAATGGCAGGCCATCCTGGGCGTATTGCTGAAGATATTCAAGTAAATTTACCTCGTGCCCGCAGCATTGAAAATATTGCGCCACAGCAAGAATTTATTGAAACCAAAAAACATATTTTAGAAATTATGCGCAAAGAAGTAAGTCGCATGATTGATTACATACACTAAAATTTTAGGACACTATTATGTTATTAAGTCATTTGCCGCGCGTTCAACTGGTTCATGCGCCTACTCCTCTAGAGTTTTTACCTAACTTAACTAAAGCGTTAAATGGTCCCCAGATTTACATCAAACGAGACGATGCTACAGGTCTGGCTACAGGCGGTAATAAAACCCGTAAATTAGAGTTTTTAATTGGTGATGCACTTGCGAAAGGTGCAACACATGTAATCACTCAAGGTGCAACTCAATCTAACCATGTTCGCCAAACGATTGCAGCAGCAAATAAATTTGGCTTAAAGGCATCTGTTTTACTCGAGCAACGCGTTAGTGATGGTACAGATGAATATTACAATAATGGAAACTTATTGCTCGACGAGATTTTAGGCGCAGCATCGATTGAGGTTGTTCCTGGTGGCACAGATATGGTGGCGGCTTTAGAAGCCAAAGCAAAAGAATTAGAACTACAAGGTGAACGTCCGTACATTATTCCGGGCGGTGGCTCAAACGCTATTGGTGCTTTAGGTTATGTATCAACAGCAATTGAATTAATTAACCAACTTAACCAGATTCAATTGGCTCCGACTCATCTTGTACATGCAACAGGTAGCACGGGTACTCAAGCTGGCCTTTTAGCGGGTATTGCGGCAACTCACTCAAACTTACCAGTACTCGGTATTAGCGTTCGTGCTGAAAAATCTAAACAAGAAGAAAATGTTTATAAACTTACTCGTGCAACTTTAGAACATCTTGGTTTAAGCGCAGATCTTATTGCCCGTGAAAAAGTAATTGCAAATAGTGACTATGTTGGCGATGGCTATGGTATTCCAACCGATAGCATGGTTGAGGCAGTCGAACTGCTTGCTCGAACTGAAGGTATTTTGCTTGACCCTGTTTACTCAGGTAAAGGTTTTGCAGGTTTAGTCGACCTCATTCGTCAGGGTCATTTCACTAAAGATGACAAAGTGATCTTCCTTCATACAGGCGGTGCCGTAGGCTTATTCGGTTATCGTAAAACCTTCTCTAGCAAAGATGCATACCGTTTGTAAGATGACAGAATTTTCAGAACTCCCCACCCTTGGAATTTTGGGTGGTATGGGACCGGGCGCTGCTGTCGATTTTCAACAGCGTCTGCTCGATGCAAGCCCTGCCACTAAAGATCAGGAACATATTCCAACAATCGCTTGGAATCATGGTGGTATTCCTGACCGACAACTTGCACTTAAAAACTTAGGTGAAAGCCCTTTAAATGCAATGATACATGGACTAAAAATTTTAGAGCGTAGTGGCGTTTCTAAAATCGCAATTCCATGTAATACCGCACATTTCTGGCATTCTGACTTACAGCAACATACCCATATTGAAATCTTAAATATGGTTGAAATTACGGTGCAACAGATTTTAAAGAACTATCAATCTGGTGATAAGGTTGGAATATTGGCAACTAAAGGTGCCCTTTCTACTCAGTTGTATCAACTTGAGTTAAGCAAGCATAACATCCCTTTTGTCATTAATTCAGATGAAGAGATAGAACAGGAATTTATGCCGGCTGTTTATGCTGTAAAACGCAATGAATCGGCTAAAGCGGGTAGCGTTTTTCAAGAATTAAGCCAAAGACTCATAGATAAAGGTGCTGGTTCGATTATTTTAGCTTGTACAGAAATTCCGATTGGGTTACATGCAATCCAATCTCCAATTTTAGATGTGAGCTTTGATACCACACAAATTTTGGCGGATGCTTGTGTAAATTGGTTTTATCGAAATACGCAACTCTAAAATGATGTTCTCCAAATCTAAAAAGCTGAATAATTGGACGGAACCAAACATGGTATCGAATTAAATCAGCTTCGAGGTCTTAAAAGACTTTATTTATAAATTGCATGGTTTTTGACGTAATCCTTTATCTCAAGAACCATGTAATTTTTTCCTAATTTTCTAAATATTCTTAAGACTTTTTAAAATATTCTCGAGGTGTTACACCAAAAGCCTTTTTGAATGCATGGCTAAAATGTGAAAAATCAGTAAAACCATAATCTAAAGCTACTTCAGAAATGCTATTTATAACTTTTTATCTATTTCTGGAACTTCTAATGTAACTTTTACTCGATCTAGTACAACAGTTGTCTTGAACCACTCTACATTAGAATTATTGTGAAATAGCTCATCACAAATCTTTTGAAAACGACTCATACTCGGTACTAACAGCACCAACATAAAGTCTGCCTCACCAGTGACATAATAACATTGCTGAATTTCTGGCCCAGAGAAGCTTTTTTTTAGATCATCTAGATCAGTCGCATGAGTTTTGTTTACTCGAATCTCGACCAGAATTGTAATCACTTGATTTAATTTATCAGGGTCTAGAACAGCAATATTTCCAATAATATAGCCATTTTCACGTAGCTTTTGGATTCGACGCTGCACTGAAGCGGTAGATAAATGAATAGCATCTGCTAATTCACGTAATGGGATATGGCAATCTTTTTGAAGAAGTTCAAGTAAAGCTAAATCAAATTTATCTAATGTCATCACAAACCATACGGTGAGAAATTTTCTCATTTATATTAAGAAATAAGAGCCTAATTATCAATCAACCTGAAATAAAATATCAATTAAAAGACTCTGCTATTAAATATCTATGCATACTCAATCGAATACGGCTCTTGGTATAACTCTCAATGTAATTGGCTCTATCCTATTTGCTTTAATGTTTGCCTATACATCTTTACTACACTCATTACAGGGTAACGAAATGTATGGTTGGCGTATATTGCTGACTTTTCCCTGTTTAACTCTTTTTATTATTTTGAAAGGAAATTGGCAACAAGTGCGTGATATATACACTCGTATATTTCTAGACCGCTTTTTCTTTTTAACTCGTATATTTTCTGCGTTTCTTATTGGATTACAACTTTGCTTATTCATGTGGGCCCCTACCAATGGTTACGGCCTCGATGTATCTCTTGGATATTTTTTAATGCCCATCATTATGGTAATTGTAGGGCGAATCGCATTTAAAGAAAGAATGTCGAGATTGCAAAAAATATCATGTATTTTTGCCATCCTTGGAATTATTAACATGTTGGTGATATCAAAAACACTGACATGGCCAACTTTACTTATTTGTTTAGGTTATCCGATTTATTTTTGGTTAAGACAAAAGACTAATACTAATCATATTGGAGGGCTTTGGTTCGATATGATCCTGAGTTTACCTATTAGCCTATTCTTTATTTTTAACGGGAATATTGGCTCAAATGAATTGATGAGCAACCCTGATACCCTTTGGTTAATTTCAGGTCTTGGTTTGATCAGTGCTCTTGCTTTAGGCTTTCAATCTCTTTCAGCACCGCATCTAAATTTGACTCTTTTTGGGCTTCTTGTATATGTTGAACCAATCCTATTATTAGCTGTATCTATATTACTTGGTGAAACCATTAAAACTGATGAATGGCCCACTTATATTGCGATATGGTTAGCGGTTTGTACTCTTATCATTGAAGGGGTAAATAGCATAAAGAAAAATACTTATGCTTAACTTTCGAGATTTATAGCTGTCTTTTAAAAAGATTACGACCCAGTATCCAACATGCACGATGAATGGGCCTAAAGTGGTTGCAATTAATCGTGCAGGATATCGCTGAACTACTCAGACATTCTGGGATAGGTATTTACATCCATAGTTGATTAAAAAACAATCCAACGCCCTTTTCCTCTGGTCCGCCCCATCCGAACTTAAAAGCTGAATAATTGCCCCTTCAATCATATATAAAAATAGTTTTGCATCCTGAAAAGTCGCATCGGTTTTAAATGCTCTAAGTTGGCTATAGATTTCATTGATTAGCCACGTTCTATATTTAATCGCAACTTGATAGGCGTTTGGATAGGTCTGTTTCGTTTCAAAAATTGCTTTAAATAATAGATAGTACAGCCCTTCTAAATCGGTGTGTAAGAAATAGAGCTTCTTAAGCTTATCAACCACATTAGTGTTACAGTCATACTCAGCAATTGAAACCACTTTTCCTTTCAAACGTTCTTTTTGCACAATCAAACAGATTTCAATAAAACGCTCTTTAGAGTGAAAATAATTATAAAAAGTCGCTTTGGGAATTTGAGACTCTTGCACGATTTGGTCGATTCCAACAACATGAAATCCGCGATGGTGAAATAAATCGATCGACTTATTTACGACTTGTATAGCACGTGTTGGAAGAACTAACTTTGGCATAGTTTTACCGTTATAAAAATTCTTGTTGTTTCTAAATGAGATACTTTTTTGGGAGAAAAAAAGGCACAGCAAAGCCGTAAAGACTGTGCGTGGCACATCTCAAGTTTTATTGTTGATGCAAGTTTTTTTGAGCCGTAATGACTTAAAGCCTGAAAACTCTAAAGGTCGTCAAGCTGCTTTATTTTTTAAGCTGTGTCGTTATAGCTTTTGGCAAAGGTTGCCAAGAAATAATGGATGTGCAAAGCCAACTCCTTTTTATTGGGAGTTCTGCCTAAACATTAAAATTATGGTGGCAGAACGAAAGAGGGGTTGACGGACTGGTCTCAGAGGCCAGCACACCCGAGGGTGTCCCCCCTCCCGTTCCACCTTAGAGGGGGGCACGAGGGGCTAAACACTAAAAGAAAGCTCTTTTAATGCTCTGAGAAGCGGTCCGTCAAAACCGACTGGCAATGTAGGCCAGCACGCAAAGGATAGTGTCCAACCCTTTTGCAGTCAAGCACACGAAATGACATTTGCTTTAAAATAGATCATTAAAAAGTAAGGATAAATAATGAGTGAGTTATTGTTAAGTGGGGGTTATAAAGCAGGCATAAATTAAAACAGCCAAGTGCAGATAAGTCTTGAGCTGAATATACACAGATGTTGTGTATGTTGCCGATTTGAACCAAGAAAATAATTTACTCTTAAATTTATTTTTTCATAGGTAGTAGTAAAACAGGGTCTTCAACATCATAACCAGTTTCTTCTGGAACCCCCAGATATTTAACGACAACTAACCTCTTATTTTGTTTAGGCACTCTATAATTTTGGGAAATTTTTATTGCTTTGGTGTAATGAACCGCAATATGGGTCTTACTTTGTAAAGACGGCGATTTTACAACATATTCAGTTTTATATTGTGTCATCTTTTCTGAAGGATCAGACCAAGCTGATATTTGATTCTGATGACTTTTTAATCTTTGAATTTTTACAGTCTTACTATTACTTACGATCAAAGGGGTTAAATTCTTTTTAATTTTTTTTATAGCCTTATTAAATCCACTACTATCTTGATCATAATCAATCTTATGGGTTTTTGGATTGATATATAGAGATCGAACTTCAATAAGTTTATCGGGTGATTTACTATTTAACAGATAATAATATAATTGTGGTAGACGTCCTCGACCATCCTCATAATGTCTTAATACATAAAGTTTCTTGTCTTTTTCCTGATAACCCAATACTTCAATTTTTTGTCCACCACCCACTGTCGCATAAGTATGTGCGGATAACGTAAAAATAGCACTAAAACTTAGAATTTTTAGAAACTTCATTAGCTGATATCCTTGTGATTTTTTAGACGGGAAAATTAATTAACGAACATAGAGTGGATCTTCTTCAACAAAAAACACTTCACCCGATGAAGGTAGAATCCATTGATAAGTTCCGTCTATTTTCTTCATTTTTTCTTTAAAAATATTATATATCGCTACAAGATCATGTTTTTCATCATATTCCCCTACATAGCCAAGCGCCTTTTCATCATGAAACTCTTTAAACATTTTATGCATTTTGACAGCTCTAAGTTCCATATCTTTTCTCCTTTTTATTATCCATACAATAATTATGATCTCTTTTTATTTTCAATACTAAAAAAAATGTACCAAAATATATCTTATAAAATATCAATCAAATATTTATTGGATTTTAATATTTATCAAACCTAAACTTTTCCATATCGTATGGTATGTCTAGCTTCACACTCCACTGGCTTAATTCTTCACTCATTATAACGGCATCAACTTCAAAGGCATCTCGCTCACTAAAACCTTTTATTTTTAAAAAATTAACAAAACTAGAGGAGTTTATTTTATTAAGATATCCGACTCTTAAAGTATCGATATATACTGCGATTTTATTTGTTTCTTTTTCGAGGCAGATTACAGCATTTTTAAAGACCTTCACGCTACCACCATTTTGGTTACCGACTAAAGTTATCAATTCTTCTTGATATAAAATTACAATTATTTCATGTTCAAAAAAGTTTTTGTTCTCTGTAAATATTTTTCCAGCTATTTTTAGGGTGCTTTCTGGGAGCTCTAGATTAACTGTAGAAAAAACCTTAAACAAAATATAAGCAAAAATAAATAAGATAAAAAGTATTATTATAAAATACATATTAAAATATTCCTCTTAATTTTATAAATTGGCAAAAAGAATAGTTATTCTTTCTACCAACCAATATTTTTAAGAAAAAATATAAATTTCTATATTATGATTTTTTCTCATTTTTATCATTTTGATTGACTTTTTCTACGTCATTTTGCTCAGGAGTTTTAGGTTCAAACTCTTTACCATCTTGTTGTTGCTGTTGTTGCTCTTTTGATTTGTCTTGATCGCTTTTAACTTGGTCCTGAGACATTAGAGTCTCTCCTATTTAATGGTGTGCAGATGATTATCTAGCACTTAGTTAACATAGTCTCTTTACCTTTATATAGATACAACGCAAGTGTATCTGAATGTGATACTGTTGTTTATTATCACAATAATATATATATTTTAATCACCACATAAAATAAATACTTCACATTAACACCCTAAGTAAAAATTCAACCCCCAAAAATAATATCATAAAGTTTTTATATTTTTGGATACAGATGCGAATATCATATTTTTTTGCAGACTATATAAATAAAATAGATTTAAAATATTTATTAATTCGCTTCCTTTATTTAAATTTTACTATTTAAATCAATGCATAAGATATTTTTTAAAAAATTATATCGATATTAAAGTATATAAAGGAACATATCTCTACATACCACTCCCATAACTACCGTAATGTAACTCAGTGAAAGGTATACTATCAAACTTCACTACTCTTATTAAGAAGCTTAAAATGTCTGATTTTAAAGACTTTTCAAAAAAAGCAACTCAGAACCAAAATGACTCCGATCCAAAACCAAATGAGGATAAAGTTGAAAAACCAGCCCAGCCATCTGAATCAGAAGATTCTTCCCCAATTAAAAATAATGAAGAAAAAAAATAAATAAAAAGATACAGTTTTAATTAATATGAAAGAAGTCCATTTTTCGGGCTTCTTTCATATTAATTTTTTATAAGCAAATCTTCCAATCAGAGCCTTTAAAAACTCAAAAACTAATTAATTTTTAAATTTACTTAAATCTTTTGAATTAAAATCTGGATCGACATGTGTTTGTATTAATAAAATGAGTTCTTCATTTACTTGTCGAATTAGCTGTGCTTGTAATCGGTTATCTTCAAGCTCATCAATTAACCGAATAATGATATTCCTCAACCATTCACACTCTATTTCTTTCTCTGCATTTTTTTGGGCAAGATAATTTAAAAGTTTATCTTTTTCAATCAATTTATCTCCCATATAGACACCTATAATCCAAACTAAATTATTTTCTTTAGATTACAGGATAAAAGAATAGATTCATGAATAATTATGTATTTATAAATTTCAAAAATTAAATCTACAAAATATTTAAATTTTATTTTAATGAAGAGGATAGCTTCAAAAACCCACCCTCTTTTATAATAAATTATTTATTTTAATTTAGGTAACTAAAAGTTTCGTATTCAGTATTAATTCAGCTCTTTTTTGTGCTTCATAAAAGTCAAGTTCTTCACTTATCCAAAAAGAATGAAGTTGCCCATCTAAATGAAAATACTCTTTATTATATTGAGAACCATGATCCGAATAATGGTTGTCTACTTTGAAATGAGTTTGATCATTCTTTCTTTTTTGACCATCAAGTATGCCGCCAATACAGATATCCATTTTAATGCCAATTATTAATCGAAATTGACTATAACACACATAGATCGGTTGCTCTAAAAAGAGTTGTTACCCGTAATTTTTCTACCATTTATCAATATATTATGGCTTTAGTGTATCTGCTTAAATTTACAGGTAATAAAAAATAATTTATATGTTTAGGATATTTAAATACGCAATATTAGTGTTTAATTTTCCAAATTTCATATTAGTGAAAATAACCCTTCTTTGATTAGATAAATCTCTATATGCTGCAATGAATCACTTAAAGAAAATTATTCGAATGGCCGAACAGACCCTGCTACAAGAGCTTAACTCGCGAATCGAATATTATTCTTCAAGAACGGACTATCCACTACGCAGAATTTTAATAGGCTACCGTGCATACGCAAAATTAATGTTATGCGCCTCTTTCTCAGATGAGGTCATAAATTCTGCAATTGATCCCAATAAACGCAAATATAAAAAGTTAAAAATTAAAATTACGAAAGACGATAATCAACTTGATCTTGAATAAATTAATTCATTCATTAGTTTTTATAGATAACTGATTTAATGAGATAAAAAAGTACAATCTATTTAAAAATAAAAAACTTTCAAATCTGGAAATACTTAGAAAAATGGACAAATAAAAGAGGCCGAAACCTCTTTATTCTTATTACTATAAAAATCAGTCATCAATCATGGCGAACTCTTGCTCAGGAGTACCTTTAACCAAATGGTGACGGCTATATAACAGATAATAAAGTATAAATCCGACATAAATCAGCGCGGCTAATAACCAAACTTTCGGATTCACCATTAGCCCTGCAACTACAGCAACGGCGGCAAGAATCAAGGCAATACAAGACGTCCAAACTCCTCCAGGCGTTTTATAAGGGCGTGGTAACTCAGGACGAGATACGCGTAATTTGATATGTGAAAGCATCATCAAGACATAAGAAATTGTTGCACCGAATACTGCCATTAAAATGAGCAAGTCGCCCTCACCTGTTAAAGAAAGTAAAAAACCAATAATGCCCGGAATAATAATTGCCCAATATGGCGCTTTATTTTCATTGGTAAGCGATAAGTTTTTTGGCAAATATCCCGCACGTGACAATGCAAAAATCTGGCGTGAATAGGCATAAATAATTGAGAAGAAACTTGCGACAAGTCCAGCAAGACCGACAAAGTTAACAAAGCTTGCCAACCATGTGTGCTGTCCATACACCGCAATGAGCGCATCAACCAAAGGTGCTCCTGAATTTTTTAAAGCATTTGAACCCGCAGCGCCTGCACCCAAAAATAAAATTAAAAGCGCAAACGATGCCAATATCAACATTGAACCAATCAAACCTCGTGGCAATGAACGTACTGGATCTTTTGCTTCTTCAGCAGCAAGTGGTACCCCTTCAACTGCAAGAAAGAACCAGATGGCATAAGGTACTGCTGCCCATATTCCCATATAGCCAAACGGCAAAAAGCTACTTGCACCTGCATGTGAGCTCACTGGAATATCAAACAACCGTGCGCTGTCAAAATGTGGAAGCATCGCGACGATAAATACGACAAGTGCAATACAAGCAACTGCGGTAATTCCAAACATGATTTTAAGCGCTTCACCTGCACCTTTAAGATGAATACCCATGAAAACTAAATAGCAAATTAAATAAACAGCCCAGCCGCCAATCCCAAAAAGTGATTCGCAATATGAACCGATAAATACGGCAATCGCGGCAGGTGCAATTGCGTATTCAATTAAAATCGCAGTTCCTGTGAGGTATCCTCCAAAAGGACCAAATGCAACACGGGCAAAACTATAGCCACCGCCAGCAGTGGGCAACATTGTTGACATCTCAGACATTACAAAGCTCATGCAGAGATACATAAACGCGACGATAACTGTTGCAATAAAGAGTCCGCCCCATCCACCTTGTGCCAGCCCAAAATTCCAACCCGCAAAGTCACCCGAAATGACGTAAGAGACACCTAGCCCCACTAAAAGTAACCAACCTACTGCCCCCTTTTTTAACTGACGTTTTGCAAAATACTCTGCGTCCTGTTGTAGAGCGCCAACATCTACACTTAATTCTGACTCTTTCATTGCCGTATTGCCTTATCGACTAAATTTACACCACCAATAGTTGCGCAAAAGATATTCATAAAACTTGACAGCAAAACATCTCCCCGACCACTTGAAGTCAAGTTGATTCATTTTTTCTTTTATAAGATCGACGGCATCTCAACACAAAACGTGTTTAAAAATTAAATTGAGGAGATGGGTTATGTCTGTAGAACAAAATGAATTTTTAAGCCAAGTTCAATTACAAATACTGGCAGAACAAGCAATTAAGCAATATCCATCAGACTATCAAGGACAGGTCAAACTACTGTGTCAGTCTGAAAATGCAACCTATCAAGTTTCGACTGGATCTGCCCGATATGCACTTCGAATTCACCGTCCCAACTATCACAGCAAACTCGATATACAAAGTGAGCTTGAATGGTTAGATGCTTTAAATGCGAGTGGTATTCAAGTTCCTGTTGCGATTGCAGATCAATCGGGTGAACGCGTAATTACCTTGAAACTATCGAATGATATTTATCGTTATGCAGTCCTTTTTAACTGGGTTGAGGGCGATATGCCGACTGTTGAAGTCGACCCCACTGCATTTGAACAATTAGGACAAATTACCGCAAAGTTGCACGTACATAGCAAAACATGGCAAGCGCCTGAAAACTTTCAACGTATTGTGTGGAATCATGAAACCATGATCGGTGCGGATGGACACTGGGGAAACTGGAAAAATGCACCTCACTTGAGACAACAAGATCACGGCGTGATTGAAGAAGCCATTGTACAAATCGCGAAAGATTTAAATTCTTTTGGCAAAACACAGGAGCGTTATGGCCTGATTCATGCCGATTTGCGTTTAACCAATCTATTACTACAACAAGAACGTATTGGCGTGATCGATTTTGATGACTGTGGAATGAGTTGGTTTATGCATGACCTCGCCGCTGCGATTAGCTTCAATGAACATTATGCAAATGCACCTCATTGGGTTGATCACTGGTTAAAAGGCTACGAACGTGTAGGTCATATTCAGTCTGAAGAATACGAAATGATCCCGACTTTTATCATGCAACGCCGCATTCAAATGATGGCTTGGAATGGTTCGCATGCGCAAACAGAAATGGCTCAAAGTCTTGGCGATCAATGGTCCAATGAAACTGTGCGTCTCTGTAAAAAATATTTAAACGGACAAATGCCTGTAGGAATTTGAAAAGTGATTTAGATCGCTTTTCCCTCATTTCCAATTTTTAGTTTTTAAATTTTATAGAATTTAAAGGAAGGGTTTATGCAAGCTACCCATCAACTGAGCCGAGTTGCCAAAGCACTATTACTCACCAGTAGTCTGGCAAGTATGATTGCGCTAAGCGCATGTAACTACAACCCTTTGCAAAGCGCATCTCCCCCAGTCGCTATTCCCAAAAAGGAATATATACAAAAAGGTCAATGGGATGCTTTTAACTTTGACCAACTTAATCAATTGATTGCTAGCTATGGAAAAGATAGCCCTAACTATAATCCTGACAAGCGTCCGTATATTGTCACTGACTTTGACAATACCTCAGTATTTTTAGACATCGAAGAAGCAACGTTAATTTATCAACTTGAACACTTAGCGTTTAATGTTACGCCAGAGCAGCTTAATCAAATTATTCGTAAAGGAATTAGCTCGCAAAATTTTGAAGCCGCCTACAATAACCAGCAAGGCCAAGCAGTCAATATTGATAAAATCGCCCCAGATATTATTGCCAGCTACACATGGCTTTATCACCACTATAGCGGTCTAAAAGGTAAGCAAAGTCTGGAGCAAATTAAACAAGATCCGCATTATCTCGATTTCATTACTAAAATGAGATATCTATATGCGGCGATTGGAGACACGTTTGATCATGAAGTTGCATATCCGTGGGTCACTTATTTGTTTACTGGGCTTACCGAACAACAAGTCCGTAATTTGGTAAAAGCAACGGTTGCTTGGCAAATGCAGCAACCGATTGGACCTGTAACATGGACCTCACCCGCAGCGCTTTCGGGCCAAGCAGGCGTTGTGAAAACCACTTGGGAAAATGGTTTAAGACCATACCGTGAAATGCAAAATCTATTTAAGGCCTTTCAGGACAATGGCATTGATGTCTATGTCTGCTCGGCGTCTTTTATTGATGTGATTAAGGAAATTATTTCTAATCCAGAGATCGGCTATAACATTAATGAAAAAAATGCCTACGCGATGGAGTTAGAACGAGATGCACAAAATCGAATTTTACCTGAGTTTCGTCATGGCTATGCTCAAACTCAAGGTAAAGGCAAAACTGCAACCATCCAGCGTTTTTTAGTCTCTAAATATGGTTACGGGCCAATTTTTATCGCAGGTGACAGTGAAGGCGATCAAAATATGATGCAAGATTTTGCGACGACTCAGAAAGTACTGATTATCAACCGATTGCGCAGTCCGAGTTCTGATATCGGAAAGTTTTCTCAGCAGGCTGTGCAGGGCTATGGGCAAGCCAATCCTAAGTTTTTACTACAAGGTCGCGATGCCAATACAGGTCAATTTAGACCTTCAATGGCCAGTTTAAGTTATGGCGCACAAACGGCAAAAACTACAAAAAATTAATATTTCACTTATTTTCTCATGCCTACAATACATGTTGTATGCATGAGAAGCCGCTTAATTTTTTGTTTTAGTTCTGCCCTTTTTGCCTATCTCTAATGCATTTTCTGCCTTCTTTTAGTTCGCTACCCAACCTTAAATACAACTCTTGATCTCTTCTTAAAGAATCAAGCCTGAAACTTAAAACAGCAACACATAAGTCATTATTTTATAAAAACTTTTAATAACACAAAATCATGGATGTAAGTAAAAACTGGTATGGCTTTTGCTTAATATAAGAATAGTTAGGAATAAATATCATGAGACTTGACATGTTACATCTCAACCCAGCTCATCTTGTCGATTCAAATATGTGTAATCAAGGTGTATTGTCTGCAGCTGCCTCTGGATTAAGCGAGTTTATTCGTCAAAAAGGTGCAGATGTTGATCGTGTTTTAGGAATTAGTGGTATTAATCCTGAACTTTTAATCAGCCCAACTTTAAGCTTACAACTGCCCAATTATTGCAAGGTGCTAGAGCAAGCAGCACTGGTTTCTGGTTGTGATAATTTTGGTCTGCATTATGGTCAACAGTTTCAACCGAAATCATTAGGACTCATTGGGTACATTGGTCTTTGCTCAAACACCTTAGAGTCTGCACTCATGAACATGACCAATAACTTTTATTTGCATCAGAAAGATACACTCAATCGAATGGTCGATTTGGGAGATAGCTGGCGCATAGATTATCAGGTTCAACACGGCGCGATTTTAACTCGCCGCCAAGATGCAGAACTGACCATGGGCATGTTTATGAATGTGATTCGTGAAGTGATGGGTCCTCATTATTCACCACGCGCGATTCACTTTGAGCATACTCGACCTGAATTCTGGCAAGAGCACAGCAAATTATTTAACGCGCCTGTTTATTTTGATCAACCTTTTAATTCCATCATCATTTCAAAAAAAGACGTCCAACATAATATGCCGGGGCGTGATTCTATTTTGTTAACAGTGATTCTAGATACACTACTCTTACTCAATCGTTCTTCACCAAGTCAAAGTCTTGCAGATCAGGTTCGCTCTCACATCCAACTTGAACTGAGTGAAGGTGAACCAAACCTTGAAAAAATCGCTCATGATATTGGTTTAACGAGTTGCACCCTTACCCGCCGTTTAAAAAATGAAGGACTCACCTTTACCCATTTAGTCGATCAGGTCCGTTGTGAGTTGGCCGAGCATTATATTAAACAAAAAAATATTCCAATTTCAGAAATGGCATTCTTATTAGGTTATTCAGAAGTAAGTGCTTTATCACGTGCATTTAAGCGCTGGTTTGGTGTGACTCCACGTCAATTAAGACACTAAAACATTGCAAATACAGGCCTTGAATAAAGGCCTTTTTATTATTTAAGTAATTCGAGATATCTTCTAAAGACGTATAAGATAATTGAACAAAAAAATACCCCTCAAATTAGATTTAACATCCAACTTGAAGGGTATTTTTTATATTTAGAGTGACTTACTTTAATTTTGTTAATGCTTGATCCAAAGCACCGACTAACCAATCGATATCTTTTATTTGGAAAGCCAAAGGTGGGCGCAGTTTTAATACATTGCCATAAGGACCTGCAACTGAGGTTAAAACTCGATGAGTATTTCTGAGCTCTTCAATAAGGTTCAAAGCCAACGCTTTATTCGGCTCTTTTGTGGCTCTATCTTTAACCAGTTCAAATCCTATAAATAAACCAGCGCCACGGACATCGCCCACCATCTCATGTTTGTCCATAAGTTTAGTGAGTTCTTTGAGAAGTAGCCCTCCCACATATTTGCTATGGGTTTGCAATTCTTCTTCCTGAATGACTTTAAGTACAGCCTGTGCCGCTGCCATAGAAACAGGATTACCACCAAAGGTATTAAAATATGGAATTTTATCGCTAAAAGCAGCGAGGACTTCACTCTTGGCTAAAAGCCCTGACACTGGAACTCCGTTACCCATTGGTTTACCTGTGGTAATGATATCAGGCACAACATTGTGACGACCAAAGCCCCAGAAAGAATCACCAGTTCGTGCGAAACCCGGTTGTACTTCATCAGCAATAAAGATACCGCCATTGGCATGCACAACATCAACCGCTTTTTGTAAGAACCCAACAGGATTAGGCATCACACCATCAGAAGAGAATATTGAGTCCGCTAAAAAACCTGCAAACTTGATGCCTTTTGCATTCATATCATCAATTTGTTGCTGGATCTGCTGAGCGAACCATGTGCCTAAATCATCAGTTTGAATCCGATAATAATCAGGTGCCGGAACTAGACGAGTTGTCGCATCTAAAGGTTGTTCAGTTCCAAGCGCTGGAGAGCATCCTGAGGTTAAGCTACTGGTCCCATGATATGACTCTTGAGACACAATAATTCCTGTGCCACCGCTATATTCACGTGCAATACGAATCGCTAAATCATTCGCTTCTGAGCCGGTACACATATACATGGCACGGTCAATTTCATCAGGAGTGGTTTGCAAGAGTTCTTCGGTATAATCCAAAATATTTTCATGTAAATAACGGGTATGCGTATTGAGCATTTTCATTTGCTCATTTACCGCTTCAATCACCGCAGGATGACAATGTCCGATACTGGCAACGTTATTGTAAACATCTAGATATTGATGACCTGCTGCATCCCATAAATATTGCCCCTGACCTTTCACCAGATGCACGGGATTACGATAAAACAAGCGATAGGATTCACCTAAAATTTTATTTCTTTTATCGGTCAGTTTGCGGGTAGCATGGTCCAGCTCAGCAGCATGTTCTGGACGAAAGCTATTGGTATCCATAATGGTTGAACGCGTACCCATGAATGACTCCTCTATTTATATTCAGCATACTTTTGCACAAGACGATGACTGACGTAGGCAACTCATACGCTGATTCGAAATATTTCAGTATTTGATTGAAGTTACGCAAACCATATTGCTGAAGTATCTTTAAAAAAACTTGACCTCAGACCACTTAAGCCACGATTTGAAGTCAACTCTCAATGTTCATCCAATAGCTATTTTAAAATTAGAGTTATATCTTTCCCCCAAATAAGCTGAAACGTCTAAAGAAAGACATTAGAAATCATATTCCAGTAGCTTTCTCTGTCGTCTGCTCCATCTGAGCTTAAATGCTGAATAATTGCGCCTTCAATCATATATAAAAATAGTTTTGCATCTTGAAAAGTCGCATCGTTTTTTAGTTTTATAAGCTGGCTATAGATTTCATTGATTAGCCAAGTTCTATATTTAATTGCGACTTGATAGGCTTTTGAATAGCTCAGTTTCGTTTCAAAAATGGCTTTAAATAATAGGTAGTAAAGCCCCTCTAAATCTCTATGTAAAAGATAAAGCTGTTTGAGTTTATCCTTCGCACTTATGCCTTGGCCGTACTCAGTAATTGAAACCACTTTTTCTTTTAAACGTTCTTTTTGTACGATCAAACAGATTTCAATAAACCGCTCTTTTGAGTGAAAGTAGTTATAAAAAGTCGCTTTTGGAACTTCGCACTCTTTCACAATTCTGTCGATTCCAACCGTATGAAACCCGTAATGGTGAAATAAATAAATCGACGTATTAATAACTTGTATAGCACGTGTTGGAAGAACTAACTTTGGCATCGTTTTACCGTTATAAATTATTGTTGTTTCTAAATGAGATACTTTTTTGGGAGAAAAAAAGGCACAGCAAAGCCGTAAAGACTGTGCTTGGCACATCTCAAGTTTGTTATTACTAAGTTTTAAATAAAAAAGACTTAAAGCCTGAAAACCTTAGGGCAATCAAGCTGCTTTAAAATTTTTTAAGCTGTGTTGTTATAGCTTTTGGCATTGAAAGCCAAGAAATAATGGATGTGCAAAGCCAACTCCTTTTTATTGGGAGTTCTGCCAGACATTAAAATTATGGTGGCAGAACGAAGGGGGTTCGCGGACTGGCCTTAAGACTCCAGCACACCCAAGGGTGTCCCCCTCCGTTCCACCATAGAGGGGGCACGAGGGTGTACACACTAAAAGTATAAAACCTTTAATGCTCCTAAGGGACGGTCCGCGACGACCGACTGGCAATGTGGCCAGCAGGCAAAGGATAGTGCTCTGTACTATTGCAGTCAAGCATGCAAAATGACATTTGTTTTAAATTAAATCGTTAGGAAAGTAAGGCTAAATAATGAGTTGGTTATTGTTAAGTGGGGGTTGTAGAAGGAGGATAAAAATTAAGTTTATTCTAAAGGATTAAATCGATTTTATCTTAGTATTAATGAAAAACCCTTTTTCTAAATAGCTTTGATAACTTGGCAGCAGAGCAATATATAATCAACTTCTTTGATTTATAAAGGGTTTTTTAATAGGCGCATTATATTACTTTTAGTACCTCTTAATATTTTTAACTAACATTTAATATGCTACAAAAATTCCAATTAAATCTATGCCTTTGATTAATTATGGTTTATAATTTTTTTGTTGAATCTGAAGCGATGCCAAAACACGGCAAAAACTTCAATGATGCGACCCGAGTACAGCACATCACACCGATTTCAGCAGGGTCCTTGACAGGATCATATACGTTCATCGAGTTATTAGTGAACAGCAGTGATGGTGTGATGCGTAGAATACTCATTCCTCTTGCTACCATTCTTAAAGAGGAATCCAACATAAATTCGGAGGTCGTGGCTATGAAGGCTCAGCAGATTCAGCATAGTGGAGATGTTTCTCAGAACATATTTCTGGCAGTAATGATTTTAATCATGATAATTGTGCTATTAATTAGCCCTTTTAGCATCGGGACACTACTGTCATGTTTTGTTACAATTTTCTGCTTGGTAAATGACTTAGTAAAATGCTATAATAAACAGGCTGTAAGTTATTTGCAAAACTGCACTCAGGTTGAATCTGAAGCGATGCCAAAACACGGCAAAAACTTCAATGATGCGACCCGAGTACAGCACATCACACCGATTTCAGCAGGGTCCTTGACAGGATCATATACGTTCATCGAAAAATTAGTGAACAGCAGTGATGGTGTGATGCGTAGAATCACTTCGTACCTGTATGGGTAGCTGCATTATAAGCATACAGAGAAAGAGTTAATGAATTTTGAGACTTACGTGAAAGAGAATTTCATTGCAACTTTCAACAAATTATTTAGAAAACAATCATCTAACCTATTAACTATTAAGTACTATCCAGAAGATCTATCTTTCACTGAATTCAATTTAAAAAAAGAAAAAATTTTAGCTGAAGTTTTAAATGACTTGGCTACTAAAACATATTCACCTAAATCCCTACATCCTAGCTTTCTAGAAAAGTCGGATGGATCATTAAGATTAATCTGTATTCCCTCTATAAAAGACCGAGTCATACAAAAACTCATTTTAAAATATATTAAAGAACATCACGAAAGTAAGTATATTTTGGCAACTAATCATGATTTCTCAGCTAAAATTTCAGAAGCTGGAGCAATAAAAGCAAGAACTAAGGCTTTAATTTTGAGAAACCAACATCCATATGTGTTAAAAACCGATATTTCATCTTTTTTTGATAATTTAGATCGTCGATTAGCTATCAAAACTGTCAAAGAAAAGCTTGATATACCTGAAATAAATTATTTACTAGAAAGAATTATTAAGGTCGAAACAAGATTTCAAAAAGATAATTTAAACAATGAAAGGGAAAATGCTCTTTTGAAATCTAAAAAGGGCAAAGGGATTAGACAAGGTATGCCCATGTCATCATTTCTCGCATCACTTTATCTACATGATTTTGACAACTTTATTGAGAAAGAAAATATTAAATGTGTAAGATATGCAGACGACTTAATTATTTTTTGTTCATCTCGTAAACAAGCCTTAGATTATCTAGAAAAAGTAACTATAGAGTTAGAAAAAATAAAACTAAATATTCCTCCTTTGGAGGATAAATCAAAAACTCAAATAGTAAAAAATAAACCTATTGATTTCTTAGGGCTGGAGTTTAGATTTGGTGGTACTAAATTTAAAGCTTATGTGCCGGATGTAGTTTTTAAAACAATTCATCGTAAATTAGAAATCTATGATTCTCTAAACAAAAATCTTAAAAATAAAAAAGATTTTTCTGATGTAATTCAAGATATAAAATACATCTCGAATGGATATAGTGCAGCTTTCCCTGATGCTTGTAATATTAGTGAACTAGAATATGAAATAAATACAAAGAAAATAATTATTTTTTCAAAGCTTTTAACATCACTTGGATTAGATATAGAACGCCTTAGTGCTCGTCAAAAGAAATTCTTTTTTAGCATATAAAATAGATATATCCCCCCCCTCAACGATTCCAAATCAATTTGAGTCCATTCAAAATAAAATCTAATTTGCAATAATTTATACTATTTATAAATTTGATAGTTCTCAATAAGATTTTTGATCGTTAAAGCACTAAATATAATTTGAAATATTAATGCAAAAGCATCTAAAATATTTTGATTAAATGATAAGTTATTTAATAGAATTATTGATATACCTACTGAGCAAGTAGCTTTAACTATTTCAGAATTAACTCCACGAAAATATTTAATACATAAAACTGTCGTATTAAATAAAACCATTAAAATCCAAGCTACCATTGGGGATAGACTCATCATTTTGACAATAATCGTGAAACCTGTTGGAATTAAAAGTCCAACTTCGACCAAAAGTGGTATATTAAAATTTCTAATCATTTGCTCAAATCCTTATTTAAGCACTTAAATTTTAATAAAAAAAATATTAAAATTAAGTCTATAGTAAAGAAAATTTTCTCGACATACTTTTTTTAGTTGCTCTTTAAATAGTGTCTTATAACCAAGAATCGTCAAAGTTATTGCGGTAGCTTCAGTCACTAAAAGAGCAATTTTTTCGGGTGCTATAAAATTTACTGATCTAAAAATTATAGTATCAAGTAAAGAAAAAAAAGTTGCGCTTAATACAGTTGCTAAAACTGCAACTAAAAATTTCCAATAATTCAAGATTAATACTCCTTAGATTATGGTGAATAATTATGAAAATAGCACAACTTCAAATTATTTTTTTGAATATGTTAAAAATTCTGAAAATTAATTTATTTACTCGTAATAAGTAAAAATGAGCATAAACAAACTCAACCACTCTGCTCAAAAACGACCACATCTTACGGCGCAAGTCTGTAACACGTAGATGTAAATAAAGCGACTCTATTATTCAAACCGTCTGTTATCAACACTTCATAATGTGCGAATTTTTTACTACTTCCGACCTTGGTTGCCGTTGCAAATAACACCCTATCTTTCGCACCGCTCATATAGCGAATATCAGCCTGTAGGCCTGTATATGGCGCATCCCCTGCATTACAAGCCATCGCAAAAGCAATATCGGCTAAAGAAAATATCACGCCACCATGCACGCCGCCCAATGCATTCATGTGTTCGTCTTTCACATTAAGCTGACAACGTGCTTCATCAAAACTGCGATGCAGCACTTGTACACCCAATAGCTCTGCGAATTGATCAACCGCAGTGGTTTCATTTTTTTGCACAAACGTCTCCCTACTCGTGCGAGTATTCCTTAAGTGTTATGAACTCATGTGTATTGAAATCGACTGATTAAAAGCCGTTAAACACTATCTTGTTTAATCTGATAGTTTGAAGAACTAAAGTCCTTATAGGTCAGGCGGTCATCCAACTCTGAGGCTAAAGGCTGAACTTCTTGCATTGAATTTAAGCAGCGCTGTGCAAGCTCAATGTATTCTTGCGTGCCTCTGGTTTTCCACTTTTTTTCTTGTTCTGATAACTCACGTGCAACCTTGGCAGGACTGCCCATTGCCAATACATTTGCCGGAATAATGTCTTTGGTTTTAACCAAACTATTTGCACCAATAATGGTGTTTTCACCAATTTCTGCATAGTCCAAAATTACGCTATTCATGCCCACCAAAACATTTTTACCAATGCGGCAACCATGTAAAGTTGTGCCATGCCCAATGTGTCCCATTTCCTCCACTAAAGTCACGCTTTGCGGAAAACCATGTACGGTGCAGTTATCTTGTATATTGGCATTTTGCTTAATATGAATACGACCAAAATCGGCACGTAATGAGGCAAATGGCCCGACATATACACCCGCTTCAATAATCACATCACCAATTAAAACAGCAGTTGGGTGTACAAAAGCCTCTGGGCTGACCACTGGAATAACACCGTCAATACTATAACAAGGCATGATTTAACCTCTCATTTGTCGCCACCAAACCTCCGAAACGGCGCCAATAATGTGCTGTAGCATTTGGCATTGGCCCTTCTGCTGTTGCGGCAACAGACAAGAAGTATTCATCCGCAGGTTCAAATACTTTTTTATAAATATTCATTGATAAAGTTCGTGCACTAATCGCAGGCCAGTCTGTAGGCAATAACTCAAGCGGTAATGCAGGGTCTTTCAATAAAATCCGTCGATAATAATGAATCAGCAAAGTTCGAATTTGAAAGGCCTGAACTGGTTCGAGTTGTTCGTTTTCTTGCATAAGCAAGACGCCAATTTCTCTAAAAATATCGAGAAACTGTAGGTATCTTTGACGTAATTCATCGATGGGCCAGTTGGTTCTGAGCATACGACCAATGGTATCGACCGAATTATTAAAGAGCTGCAATGTTTCGGCTTTAAACACCACCACTTGCTCACTCATATTTAAGTCAACTAACAAGCGTTGCAGTTCAATACGGTTACAACCCGGATAAGCCATTAAGTTTGTCGAAATATTGGCAAATCCTAACCATTCGAGTTCTTTCTTTAGCAACGCTTTATTTTCAGTGTCGAGGCTAGACATCAGAATAAGATCCCAATAATGATCCCACTCTTTCATCTGGTCATTATAAATGCGTTGCTCGGCTTGCAAATAGGTCGAACGGCTTGAATCGGTAATACGATAAAAACTGGTTCTGCCGATTTTGTCTGAACATAACCAATCATTTTTAACTAAACGAAAAACAGAGGTTCTTACAGCACGGTCATTAAAACCAAATAGCTCTAATAACTGAATCAGGCTTGCAAGACTAATGTTTCCACCCCGATGAAGTACAGAATCTCCAAAAATTGTCGAAATAAGCGAAGTTCCACTTAAGGTCTCATTCTTTACAACAGAATCAATTATTTGCTGTATTTTTGCACTCATACTCATGTCTTGGCGTTTAGTTTCAGGGTATAGATTCTATACCCTGAATGATCTTGATGTTAAGCAATCTGACGCATATCGATTACCCGCTTTGCCTTACCTTCCGAACGAGGTAAGGTCGCTTCTGTAACAACTTCTACAGTAACGCTAATCCCAATCATGGTTTTAATACGTTTCATCAACTCCTGAGCAAGTTGATTGGCCTGTATAGTACAGTTATGACACATCTCTGTACGAATATGCAAAGTATCCATATGTCCTTTTTTAGTCACCAAAATTTCATAATTTGGAACTAAATGCGGAACTTGCAAAATTTGCTCTTCAATCTGAGTCGGGAAAACATTCACGCCGCGAATAATAAGCATGTCGTCACTTCGGCCCACAATTTTATCCATTTTACGCATCGCCAGATTTTCACCCGCCAGTAAACGGGTCAAATCACGGGTACGGTAACGAATAATCGGTAAGCCTTCTTTGGTAATGGTCGTAAAGACTAACTCACCAAGTTCACCATCTTTACAGACTTCACCCGTTTCAGGGTTAATAATTTCTGGGTAGAAATGATCTTCCCAAATGGTTAATCCCTCGCCCTCACCTAAGCACTGCATGGCAACGCCCGGCCCCATCACCTCAGACAAACCATAAATATCGAGTGCTTTAATATTGAGGCGTTCTTCGATTTCACGGCGAAGTTCATTGGTCCATGGTTCAGCACCAAAAATACCGACTTTTAAAGACGTATTACGTGCAGTACCAAATTGTTGTTCCAGCTTTTCAATAATGCTGACGCAATACGATGGCGTAACCATAATTGCAGTAGGTTTAAAGTCTTGAATGAGCTGAACTTGCTTTTCAGTTTGTCCGCCAGACATTGGAATAACCGTTGCACCTAAGCGCTCAGCGCCATAATGTGCGCCTAGACCACCTGTAAAGAGTCCATAGCCGTAAGCAACCTGAATCATATCTTTGGCACTTAAACCTGCCATGCGTAAGCAACGCGCAACAATGTCTGACCAAGTATTAATATCTTTTTGGGTGTAACCCACTACGGTCGGTTTACCCGTTGTGCCTGATGATGCATGTAAACGCACAATTTGCTCTTGCGGTACGGCAAACATTCCAAACGGATAGTTGTCTCTTAAATCCTGTTTGGTTGTAAATGGAAACTTTGCCAAATCGTCTAAAGTCACGAAGTCGTCAGGATGTACACCTGCTTCATCGAACTTTTTCTTATAGACCGGACTATTTTCATATACAAAAGTCAGGGTTTGTTTTAACCGTTTAGTTTGCAGCTCTCTAAGCTCTGCAAGTGTTAATTGTTCAACATTATCCGTTGTAAGGCTGTCCATCGCCTCTCTCCTCATTATGTATTTTTAAAAACCGTCTGAATTAATTTAAGTTTTCCAAAATCAGTGCGACGCCTTGTCCCACACCTACACACATCGTGCAAAGTGCATAGCGTCCACCTCTTTTTTTTAGCTCACGTGTTGCAGTAATCACCAAACGAGTACCACTCATACCTAACGGATGCCCTAATGCAATCGCACCGCCATTTGGGTTAACGCGTTCATCGTCATCTTTTAAACCAAGTTCACGCATACAAGCCAAAGATTGGGCTGCGAATGCTTCATTCAGCTCAATCACATCCATCTGATCTAGCGTTAAACCTGTTTGCTTTAAAATTTTTTGCACAGCCGGAACAGGACCTATACCCATATATTTGGGTTCAACCCCTGCACTTGCAATGCCAATTACTCGTGCTAAGGGTTTTAAACCATGTGTATCTGCAAATTCACGGTTAGTAATTAACACACACGCGGCACCATCATTTACACCAGAGGCATTTCCGGCAGTCACCGAACCGCCTTCTTTCTTAAACGGCGCTTTTAGTTTTGCGAGCGCTTCAAGTGTCGTTTCACGCGGATGTTCATCGCGGTTCACCACAACCACGTTTTTCTTACGGTCTACAATCTCGACTGGCAAAATCTCGTCGTTAAAGAAACCGTTTTGTTGTGCCGCAGCCGTTTTTTGTTGACTACGCAATGCAAACGCATCTTGGTCTTCACGACTAATCTGATATTTTTCAGCTACATTTTCGGCAGTTTCAGGCATGCTGTCGGTGCCATATTGTGCTTTAAGTTGTTTATTTACAAAACGCCAGCCAATGGTCGTGTCATAAATTTCAGGTGTACGGCTAAACGCTTCGGTCGGTTTAGCTTGTACAAATGGTGCACGGCTCATTGACTCAACACCACCTGCCAAAACGAACTGTGCTTCACCTGCTTTAATTGAGCGTGCTGCAAGCCCTACCGCATCTAAGCCTGAAGCACACAAGCGATTGACGGTCATGGCTGGTACAGTATCAGGTAAGCCTGCCAAGAGTGTTGCCATACGTGCAACGTTACGGTTGTCTTCACCTGCTTGGTTAGCACATCCTAAAAACACTTCGTCTACCGTATTCCACGGCAAGTTCGGGTGTTTATCTTTTAAATATTTGATGGGCAATGCAGCTAAATCATCTGCACGTACAGCACTTAGGGCACCTGCATATCGTCCAATTGGGGTACGAATAAAATCGCAAATTAAAACGTCTTCCATATTGACTCCTGATTATGCAAATTCGGTCATATCACGTGAATATTGAGTAGCAATGTTTTGAGTTTTCGCTACATATTGTTTGAGGTAGATACTCGCGCGATATTTTTCCTCTCCATACAGTGCATATAAGTTATTTAAAGTTTGGAGCACATAAGCACCGCCCATTTGTGTCAACCACTGGTAAGGACCTTTAGGATAATTCACTCCATATTTCATGGCATTATCAATATCTTCCAGACTCGCAACACCATGTAAACTTGCTTCGCATGCTTCATTAATGAGTAAAGCGATGGTGCGTAAGGTTAACAGTGCTGGATGGTCCTTAATCCACATGACGCTCATGCCAAATTGCGCAAAGTAAGCTTCAATTTTAGCCAGATCACTTGCTTCACAGAGCTCGTTATGGCTGAGTACCACAGCCTCCGCCTGCTCAAAATCATGATGCCAATCCATCAAAACCACTTTACGGCTTAGGTAATGAATATTGGCTGACTCACCTTGGCTTAAACGTAAGTCGATATCATCAATTTGAAGAATATTGTCGTCGCTCGCAGATCCGCTTTTTAAACCCAAACGCGTTAGAAAAGCAGGTAGCTGAGACCAAGTCCCTTTTAGCTGAATATGGGCATCAACTGGTTTGGCGACCACAGCTTGAGGTTGAAATGTCTCGTACTGATTTTTTTCGTTATAACTATAAAAGCCCTGTTTTGACTTACGGCCCCAAGCACCTGCATCGACCAATTCTTTTTGAATAAGGCTTGGACGATAGCGTGGCTCGTAAAAGAACTCTTGATAAACGCTTTGCGTCACCGAAAAGTTAACATCTTGCCCAATGAGGTCGGTAAGTTCACATGGCCCCATCGCAAAACCGCCGCATTGCTTTAAAGCATAGTCTAGCTGGTCGTAGCTGGTAACTTGTTCTTGCAGTGCTCTAAAACCTTCTGCATAAAATGGACGTGCAATTCGGTTAACAATAAAACCGGGAGTCGACTTGGTGAGTACTGGAATTTTTTTCCAGCCGAGCATCAAGTTTTTTAAAGCCAAACATAAGCTGTTTGAGGTTTTTAAGCCTTGTACAATTTCAACCAGTTTCATGACTGGCGCAGGGTTAAAAAAGTGTAAACCCACCACGCGCTCAGGGTGAGCAATACCAGCCGAAATTGCAGTCACTGAAATTGAAGATGTGTTACTTGCAAAAATAGTTTGCGCACTACAAATTTCAGCGAGTTGTTTAAATAAAGACTGTTTAACTTCTTTTTTCTCAACGACCGCTTCAATGACCAAGTCAGTATCACGCAGCGCTTCAACTTGATTGACCACAGTTAAACGCGCTAAGGCTTCATCAGCTTGCTGTTGTGTGAGCTTGCTCTTTTCAACCAGCTTTTTAAATGTCTGCCCTAAGCCGTGAACGGCTTGTTGCGCTTTTTGAGCGTCCAGATCATATAAAACGGTCGAGTGTCCATTGACGATGGCTAACTGGACAATGCCGATGCCCATGGTGCCAGAACCAATGACGGCAATTCGGGCCCGAGATAAGTCTAAATCTGTCATGCTTAGCGCCCTTTAAAATTTGGTTCACGTTTATTCATAAAGGCTTGTACACCTTCACGATAATCTTCTGAACGACCAGCAATGCGTTGTAAGTCACGCTCTAATAGCACTTGCTCATCAAAGGTGTTGTTGCTTGACTGATGAATTGCTTTTTTAATGAGAGATAAACCAAAAGTAGGCTGTTTCGCTAAACGTTCAGCCAGTTCAGTGACTTTTGTTTTAAGCTCAGCGTCTTCAACGACATCCCAAATCATGCCCCATTCTTTTGCGGTTTCTGCAGGTAGCTTGTCGCCTAATAAGGTCAAACCCATCGCACGCGCATGGCCTACAGCACGTGGTAAAAACCATGTACCCGCAGAGTCTGGAACCAAACCTAAGCGGCAAAATGCTTGTACAAAATTTGCCGATTTGGCTGCAATCACCAAATCACATGCCAGTGCAATATTTGCTCCTGCACCTGCTGCTACACCATTTACGGCGCAAATCACAGGCTTTGGCATATTTACAATCGTTTTAATGAGCGGGTTATAGTAAGTTTCAATGGAATATCCTAAATCTGGAGCTTCAACATTTGGGTCAACTACACGGTCGCCTAAATCTTGCCCTGCACAAAAGCCACGGCCTTCGCCACTAATCACAACACAGCGAACATCTGGATTTTTGGTCCACTGGTTTAAAACCTCAGCCACTTCACGGTGCATATCAACGTTGAAGCTATTCAGTGCTTTTGGGCGGTTAAATGTTAAGTAGCCAACACCATTTTTTTCTTCAGCAATAATATTTTGATAGTCCATCACTCACCTCTAAACACTGGCTTTCTTTTCTCAAAGAAAGCATTAATCCCTTCGTTTCGATCTTTTGTAGCCGCCAGCCAGACAAAGTTTTGACGTTCAAACTTGAGTCCCTGACTTAAAGTCGTTTCATGAATACTTTTAATTGATTGTTTAATTACACGAATCGCTAAAGGCGCTTGTTTGGCAATTTTGGCTGCAAGTTGAACCGCATATTCAACAGTTAATTCAGTCGGCACCACTTGACTGCAAATGCCGTGTTGCTCTGCCTGTTTTGCCGAAATCATCTCACCTGTCATGGCCCAGCGCATGGTGAGTTGTTGCCCTACCAAGCGCGCTAAACGCTGTGTTCCACCTGCACCCGGCAACATTCCAAGGCCAATTTCAGGTAGTGCAAAACGGGCATTTTCACCGCAAACGACCATATCTGAATGCAAAACCAACTCAAACCCAGCACCTAAGGCATAGCCATTGACTGCGGTAATGAGCGGCTTACTAAATGCGTCAATTTTTTGCCAAAGCTTCGGGCGAATATCGAGTTGCAAAGACACGGCGTCCATTGCAGCTAATTCGCTAAGATCTGCTCCAGCCGCAAAACATTGAGCGTTACCCGTTAAAACCACCGCTTTGACTTGAGCATTGTGCTCAGCTTCTTCGAGTAATTCGCATAAACATTGCAATGTTGCATTGTTTAAAGCATTTCTTTTTTCTGGACGGTTTAGTGTTAATAACAAAACACCGTCAGTTGCTGTGCTGGCTTTAATCAACTCTTGCATGAGAGGCCTCTATTCATCAAAACTCAAACGAACATTTGGGCCTTTTGGTAAGGTCTGGCAACTGAGCACATAGCCTCTTTCGACTTCATCTTTTTCAAGGCTGTAGTTAAGAAACATATCGACTTCACCAGAAACAACTTTACAACGACAGGTCGCACACACCCCACCTTTACAGGCATACGGTAAATCAGCACCAGCACGTAAAGCCGCATCAAGAATACTTTCATCATCCTGAGCCACAGAAACAATCAGCTCACGACCATCTAAAATGATGTTTACTTTTTCTTCTTTGCGGTTTGCATCAGCTTCAGCGCTACGTTTACGAGCTTGCCCTGTATGGAAACGTTCAGTGTGAATTTTATCTGCTGCAATCCCATAATTTGGTAACGTGCTTTCTACAGCATTCATCATTTCGTCTGGACCACAGGCAAAAACATGGTCAAAACTTGTTTCAAGTACATCAAAATCAAAAAGCTGTTTTAGCTTTTCTGCATCAATGCGACCATTCATTAGTTCACTGTCGTTGAACTCACGAGAAAAAATATTGATGAGTTGAAAACGCTCTTTAAACTGATCTTTCAAATCCATAATTTGCTCGGCAAACATGGTTTGTTTCCATGAGCGATTGCCATAAAGCAACGTAAATTTAGCTTCATGCTGTTCAAATAGAACTTGCTTAACAATCGATAAAATTGGGGTAATACCACTGCCCGCAGCAACGCCTAAAAAGTTTTGTCCGCCAACCTTGGCTGCTTTTTGAAAAAACACGCCTTGTGGTGGCATTACTTCTAGCACATCGCCTACTTTCAAATGGTCATTTGCCCAGTTTGAAAATTGACCCTGATCAATTTTTTTAACCGCAATACTGATGTCTTCTTTACCTGCATAGCTACAAATTGAATAACAACGGCGGATTTCACCAGCGTCTGTTAAATGGCGAATTGTTAAATGTTGACCCGGTTGAAATTGAAATTGTTCTTGTTGTTCCGCTACAACGTCAAATGCAATACAAATTGCCTGATCGGTTTGAGGCGTAATACTTTTTACTTTTAATGGTACAAATTGGCTCATGGCTGATTTCCTTATCTAAAGACTTAAATACATTTGAAGTAATCAAAAGGCTCAAGACAGTCCTGACATTTATAAAGTGCTTTACAGGCGGTAGAACTAAACTCTGTTAACAGTCGGGTATGTCGGCTTTTGCAACGTGGACACTCGACACCATCAATCAAATGAACATGCGTACCACATTGATGTGCCAACCCCTCAGGTGGCGCAATGCCATAAACTTGCAATTTCTTTTTACCCGCCTCAGACATCCAGTCCGTGGTCCATGCTTCTGATAAATCGACCATCACTTTGACTGGGGTCAACGCTTCTGCGGTAAATGCCTCAACAATTTGTGCTTTCAACATATCTGTTGCTGGGCAACCGCTATATGTTGGCGTTAGACGAACTACAATTTCTTGTTGATCGTTAATGTCTACACCGCGAATCATGCCTAAATCCACAACAGATAAAACCGGAATTTCTGGGTCACTTACCGTTTGTAGAACATCCCAACATTGGTCGATGCAATGACGAATCATGTGCATGGCTCACCTCCTTGTCTTACCAGGTCATTCCTGGATAAGTTCTTTGAATACTTTGCATTTCAGCCAACAAATAACCTAAATGCTCAGTATGCAATCCTTGTTTCGCACCGCGGCGATAAGCACCGTCAACAGCAACTGTTAATTCAAAGCGCTTAAGCTCATCTGCAATGGTTTTGTCCCATTGTTCTTTTTCATTTGAAAAATCTGGAATCACGCCTTGAGCGACTAATGCTTGTTCGTCTGCATTAAGTTCAAATAACTCAGCGGTAAAACGCCATAAATTATTTAACCCATCTTGCACACGTTGGTGCGCTTCATCTGTGCTTAGACTTAACCGCTCCATCCAGCTTGTCGAAAAACGGATGTGATACTTCACTTCTTTTAAAGACTTCACGGCAAGCGCACTTAGTTCTGGAAGTGAGCTTTGGGTTAAAGCAGTAAATAAATGAAGATGGTAATGATCCATCAACCACTGGCGTACAATCGTTTGTGCAAAATCACCATTGGGTTGTTCGCATAACAATAAGTTTAGAAACTCACGTTCTGTACGGAAATACGCAAGTTGATCTTCATCACGTTGGTTTTCATCATATTGGCCTGCCAAAGTCAGAAAGTTTCTTGCCTGACCTAATAAGTCCAAACCGATATTTGCTAAAGCGATATCAACTTCAAGCTCAGGTGCATGTCCGCACCATTCAGCCAAACGCTGAGACAAAACCAGTTGACTATCGCCAATATGTAATAAGAATTTAGATAAAACTGAATGATTCATTTTCCAACCCCTTACATATGCTCAATGCCATCTGGAATATGGTAAAAAGTCGGATGACGATAAACCTTATCTAGAGCAGGATCGAAAAATTCAGCTTTTTCATCTGGCTGTGAAGACTTAATGAGTTCAGAACGAATCACCCAAATGCTAATTCCTTCATTACGACGTGTATAAACATCGCGTGCATGTTGAAGTGCGATTTCATCATCTGGTGCTCTTAAGCTACCTACATGACGGTGGCTTAAGCCTTGTTTGCTACGGACAAATACTTCGTAGAGCGACCAGTTGTTTTTATCTTCCATTTTGATTTCCTCAAATTTTTCCATAAATCTTGTTAAGCCACTTTGTTCGCTTCAAGCTGTTGCTTTTTCGCATAGACCACTGCTGCATCACGAACCCATTTGCCGTTTTCCCATGCTTTACGGCGTGCTTCGATACGCTCGTGATTACATGGTCCACGTCCAGCAATCACTTCATTAAATTCGTGCCAGTCGATCTCGCCAAACTCGTAGTGACCTGTTTCTTCATTAAGTTTTAAATCTGGATCTGGTACTTCCAAGCCAAGCTGCAACACTTGCGGTACGGTGTTATCGACAAACTTTTGACGTAACTCATCATTACCAAAGCGTTTGACTTTCCACGCCAGACTTTGTGCGCTATTTGGAGAATGCTCATCACTTGGGCCAAACATCATGAGTGCAGGCCACCAATAACGATTTACCGCATCTTGTGCCATTTGTTTTTGTTCTGGTGTACCGTTTGCCAAAGCCATCATCGCTTCAAAACCTTGACGTTGGTGGAAACTTTCTTCTTTACAAATACGTACCATTGCACGTGCATATGGCCCATATGAAGTACGGCAAAGTGCAACCTGATTTACAATCGCTGCCCCATCGACAAGCCAGCCAATCGCAGCGACATCTGCCCAAGTCAAAGTTGGATAGTTAAAGATTGATGAGTATTTCATTTTCCCATTAATCAATTTTTCCATCATGTCATCACGGTCAGCACCCAAAGTTTCTGCCGCGCTGTACAGATATAAACCATGCCCAGCTTCATCTTGTACTTTCGCCAACAAAACCGCTTTACGTTTTAAAGTTGGCGCACGAGTAATCCAGTTCCCTTCAGGCAACATACCTACAATTTCAGAATGGCCATGTTGCCCGATTTGACGAATCAATGTTTTGCGATAGGCATCGGGCATTTCATCCTTAGCCTCGATCGTAATGTCATTGGCAATATTTTGTTCAAATTTCTGGTAGTTGTTTTCCATTCTTTCATTCCCTGTAGGCATCACCCTTAAATCTATTTTTCGATACACTAAAAACAAAGTCAATCACTTTTTTAGTATCAAATTAAATCTACCCACCAAAATCACATTAAACAATTGAAATAAATAAATATTAATCAAATGTAAAAAACTTTTTTACTTTTAAAAATCAAAATAAAGTTGACTTTTAGACAAATTAATCTGAAATTATGAATCATATTTTTGCAATTTTTATAATTGATGTATCACATAAAAAGGAGTTTGGTCATGCTTGAACAAGCACACCTAGAAGGAACCACAACTGACACAGATTTTCAGCAGTCTGAGCATCAACTACCTCACCTTGCTTCTTATGTCTATGGAACATGGCATTCGACGGGCGAAGAACTACGTCCTGTTTACCATGCCATTACAGGTGAATCGATTTATGCTGTAAGTAGTCATGGCATTGATATGAAACGTGTTGTTCAATATGCCAAACAAAATGGTTCAGAACTGGCAAACTGGACGTTTCACCAACGTGCAAATGCATTAAAACAAATTGCCCAATATTTACTTGAACGCAAGGAAGAGTTCTACAAACTTGCTTATGCAACAGGTGCAACTCGTAAAGATGCATGGATTGATATTGAAGGTGGTATCCAGACCTTATTTGCTTATTCGAGTCTGGTTCGTCGTGAACTCAATGACGAAAAAATTATTACTGAAGATAGCTGGATTCAATTATCTAAAAATGGCACTTTCGGCGCTAAACACATTTTAAGCCCTAAAGCGGGCGTTGCCGTTCACATTAACGCTTTTAACTTCCCAATTTGGGGAATGCTTGAAAAGATTGCACCAACTCTACTTGCTGGCGTGCCTTGTATTGTTAAACCTGCAACCGATGGTTCTCAATTAACACAAGCTGTTGTAAAAGCCATTGAAGAAGCACATGTGTTACCAAAAGGCTCGCTACAATTGATTTGCGGTCAGACTTATGACCTGTTAGAGCATCTAGGCCCACAAGACTGCGTCACATTTACAGGTTCTGCCTACACAGGCCAAAAACTACGCAACCACCCTCACCTCAATAAATATTCAATTCCATTTAGTATGGAAGCTGACTCAGTAAACAGCGCAATTTTAAGTCCTCAAGCAAATAAAGAAACGATTGATTTGTTTGTGCGTGAAGTCTTCCGTGAAATGACGACAAAAGCAGGCCAAAAATGTACTGCGATTCGTCGTGCTTTCGTTCCTGAAAATTTGTTAGCGACTGTGCAAGAAAAGCTAACTGCCAAACTTGCTAAAGTTGTGGTAGGTGACCCTCAAAAAGAAGAAACTACAATGGGTGCTTTAGCGAGCATTAAACAAAAACATGACGTTGCAGAAAAAGTTGCTGAACTCAGCAAAGATGCAAAAATTGTTTTTGGTGGCAACGATAGCTTTACATTTAATGCAGATCATCCTGAAAAAGGTGCTTTTTTCGCTCCGACGTTATTGCTCTGCGAACAGCCTTTGCAAGCGACACATATTCATACGACAGAAGCTTTCGGTCCAGTATGTACACTCATGCCATATCAAAACATTGAGGAACTTGCCGATCTCGTTTCACGTGGTGAAGGTAGCTTAGTGGCTTCAGTTGTTAAAAATAATGATGAAAATATCGAACAGATTATTCAAAAAATTGCGCCTTGGCATGGACGTGTGCATGTACTCGATACAGAGTCAGCAAAAGAAAGTACAGGACATGGTTCTCCACTGCCTCATCTTGTACACGGCGGACCTGGTCGTGCAGGTGGAGGTGAAGAGTTAGGTGGTATTCGTGCTGTTAAACACTATATGCAGCGCACCGCAATTCAGGGTTCTCCAAATAGCTTGACACAAATTACCCACTCGTGGACTGCTGGTTCTAAGGTCAACGAAGACCGTGTACATCCATTTAAAAAATCTTTTGATGAGTTAGTGATTGGTGAACGTTTACTAACGGCGCGTCGCACCGTAAGTGAAGCAGATATTGTCAATTTTGCTGGTTTAAGTGGTGATTACTTCTATGCACATACCGACAAAATTGCAGCTGCCGAGTCTTTCTTTGGTGAACGCGTTGCGCACGGCTACTTTATTGTTTCTGCCGCAGCAGGTTTGTTTGTAGATGCAGCACAAGGCCCTGTTATCGCTAATTACGGTATGGACAACTTACGCTTTGTTGAACCAGTTAAAATCGGTGACTCTATTCAGGTTGAATTAACCTGTAAACAAAAAACGCCTAAGCCACAAAAAGACCCGTCTCAGCCTGCTCATGGGGTTGTGGTATGGGATATTAAAGTCAAAAACCAGCGTGGTGAACTTGTCGCAACCTACGACATTTTAACTTTAGTTGCTCGTGATTTATAAATAGAACTCAAACTGATGGATATTCAATTTATCCATCAGTTTTTTATCTTAAATAGAAGCTGAACGTACACAATAAGGAATAAGCGTCAAAAAACTATATGTGGCTGGCGCTTGTATTCCTGCATTATTAGACACAATATGAAATATTTAGATATAAAAAACATCCTAATCAAAATTAATAATTAAAAAATATTTATATTCAACACTCTTAATTAGCTATTTATTTTCTTACTCATTTTAGGAATCCTTTTTGTCAATCAGCCTCAATTTGTTAAGATAGCAACCGTGAAAAATTAAGTTAAGTTCTCACACACTGTTAACTCAATATTGACACTAAAAAAGGTACACTACAAAGGTATACTTTTTTCTTAGATTAAGTCAGATTTACACAGAAGTTGTTAGAATTGGTTCGATAACCAGACTTTCAAAGTTAACTTATTTATTATTGATTTTTTAAGGGTTTAATACGCATGAATAGCGCTGAAATCATGGCTGACTTATCTTCTCATACACCTATGATGCAGCAATATCTCAAAGTCAAAACGGACTATCAACATGCGTTGCTGTTTTACCGTATGGGTGACTTTTATGAGCTCTTCTTTGAAGATGCTCATTTAGCAGCCAAACTTTTAGGCATCACCTTAACCCATCGTGGTAAAGCGAGTGGGCGACCTATTCCAATGGCGGGTGTTCCCTATCACGCGGCAGAAGGTTATCTTGCACGTCTTGTCAAAGCTGGGCGCACTGTAGCCATTTGCGAACAAGTTGGAGAAGTGACAGGTAAAGGTCCGGTTGATCGTAAAGTTGTTCGTATTCTTACTCCAGGTACGTTAACTGATGATGCATTACTCAGCAGTTATCAATCATCTAACCTAGTCTCTTTATGCATCCATCAAAATCAGATTGGTTTTGCTTTACTCGACTTAAGTGCAGGCATTTTTAAAGTTCAACAACAAGATTACAAGCCAGAACAATTGCCTATCGAACTTGCACGTTTAATGCCAAGTGAAATTTTGATTGATGAAGACTTGGTCGACACGAATATTATCGAACAAATTAAAAAACACTTAGATTGTCCCGTTACCAAACGCCCGAATGTAGACTTCAATCAAAATAATGCACAAAAAACCTTATGTGATCAGTTTACGGTATCAACGCTTTCAGGTTTTGGTTTAGACCCATTGCCTTTAGCCAAAGCTGCTGCCGCTGCACTCATTCACTATGCAAAAGAAACACAAAAAACTGCATTACCGCATATTCGTTCAATTCAACTTGAACAAAGCACAGACTTTATTGCGCTTGACCCAATCACACGTCGTAACTTAGAAATTATTGAACCATTATTTGAACACGGCACGTCATTATTCCAACTGGTGAATGATTGCCAAACTGCAATGGGTGGCCGTTTATTAAGCCGCACACTCATGCAACCTGTTCGTGATACCGCATTACTCGATGCTCGTTTAGATGCCATTGAGCAATTAATTCAGGGATATCATGAAAGCCCAGTTCGTTTAGTCCTTAAAGAAATTGGTGATATTGAGCGTGTGCTTAGTCGTGTTGCACTGGGCAGTGCGCGACCACGCGATTTAGTGCAACTTCGTCATGCATGTGCACAAATTCCAGCATTAAGAACGGCATTAACTCCAGTCATTCAAGCGAAAAAATCCAAACTATTAGTTCAACTTGATCAAGAACTTGGTGATTTTAAAGCGCTTCATCAACATTTGATGGCAGCCATTGTTGAAAACCCACCTGTATTACTTCGTGATGGCAATGTAATTGCAGAAGGCTATGATGCTGATCTCGATGAATTACGCCAAATTCGCGATCACGCAGGTCAATTCCTCATTGATTTAGAAATTAAAGAGCGTGAACGTACTGGCATTAACACACTTAAAATCGGTTATAACCGTGTAAGTGGTTACTACATCGAACTCACTCGTGCTCAAGCAGAGCAAGCTCCAGCTGACTATATTCGTCGCCAGACTTTAAAAAATGCTGAACGCTACATTACGCCTGAGCTAAAAAGTTTTGAAGATAAAGTCCTGTCGAGTGAGTCGCGTGCATTAGCACGTGAAAAAGCATTATTCGAAGCTTTACTTGAAAACCTTCGTGAAAATATTGCTCATCTCCAAATGATGAGTTCAGCAATTGCTCAAATTGATGTGGTTGCTAACTTTGCTCATCAAGCACGCTTAAACAATTGGGCGCGTCCTGAATTTACCCCAGAAACGGGCATTAAAATTCAGGCAGGCCGTCACCCTGTAGTTGAAGCATTAAATAAAGCACCATTTACACCAAATGATACTTTTCTTGATAGTCAACATCGCATGGCAATCATTACCGGCCCAAACATGGGCGGTAAATCAACATTCATGCGTCAAACGGCATTAATTAGTTTATTGGCTTACTGCGGCAGTTATATTCCAGCCAAAGCAGCCAAACTCGGTCCAATCGATCGTATTTTCACTCGTATTGGTTCAGCCGACGATTTATCTACAGGCAAATCGACCTTTATGGTTGAAATGACAGAAACCTCTCAAATTCTGCATCATGCGACTAATCAATCGCTTGTTTTGATGGATGAAGTTGGCCGCGGAACCAGTACCTATGATGGCTTGTCTTTAGCATGGGCATGCGTGGTTGATTTAACCAAACGCGTCAAATGTTTATGTCTATTTGCCACGCATTATTTCGAGTTGACTGAACTTGGTGGTGAAGCAGGAATTGATAACTACCATGTCACGGCACAAGAGCTGAACGGTAACCTGATTTTATTGCATAAAGTTCAGCAAGGTCCTGCAAGTCAAAGTCATGGTTTACAGGTCGCAAAATTAGCGGGTATTCCTGCCAATGTGATTAAAGAAGCTCAAAAACGTTTACGTATTTTAGAGAAACAGCAGCAGCAACATCTACAAACAAGCTTTCAAAATGATTTGTTTGCGCCACCAGATGCGAACGCTGGTTCACAAATCATAGAGAAAGTTGTCGAAATAGAGGTTTCATCCCCTGCTCTAGATTTACTTAAACAAATTGAAGTCGATAACTTATCACCTCGTCAGGCGCTTGAGCAGCTCTACGAGTTAAAAGCTGCACTTAAATCCTAATAAATCACGTCTGAATAAGCAGGCTTAGGTCTGCTTATTCATCTCGGAGAATAATATTTATATGATTTTAAGATCTTTGCAAAGTTCAGAAATTGATCTTATTTGGCAGCAGATTAGCCGCCGTGAATTAATCACTCAAATGTATATTCAAAATCAACAACACTTAGAATTGGTTGATTGTTTTTTTGATGTCCAACATTGGGACCCATATCACTTAGAAAATGACCCACCCAAACTAAAACAACTTTATGAGCAAGGTGCTTTATTCATCGGTGCATTTGATGCTTCTGAAAAACTGGTTGGTGTGAGCGTAGTCTCAAATCAACTTATAGCGGATTACCCTCACGCGAAATTACTCCACTATTTCTATGTCGATGCAGACCAACAAGGTAAAGGCATTGGTGCCAAACTTATGCAAGCCGCAAAAGAGTCCGCCAACCAACTCAGTGCAAAACAACTGTATATTTCGGCGACCCCAAGTCGGCGCACTGTAGATTTCTATATCAAGCATGGCGCACAACCTCTAAGTGCTCCAGATCAACAACTTTGGCAGCTCGAACCTGAAGATATCCATTTGCTCTGTACCCTTTAGTTCTACAGATTTAAGTGTTTTTCAAAAAAAAAGCAGAAAATCAAAATTTGTAAAAGAAAAATGAGAAATTAAGGCATTTAATAAAATTGATGGCTTGACTTAAATGACATCTAAATATTTAAAGTAAATATTTTTTAAGTAATTGTTTTATAAAATATATTATTATTTTAATTTTATAGACTAACATATCTTAAGGGCGGAAGATCCGTTTGATTATCAACGTATTAACTTATCTTCATATGCATGAATAAAGAATATCAATAAAAGCAATTGTTTGTTTACCCCTTTTTTGCCTAAAATAAGCTATTCGAAATGAAACCATATTTTTTAGGTAGCTGTCGCCATGACCTTTGTTGTCACTGAAAATTGTATTAAATGTAAATACCAAGATTGCGTAGAAGTTTGTCCTGTAGACTGTTTTTACGAAGGTCCGAATTTCCTAGTGATCAATCCGGATGAATGTATTGACTGTGCATTATGTGAACCAGAGTGCCCGGCAAATGCAATTTTCTCTGAAGATGAGTTACCAGAAGGTCAAGAAGTGTTTATTGAGCTCAATGCTGACCTTTCTCAAAAATGGCCTAACATTACTCAAATTGGTGATCAACCGGCTGACCGTGAAGAATGGAACGGCAAACCTGATAAATTACAATATCTTGAAAAGTAATTTCAAAAAAGATCAGCAACCGCTGATCTTTTTTTATACCCTATTCAAACATTTCATTGCAAATTCCTCGTAATTTGTGCACTGTTTTGCATTAAAATAGCCGCAATATTTATAAGTGCTTAATTTTTCTTATGCGGAAGTTTTTGCAGAGTATGGTGCCCTTATGCATAATCCCAGCGGTTATGGTAGGTTGTGTCAGCTCTCCCCAACACACAACAACAGGCAAAACCTCTCCAAGTGGTAAACGAATCTTTATTCCACAAGAGCGCGTTATTATCGAGCGCCCAATTCCTCCTAAAGTTGAGCCTACATCTTATCGAGGTTGGTTAAGTTCTGGTGAAAATTACGAACGTGTTCGTGAATACGAAAAATTCTTAACCCGAAATAATGTCGCGGGCATTGTGCCAAGTTTTGAGTTATTACGTTCAGCACGAGATTGGCAAAAATGTGGGCGTTCAGAATATGCTGTGCCTAATCGCGAACTTTGGGGAAATTCTTTATCGACCCTTCGCGTATTTAAATATTTAGTTGCATCAAAAGTTTTAACCGACTTTGAAGTAACCTCGGTTTACCGAGATTTACCTTTAAATGAATGTGCTGGTGGCGCAAGCTCTTCTAAGCATTTATTTAACTCCGCAATCGATTTCCGTATTGGTCCTGAGTTTCCACAAGCTCAAGATTACGCATTTATTGAAAATACTAAGTTTAAACTCTGCCAATTCTGGGCTCAGCATGGCCAAAGCTTAAATATGGGTATTGGTTTATATAGCTCCGGACAAATTCATATCGATACTCAAGGCTATCGTACTTGGGGACCTGATTTAACTCGAAGCAGTTCGATGTGTAATTTTTAAATTAAAAAACTCCTTTCAATCGAAAGGAGTTTTCACTTAGACCCATTACAAACGTTTGGCTAAAGAGATGAGTTTTGAGCGGTTTTTAAAGCCATGCTTTTTATAAAAATCTTCGGAAATAGATGCTCTTAACGTGTGCAGAACAATAGTTTCTATATTATTTTCTCTACACTTTCCTTCTATATACTTTAAAAGCTTAGAACCAACCCCTTTTCCCTGATATTGGGGATGAATAAAAAAATCATCTAGATAATAACGAAGCCCTTGTATAGTTGGGTGAATATGCCCCATTCCCACACCAATTAATTGGTTTCCCCATTTTGCACAAAAGCCAAAAGAAGATGAGTATTGAAAATATCTCTCAAAATATTTTCTAATTGATTCTAAATCATCAAACTGCTCATTCCATGGCTCATTACTAAAAGCTGAACAATAAACCTCAATACCCTCTTCAAAATCTTCACTTGTGAAAGCACACAACGTAATTCTCATTTATACATCCCTAACTACACATTGATAAAAATAAGCAAGAAATGAACCTTTTTATACTCCTTGTTTAATTTAGGTTGGTAACTCAGAAAAAGTAATTTGCTCATTCAATAATCAACCAAAATTTCCTGAAACGAAGATTTTTGCACTCTAGGCATAAACGTTTAAAATACCCCTATCAACATATAGGTAAATTTGATTATGCAGCAGATGTGGACAGACATTGACGAATATATCGATTCACATTTAATTCCCGAAGACCCGCGACTCGAATATGCATTAAAAAATACCGATGAACACGGCTTCTCAAATCATCTTGCAGTGGCTCCTAACCAAGGAATGTTCTTGCAGATGCTTATTCAAATGAATAAATGCAAACGAGTTTTAGAGATTGGAACCTTTGCTGCATACAGTACAATTTGGTTAGGCCGTGCGTTACCTGAAGATGGTTATTTACTGACCATAGAAGGCCGCGACACTCACGCAGAAATGGCACAAAAAAATATCGACCATGCGAATCTTCCTGTAAAAGTTGAACTTAAAACTGGCCGTGCCGCAGATATTCTTTCTGAGATTGATCCTCAATCTATCGAGCCTTTTGATTTTATTTTCATTGATGCAGATAAACAGGGATATCCGGAATATTTAGAATTGAGCCTAAAATTTTCTAAATCAGGTACAATTATTGTGCTTGATAATGTGATTCGCGCAGGTGATATTTTAAATCCACATAATAAAAAACCAAGTATTGAAGGCATCCGTGAAATGTTTAAAGCACTTGAAAACCATCCACAAATCTTGTCTTGTACAGCATTACAAACCGTTGGCTCAAAAGGCCATGATGGCTTCGCAATTGCAATTGTGAAATAATGGTTAAAAAATCGTCTTTTTTATTTTATTATTTATAATCAATAAATTACTTTTATTACAGTTGCTTTTCCATATAGTTATCCACAAGATTTGCGGATAACTATATGCAAATCTAATTATTTAGCTACTAGCAATGGTACAGTCGCATTTCGGAATACGGTTGTTGCAATACTTCCCAAGAAGAACTGATGAATTTTGCTATGACTAAATGCGCCTAGCACAATGATTTGAATACCGTGTTCTTGTTGGTACTCTAAAATATTTTGTGCAACATCACCATAGCGATATACGGTCACTACATCTATACCCGCTTGTTTAAGGTAATGCTCAGGTTCATTGAGTACTTCTGGGTGATCACCGACATAAACCAAATGACATTGCAGTGTTCGCAATAAATCACTTTGAGCAATGCGGCGCATCATTTTTTGACAAGTTGGTGAATATTCATACGCAAAAATAAATCGTGTCGGTATTTTAAAGTTTTCACCAATGGTCAAAACAGTACAGTTGGCTCCACGAATAAAGTTTTCAACATTACTACCAATTGGTTTCTGTTTTTCGGCAGCTCTTTCCCCGACTCGACCTAAAATTACGATGTCATTTTCATGTAAGAGATTAAAACTTTGCTCTAAAAAATCACCTTTTTCTTGAATTTTTGAACATGTAATATCGTATTTTTCTTTAATAAGATCAGAAATATGACGGAGTAAATTATTGCTATAGTCTAAAGCGAGTTCACTTTGTTTTTGTTCCAGCTCAGCTAACTCTTTTAGCAGCATTGCATTGCTTTCAAAGCCAATTACTCCACTAATTTCACCAAGATGATAACTTGCAGGGTAATAGTCTAGAATTTGTAATAATACAAGTTCTCGTCCGGTTGCTTTAGCAACCCATGCTGCTGCATCGGCAATAGCATTAATACACGGTGATGAGTCAATACACGCAATAACACGGTTCATGTCAGCCTCTCTTCTTCAGGTCTTTTGCCTTGGAGATTATTCTTAAAACTTAGCTTTAACTTAACATAGATAAAAATTGGTATGTTAAGGTTTATGTATAAAAATCAACTTTTTTGTTTAAAGATCAAACATTTTATTACATTCTTGAGACTGTATTATTCCCTTAAACGAATAAATTTTGCG
The DNA here is from genome assembly GCF_031799075.1 of Acinetobacter sp. V91_7. Taxonomy (NCBI): domain Bacteria; kingdom Pseudomonadati; phylum Pseudomonadota; class Gammaproteobacteria; order Moraxellales; family Moraxellaceae; genus Acinetobacter; species Acinetobacter sp. V91_7. The sequence continues at coordinate 282,971 of NZ_JAVQNT010000031.1, forward strand.
GGATTGCCACCTACAATATGGTACGGCTCCACATCTTTTGTCACCATACTATTCATGCCAACTACAGCATGCTTACCTATTTTAATACCATCTTTAATACCCACATGTGCACCTAACCAAACATCCTGCTCAATTTCAATTCCTTTGGAAGTGACAGGTTGCTGGTAAAGTGGACGGTCTAACTGCATGCCATGATCAAATGCATATAAGTGGCAATATGCAGCAATACGTACCTGATCATGCAACTTTATGCCAGCTCGCCCCCCATCTAAAATACAATGATGATTTATCGCGACCTCATTACCTATTTCAAGGGGTCCATGCAAACTGCAATCTGCTGCAATAAAACAATTATCACCAATAATAATTTTTCGTCCCGGTTCAGCAAAAATATGAGCTAAGGGCGAGATAAAACAGTTTTTACCAATCTCAACTGTTTCCATCTCCATCAAATAAGCCTGATATTCTTGTTGCCACTCTTCGGCCCAAGCACGATTTTTAGGTTTTAAAGTCCAATATAACCATGGCATGTAATTTAAACGGTGCTTATGTTGTTCCCGATATTTGAGTAAGGAATCAGTCATCAGTTAATTCATCCTCAATTTTTAATTCTTCACGACCACGCGTTACATCTCTGAGTTTTAAGGCAAGTGGCTCAATTTGATGTATTTGTAGTCTTGCTTCGATATCTACACCCGTTGCAGTATAGGCTTCTTGATATTCAATTTGTTGTTGCGTGAGCTCATATTGAAATATGGCCCATTCATTAAAGTGACAGGAAAAATAAATTGTTTTCTTTGCAATGAGTTCAATACGCTCAGCCAATAGCAAACATTGCCCAGCACAACCGCCATATGCTCGAACAAGGCCGCCGGTCCCTAGCTTTATTCCACCATACCAGCGGTTAACCATTACAATGATATTAGTTAGGTCGTTCCCTTCAATGGTTGCCAAGATTGGACGACCTGCTGTTCCTGAAGGTTCACCATCATCGTTAAAGCGAACATTATGGCCAATTTTCCATGCCCAGCATTGATGAGTTGTCGAGATATCTTTGTTTTGTTCTAAAAATTCTTTAACTTGCTGTTCATTTTCTACTGGTGCAGCGATAGCTTGAAATCTACTTTTTTTAATTTCTTCTTCAAACGTAATGGGTGATGCAATCGTAAAAGCCATAAATTAAATAAAGCATAATAAAAATCAAATTATAACGTGAATTTAATAGAATCAAACCCATAAAAAAAAGCCCCGAATCTCGGGGCTTTTTTTATTATCTTTCTCGTAATGCTTCTTTGGCTTTATTAAATGGTTTAAGCAAGTAATCCAGTACCGTTTTTTGACCAGTACGAATATCTACAGTTGCCACCATACCCGGTGTAATACCGTATGCCTTACCTTGTTTATTATAAAGCTTGTCTGAATCGGTTCGAATATAAACACGATAATAGAATTGGTCTTGTTTAACTTCATCACGAATCGTGTCTGGGGAAATAACCGTAACCTTACCTTTTAAACCACCATAAATTGAGTAGTCATAGGCAGTAATCTTAACCAGTGCTTCTTGTCCCGGACGAATAAACGCAATGTCACGCGGTAAAATGCGCGCTTCAATGAGCAGCTGTTCATCAATCGGTACAATGGTCATCAACTTGCCGTTTTGCGGAATAACACCACCATGGGTTGTGACTGCAATTTCTTTCACAACACCGCGTACTGGTGCTTTAAAAATAGCACGATCTAAGCTGTCAGTACGACCCAGTACGACTTGTTGCTGCGTTTCAATATCGGTATTGGCTTTAGATAACTCTTCACGAGCCTTTACGAAATATTGGTTCTGCGCATCATTCATTTTATTTCTAAGGTCGTTTGCTTCACGACGTAAACGTAAAACTTCAACCTCACTGGCCGCACCTTTAGCAACTAAGGGTTCGGTCATTGCCAGCTCTTGTTGTACCAGTTGTAAAGCTTGTTTTAAGCCTGCAATGGTCTGTTCTAAATCTGCACGACGAGACCGATATAGCGCTGTTTCTTCATGTACAAGTTTTGGTTCTTTCAGCACAATCTCAGGAAAAACCAAGGGCGTACCGTTTACTTCTGCACGCAAACGTGAAGCTGTTGCCTGAGCAGAAATAAGCAAAGATCTTGACTCACCGACATTCGATGCAAAACGGGTTGGATCTAATTGCGCAAGAATTTCGCCTTTTTGAACAATATCGCCTTCTTGTACATTCAGCTTGGTTAAAATACCGCCTTCTAAAGACTGGATGACCTGCTCTTTAGACGATGGAACTACTTTACCTGTGCCTGTAGAAACTTCTTCAAGTTTAAATACCCATGCCCAGATAAAGAAAATAACTAAACCAATCCCCACAATCCAGATCACTAAACTGGCACGTGGTAATGGTGGCTCACTATAAGAGACATTCATTGAACGGGTGAGTTCTTGTTGTGGCTCGCTCATGAATTACCTCCTTGCACTTGTTTTTGTTGGGCTGTTGATTGATTAAGGACCTGATCTCTTGGACCATCCATCACGATTTTGCCTTCGTTAACGACAATAATACGGTCCACCAGTTCTAAAACAGCTCGGCGGTGAGTCGCAACCACCAAGGTTCGATGGGCCAGCCATCCTTTTAAATGATCAATCAGTTGTTTCTCTGCCACATCATCAATTGCTGCTGTCGGTTCATCCAGCAATAAAATGTTGGGTTGACGAATCAATAGACGGGCCAATAACAATGCTTGTTTCTGACCACCCGAGAAACCAACCCCACCTTCTAAAATCAGGTGATCGAGTCCTTCTTTTTTCTCTTGAACAAAAGGTAATGCACCTGTCACCACTAAAGCCCGAACAATATCTTCATCCGTTGCAAGTGGCGCACCTAAAGTGAGGTTCTCACGAATCGTACCGTAGAAAAGTTGTGCATTCTGGTTGAGTAAACCCATATCACGACGTACATCAGATGGGTCAATTAAAGAAAGATCCAGACCATCTAAATGTACTGCACCTTGAGTTGGGACTTGCATGCCAGATAGAAGCTGAAGCAGGGTCGATTTACCAGCACCATTACGCCCTAAAATTGCAATTTTTTCACCAGCACGAATTTTTAAATGACGAATTGCCAAACTTGGTTTCGGGTCTTCTTCTCCATATTGGAATAAGACATTTTTTAACTCATAGTCACCATTTAAAGCAGCCTTATGTACCAGATGTGAATGGTCAGCCTGATCGATCGGACGTTGCATGAGTTCATCCAGACTTTGTTTAGCAACCTTCGCCTGCTGTAAACGTCCTAAAACGCCAGTAATTTGTGCAATCGGCCCTAACATTCGTGAAGATAAAATTGAACAGGCAACTAAAGCACCCGTAGTCATTTCACCCTCCATTACCGCAAAACATCCTACCAAAACCACAATCGCATAGGTCAGACCCTGAAGCATTTGGGTCCATGCCATTAAAGTACCAACAATTTTACGCTGTCTCATACCGATATCGGCTGAAACTTCATTCATGTGGTTCCACTGGTTCTGGAAACGCGATTCAGCACGCAACAACTTGATATCTTCAATACCCTGCACCGCTTCAACCAGAATGGCATTACGAATTGAAGATTCTCTCATACCCTCTTGTGCGAGTTGCGCAAGCTTCTTCTGTGCCAGAATACCCGGCAAAAGCATAAGTGGCACAACAAGCAACATCACCCAAAATAGCTTTCCGCCAATAATGGCAAAAATTACCAGGAACAGGAAAAAGAATGGGAAATCGGCAATTGCACTAATGGTGGTAGAGGTCACCAGTTCACGAACACCTTCGAGTTCACGAATCTGCGAAATAAAACTACCTGTAGACTTTGACCGATCTTTATTTTTGATTCGTAAGGCATGACCAAATACACGATCAGAAACACGCAAGTCAGCACGTTTACCAATAATGTCAGATAAATACACCCGTGATATACGTAAGGTAAACTCAAAAATAGCAGCAATGAGTACACCACCTGCCAGAACCCATAAAGTCGGGATGGACTGTGATGGCACAACGCGGTCATAGACTTGCATTGAGAAAATAATGGTTGCCAGTGCCAATACATTGGCAATGAGTGAGGCAAACATAATATCAACGTAACGCTTCCAGTCTCTTAGAACAATTGACCAGAACCAGCTTGCTTCATAGGGTTTAATATATTCATCAATACGCGCATCGGGAATGGAGCTTTCAGGACGCAGAATATAGACATTCTTAATCGTATTTTTTAAGACATCTAGGCTTAAATTTTGAGAAAGTCCCTGATCCCCACTAAACTGGATACTGACATTACCTTGGGTATCGGCTTTATCAATAATGCCGACCTGTCCGTCATGAAACTCGACCATAACAGGTAGGCGCCACGGGTTCAGCAGCTCTAAAGAAAACGGTACTTTACGTAAATTTAGTCCAACCTGACGTGTAATGAGCTGTAAAACATCATCAAGATTTTGATTCTGGTTCCAGTCAAGTTGTAAACGGATTCTTTCTTCTGAAGGCTCAATTCGATAATGTTTAGCAATCGTTAAGACCGCCTGTAACCAGGGCTGGTAGTTTATTTTTGTCATCATGGTTGTACTTCGAACCCCTGAATTGAAATATTATTTAAGTCATAAGCTTGGCGGGAACGTCCTGTTGCCGAGATGTATTGCACAATACTGTTGTAGATGTCATAACGTGCCGTTTCGAGTTCTGAATTAGCACTATGAATGGCCTGCTCTGCATTCAATAAATCGACCAATGAGCGTGTACCGAGTTTGTACTGCTCTTGATAAAGTTCACGTGTACGAACCGTAGTGGCTTGGCGATTGGTCAGCACCTGCATTTGGCGTTGTTTATTTTCAATTTGTTCACGGCTGGTTCTGATCTGATCCAGAACATCCATATAAACTGAATTAACTTTAGACTTTGCAGCTTCTTCTGCATAACTCGCCATTTTGACCTGAGAAGAAACTGCCCCACCTTGATAAAACTGACTGGTGGCTTCAAGCATGACCGAGCTATATAAACCATCGTCTTCATCATTGTTTGGGTTTCTACCATTAATGGCCTGACTGACCGAGCCTTTTACTGCCAAAGTTGGATAACGTGTTAAACGGGTCTGTTCCTTTTGCGCTTTGGCTACTTCGATGCCCGCTTGTGCAGCGATCATTTTTGGGATGGTATTGAATTCAGGTTCACCATATAAATCGGACACTTTCACCAAATCATCTGAAATAATCCAACCTGTTCGTGAAACATCTCCACCTAGTAATGTTCTTAAATGTTGCTGGTACTGACGTAATAAAGATTGCTGTGCAATCAAACCAGACTGTGCAGCTTGTAAATAAGACTGAGCTTGGATGGGGTCAGCTTGGCTACTAATACCAGCATTTGCACGTAAATTAGCGATTTCCTGAATTCGCTGAATACCTGCAATTTGCTGCTCGGCAATTTTATTTAATTGAAGGTAGCGCTGAATATTGATAATCGACTGAGCCACATCAAGCGCAATATCGTCAATGCTGACCAGCACATTGGCCTGCTCGACTTGGAGCTTGGCCTTCTCAACCGATACACCTGATTTGACTTTACCAAAATCATAAAGCATTTGAGTTGCGTTTAAAGTCAATAACTGCCGACCACGTTCACCACTACTCAAGTCACCTGTGGTAATACCACCAGAAATTTGAGGATAATAACCCGCCTTCGCAACATCAATACCCGCGTTTTGGCCAGCTAAAGTTGAAATGGCTTGGGAAATATCAGGATTACGCTGGATTGCGATTCTCACCGCTTCCTGCAAAGTCATTTTCCTTGATGGCAGATTTGAATAAGATGAAGCTGCTCTATCATTGAGTTGAACAGTCGGAAACTCCTGCACTCTAGAACGATCTAGCTTAAAATTACTCAAGTCTTGCATCTTGGCAACTTTAAATTCATCACTACTTTTAGGGGCAAAAAGTTGTGATAAGTTGTCTTTTAAGGTGTGATATTGCTCACTAGGTTTAGCAGCATATATCACTACTGGTACATGCAATGAAGTTAAAAGCATCAACCCTTTCAGGAAAGCCGGCTTTTTACATGTCCTTTCTACTTTTCTTTGGTTATATCCAATCATGCTTGTCTTGTTGATCTTGTTTGTTATCGTTTAAAAGCTTTTACATTCTACATAGTTTTTTGCATAAAGAAGCATAATTACTTGAATAATTTACACATTACTTTTTCATCAAATGAGCAATTTAAATTATTGTTTTTAATAAATAAATATAAAAAAACTAAAAAGAGGCATTGACCTCTTTTTAGACAAATAGATTAACCATTTTATTTAAACTGTAAAATCGTCACCTAAGTAGACTTTACGGACTTGTTCGTTATCCAGAATTTCTTGTGGTGTACCTTCGGCAATGACAGCCCCTTCACTGACAATATATGCGCGTTCACAAATTGCCAGAGTTTCACGTACGTTATGGTCAGTAATAAGTACACCAATACCACGATCTTTCAAAGTCTGAATGATATCTTTAATATCACCAACCGAGATTGGGTCAACGCCAGCAAATGGCTCATCAAGTAACATAAATTTAGGATCAGCAGCCAATGCACGTGCAATTTCAGCACGGCGGCGTTCACCACCAGACACACTCATTCCCAATGAATCTTTAATATGACTAATTTTAAAATCATTTAATAATTCAGTAAGACGTTGTTGGCGCTGTTGCTTATTTAAGTCTTTGCGTGTTTCTAAAATGGACATAATATTTTCAGCAATGGTCAGCTTTCTAAAGATAGAAGCTTCTTGCGGAAGATATCCGATTCCTTTACGTGCCCGTTCATGCATTGCCAAATCGGACATATCAAGATCATCAAGGTGAATTTCACCTTTATCCATACGCACTAGCCCTACAACCATATAGAAGCTTGTTGTTTTTCCTGCACCGTTAGGGCCAAGCAAACCAACAATCTGTCCACTTTGCATACTAAAAGATACGTCTTTGACGACCCAACGCTTACTATAGTTTTTTCCTAAGTGCTTAATACACAAAGTTTGGGGTTGTTGAAGAGCTTGTTGCATTAGTCACGCGCTCCTGGAAAGCTTTTTGAACTTGATGGCGGAATAATAATTTGCACACGATTTGACGATGAGCCTTGAGCTTCAACATCACCTTTGTTCATACTATATTTCAATGAGTTACCACGAATACTTGAACCATCTTGATATAAATATGCACCACCAGTCAATGTAATAATGCCCGTATCTGCATTATAAACAATGGTCTGTCCTTCACCACGTGCCACGCCCTTATCAGCACTTATTTGTTGCTGAAATTTAGACGGTCTACCCTTAGCAGTAATCGTTTGAATTTCACGTTTAGAGTTTAACGTAGCAACAATTGAGTCGGCTTGAAGCTTCATCGTGCCTTGCTCAATCACGACATTGCCGGTATAGGTCGTCAAACCGGTTTTTTCGTTATAAGTTGCACGGTCTGCCACGAGTGAAATTTGTTGACCACGGTCAGATGGTAACGCAAAAGTCGAAGCTGATGATAAAGCAACGAATGTAATTACCGCAGCTTGTTTTAGGAAAGCTGAAGAACGTTTTAAATTAAGACTTTGGTGCATACTTTCCTCGAACATTAAAAAATTCGTACTGACCGTTATTCAAATTGGCTTTTAATCCTTTGCTGACAAAGTCGGCTTGTGGAGAATGAACAATCACTTGATGATCAGTTTCAATTTCCCTGGTCTTTGGATATCCGGTTAATTCATCGGTCTGGAATTCAATTTTTCCCTGTGGAGCCAGTTTAGTGGCTACCACATCACCCGATAATATAACTTTACGGTTATCATCATAGCCATTCGCCTGCTTCGCAAAGAACGTTGCATCAACTTTGCCATCTTTATACATAGATGCATTAAGTTGATCCAACTTTGATGTTTTTTGTTGCATATCCTGTTCAAGCTGACGAACTTCAGCACGAATATACAAATTGCCTTGATCATCAGTTTGAGTCAAATGGACGCCCCGCGCTGAATATGTCATATTCTTCGCAGAACCAATGTCTAGTTTTTTTGCCTTGCCACTATAGTAGTAGTAACCACCACTTATAGCAGCAACAACTACAGCAACAATAGATAAAACTCTGGTATCCATGAGCAGGAATAGCCTACCTTTTTAAGTAATCTTATTATTAATGCGGTACTGCAAGATATTTTTCAAGAAGTTCTTGGTAAATGCCTTTTGCGATCAGCAACATATCACAGACTTCTCGTACAGCACCACGTCCACCCATCGATTGGGTAACTAAATGCGCACGACGACGCACTTCTTCATGACCATTTGGCACAGTGACGCTCATTCCTGCGATTGCAAAAGCAGATAAATCAGGCCAGTCATCGCCCATATATAAGCAATCAGATGGCAAAATATTAAACTGTGCACAAGCTTCACGTAGCGCAGAACCTTTGTCTTCACGCCCTTGAAAAACGAGATCTACACCTAAATCAGACATACGTTTTTCAACGATATTACTTTTTCGGCCTGTAATAATGATGATTTTCATACCCGCTTGCTGCGCAAGTTTCATACCTAAACCATCACGAATATCAAACGATTTAATCTCATCGCCACTATTCGTTAAAGTTACAAAACCATCACTCAAAATACCATCAACATCCAGAACCAATGCCTGTAAATGACGTGCTTGTTCTAACAATGCATAAGATGCCATTGATTAATTTACCCCTGCCTGAATAAGGTCATGCATACTAATTACACCAATCACTTTATTTTGGTCATCCACCACAACAAATTGACTAATTTTTTTCAGGTTAAGCTGTTGTAGAGCTTCTACCGCACGTGCTTCTTGAGAAATAGTTGACGGTTTTTTTGTCATTACTTCAGAAACAGGTAAATTCACATCGAAACCTTGCTGTTTATCAATTAAACGACGTAAGTCACCGTCGGTGAAAATACCAAGCAAATGTTCCTCATCATCAACAATAGTCGTCAAGCCTAAACGCTTATTAGAAATTTCGTAAAGCACTTGATTCATTGGTGTGTCTGGTGAAACTTTTGGCAATTCATCGCCAGTGTGCATCAGGTGTTTTACATGTAAAAGTAAACGCTTACCCAAGGCTCCAGCAGGATGCGAACGCGCAAAATCATCTGCGGTAAAACCACGAGCTTCAAGTAAAGCAACAGCCAGTGCATCACCCAATACTAAAGTCGCTGTCGTGCTCGATGTCGGAGCTAACCCTAATGGACATGCTTCGTCCGACTCACCTAAAGTTAAAGCGATGTCGGCATTTTGAGGCATTGGCCCTTTATCGGTACGGCTAATGGTAATAAGAGGTACGCCAAGATGTTTGATGAGTGGCATCAACATCATGATTTCATCACTTTTTCCAGAATTGGAAATTGCAATTAAAACATCACCACGAACCAACATACCCAAATCACCATGCCCAGCTTCGCCTGGATGCATAAAGAAAGATGGTGTACCGGTTGAGGCAAAAGTCGCAGCCATTTTACGGCCAATATGCCCTGACTTACCCATGCCAGTAATCACAACACGGCCTTTACACTGTAACAATATTTCACAAGCCTGATTAAAACTGTCATTAATTTGTGTTGCTAGCACGTCTAAGGCTTGCTGCTCAATACGCAATGTTGCTAATGCGCTGCTTTGAAAATCTGTAGGATTGGGCATACGAGTTTGACTCAAAATAATTGATCTGATCTCTTGTGAAGATCGGTGATTTTAATCAAAAGATTTGGGGGCATTCTAACATAACTCAATCATTTACACGTTTTTAAATGTATAAGATTTCACAAGCTTATAAAATTCTTGTATAAAACTTTGTGAAAAATGATGCATCAGTTATGATGTAACACTGTTTTTGTTGAGTGTTTGAAAACCCTTATGCAACCGTTTGTTTTATATAACTCTGAGCAACGAAAAAAAGTTGAATTTGTACCTCGCAAAGAAGGTCACATCGATATGTACGTCTGCGGTATGACCGTTTACGATTACTGTCATATCGGGCATGCTCGAGTTATGGTTGCATTTGACTACATTATACGTTTCTTACGTAGTCAAGGCTGGAATGTTCGTTATATTCGCAACATTACCGACATTGACGACAAAATTATTAAACGTGCGAATGAAAATGGTGAAACCATTCAGCAGCTCACCACTCGTTTCATTGATGCAATGAACGAAGATGCAGCCAATTTAGGCTGTGCTGCACCCGATGAAGCACCTAAAGCGACTGAATATATTGATCAGATGCAAAATATGATTGGCAATCTGGTGAATAAAGGTTCTGCTTACCCTGCTTCAAACGGCGATGTTTATTTTGAAGTTACCAAATTTGAAAAATATGGTCGCCTCTCTGGTCGTAAGCTTGATGATATGCAAGCTGGCGCGAGTGAGCGTGTCGACGTAGAAGTTGAAAAGAAACATCCGTTTGACTTTGTACTTTGGAAACATGCCAAAGAAAATGAACCATCGTGGGCGTCACCTTGGGGCAATGGCCGTCCGGGTTGGCACATTGAATGTTCTGCAATGTCGACTTGCTGCCTAGGCAACCACTTTGACATTCATGGTGGGGGTTCAGATTTAATGTTCCCACATCATGAAAATGAAATTGCTCAAAGTGAAGCGTCAACTGGCGAACAATATGTGAACTACTGGATGCATGTTGGCTTCATTAACGTTGATGGTGAAAAGATGTCTAAGTCTTTAGGCAACTTCTTTACTATTCGTGATGTGATGGAGAAATTCCACCCTGAAGTGATTCGCTACTTTATTGTGTCTTCGCACTATCGTAGTCCTGTGAACTTCTCTGATGTAGCATTGAAAGAAGCAAAAACTTCTTTAACTCGCTTCTATCATTCATTTAAAGCCTATCAACAAGTGTATGGTCAAACGACAACTGAAACGCTTGATCAAAGCTTTGTTGAACGCTTTAACAATGCAATGTGTGATGACTTCAACACAGCTGAAGCAATGGCTGTATTATTTGAACTTAACAAAGAATTGAACCGTGCGGTAAAAGAAGAGCAAGCTGATCAAGCAACTGTGCTTTATTCGACATTACGCCACCTCACCAACATTTTAGGTTTGGTACAACACGATGTAGATGCTTTCTTAAAATCAGATATTGGACAAGAAGCGCTTACTTTGTCTGATGCTGAAATTGAAGATTTTATTCAACAACGTGTTGATGCGAAAAAAGCAAAAGATTTTGCTAAAGCAGATGGTATTCGTCAGTCTTTGCTCGACCAAGGTGTTGTATTAGAAGATACGCGTCAAGGTACAGTTTGGCGTCGTGCTGATTAAATGTTCAATTAAATCACAAGAGTGTTGACACTTTAGTGAAACACTCTATAATGTGCTCACATTGCGGGAATAGCTCAGTTGGTAGAGCATAACCTTGCCAAGGTTGGGGTCGCGAGTTCGAGTCTCGTTTCCCGCTCCAAAATTTAAAAACCACTTAATTCGAAAGAATTAGGTGGTTTTTTTATTGTCTATTGATTAGTTTTGACTAGGTAAAATTGATATTAAAGAGCGCTTTATATTCTGCTGCAACACCACCCTCTTGCTTGGCTAAATTTCATATATCAATTTCAATATGAGATGAGTTTTATATAGTTTATAGATAGATCAATGAGCGCCTAAACCTATCACTTTCGAGCAATTTTTTTACGTTTGAGATCTGTATTAACTCGTAATCTAACTGTATTCTCTGATATCAATAGTTTCTCGTCGGATGACTTGAGACTTCCTGCACTCGATTAAACTCTCGCCTACCACACAGTTATTCTACGCAAGCTTCTTTTATCCAATTTGCCTTCTTAGGGCTACTAGTTTTGCTACACATTTGATAGATTCATCAGACAAGTTTACTTGCATATGGTTATGACATTACGATACATGAAACTTCAAAAACCTATTTTTGGCAAATTTTTAAATATTTTTTCAAACTGGCTATAGGTAAATATGGGTGAAAAATAAGTTTCTTAATCAATATTGTAAAAATTTAAGAGAAAATATTATTCACTTTTAATTGACAAATTAGAATAATTTTTTAAAAATAAAAAACTTAATATAGATTTATTAAAAGTTCAAGAAATCATTACACTTAGTGATTAAATAAGGGGATAAAATGTTTGACCTTAGTTCTTCAACCATTGAAAAGGTAATTATTCATAAGGTCGGCAATAAATTAAGAAGCGAAGATTTGCTACTATCTGATGACATCACACCAGCTTCAGAAAACATCAATGATATATTATTAAGACACTATCTAAAACCTATAATAAGTAAAGATAATATTTATGAATTTTTTCATGATATAGATATTAATTTAAATGAAGTATATCACTTCACAAATGAAATATTTACGACACAAACCGAATTTGTAGAAAAAAGCAAAAATATAGCTACAACTTTATATAATGTTTCAACACACCCCAATATTGCAGCAGGAGAATTAATTATAATTCTTTTCAACAATATTATATTTAATAACTCTTCTCACTATGCAATTGGACTGTATAAAACTGAGATTAAAGAAAATTATTTAGATATCAAACAGGAAAATAATAGTCTAATTATAAAGAAAAAGAATGGGATATCTATCAACAAACTGCAAAAAGCTGCTTTAATATTAGATAATAATCAAATTTTTGCAATTGATAACTTAAGCCAAAAAACAAAATACTGGCATAACAATTTTCTTCAAATTAGACTTCAAAAAAATTCGAAAAACAACGCACAAATTGCCAATAAAATTTTAAAAAAAGTTTTTTTAGAAATTAAAAACCCGGTAGAAGCTATAGAGTTAACTAATGAGATAACAAAAAAAATAGAAGAAGAGCCTAAACTATTTTTAGAAGATATAAGAGATATTTCTAAAAAATATATTATAGAAGATTCTTTTGATGAAATTATCAAAAATATTAGTAAGAAAGAAGATATAGATCTTCAATTAACGGATGATATTAACTCAGAAGATCTCCAAAAATTAAATAAAGCGAAAAAGCAAAAAATCAAGATTATCAATAACATTGAGTTAATTATTAATTCATTAGACTTTACAATTGACAATATGAAACTAGTAGAGTCTGAAGAAGGAACTCTTGTTTCATTTAAAATTTCAAATATCGAGTAAGGGAATTAATATGTCTGGTGAATTATCAAAAGCTATTGGAGAACGCGGCGAAGAAATAAGTCGAAATCTCCTTACATTATTAGGTTGGGAAAAAACAATCACTAATCTTTCAATAGACTGTATAAAAAGCCACCACATCAATAAAAATAAAAATAAAAAAATTAGTCATGGAGAGGATGAGCTTTTTATTTATAATTGTCCTATCATTGATACAAGAACTGTAGTTGTCCATGTGTCAGTAAAGCATACCATGGAATATAATGAAAACTTATCTGAACGCAAAAAAACGTTAAAAAAGCATATTCTTGAGTTAGCTGAAATAATAGAGTGTGGAAAATCAACACACCAAATAAAAGATTGTATAAATGAATATCAGAATTGCAGACCAGATATTATTCATTTTGGTTTATTAATTTATACAGAAAATAAAAAAGACAGTCAAAATAATTGTTTAACACATGAAATACCTACTTTTAATTTTGAAAACAAAATTAAAGATAATATAATAGTGTTAGACAATTATAGAATTGAGTTTTTATATAAAGTTTTAACTTACATGAAAAATAATTTTAAAATTTTTAGTTTCACCGTTCCAGATTTTGGTTACAACTTATTAAATTCCCAAAAAACACAAATTAACCACTTAAATATTAATATGATGTGTTCTGATGTACTGCCCTTTAGAATCGACTTAGGTGATCGTTTTGAGGTAGTAATTTTTGTTAATGAATCTTTTAATATTTTAGCTTTCAAAAGAGTTATTTCATATGCTATAGGATTTTCAAAAGAATTCTCCAAAAAGATAAAAATTGGATTTCCTGACTTTGACAAATTACTTCATCTACATGAGCAACAAAAGGTTTTAAATAATTTAAATAATCTTGGCATAGAGATTGAAACGTTTTGTTTTAATGATAGTTTCTTAAACTTATAATTTTAATAGGGTTAAATCATGAGTAAACCTCAACTCAATCACAATGGAAATGAAATATTTTTTGGTGAAAAAATATTAACACTTTTAAATAGTGATTTAATTTCACCAGGAGATATTAGTGATATTTTAAAAAGAAAAGGAATTATCCCACTAAATTCACAAAAAATTAATACTGTTCCCTTACTCACATCCTTGCTTTTATCACCTATGGAGTTTGATGAACTCTTAAATAAAGTAATTAATAGAGAACAAACACCAAAAATTAGACGTATAAAATATAATTTAAAGACCAATAATAACAACTGGACTGAAGAAGCTAGTGATGTAAACTTCAACAACACTATTCATGAAATTGAAAATGAATTTCCTACTATTAAGTTTTTAAAAAAACCTGAAGTTATTACTGATGATTATGGAAAAAAAGTTTCTATAAGCTATTCTATCGAGAGAAAAGATCTATCTAAAGATTTCTTATTACAAGAGTTAAATTTTGAAGCAAATATAACTATTGAGAAAATGAATGACAATATTAAAGTTAAAGCCACCTCTAAATATTCTAGCAGTGAAACTGCCATTATAAATAAGAAATTGCTTAGTCAATTTGCTAAAAATTTAAAAGAAAAAAATATTATTGAGAAAGAAGAGCCGGAAAGTATTCTCTTTGGTGATTTTTCTCATGAAGAACGTATTAAATTTATGAATCGCTTATCTGACTCATTAAATGAAAATTTCTCTTTTGGTCGTATTATTGATTTATTAATAACTATAGATAAAAAAGTACCTAATTTCCCAAAAGATAAAGAAATATATTGGTTACATAAAGTTATCAACAATATGAGAATTGATGGTGATGAACTAAATGAATTATTAATTATTACTAACTCACATTATCACAAACATTTTATTATTACTGATATCAATATCTGTTATGAATATAAACTTGATGCCAATGAGGGAATAGTAAAAGTTAATTTTTTCTTTTCTGGTAGTTCTCGTAAAAATATTTTAGAACATGAATTAACCTTTGAGATAACTCAGACAAAACCTAAAAACCGTATTAATGAACAATCCAGAAAAGAAATTGAAAAAAAACTTCATACCTATATTGGTGATCTTATTGAAAAACAATATGAATCTATTATTCAATTAAGAAATAAAAAAATTGAAACAGAAGTCTTTAAGCAGCCTGAGATATCAATAACACCGGATATTCCTGCTAAAAATGACAACCCTCAATTTAATCTTTTTTAAAATTAAATTGTCGAAATTTAAAAATATCTTAATAAAATTAAAATCATGATTTATCTTATAAACAACAGAAAGTCCCCTACCTTTGAACTCATGGGGGCTTTACATAAATACTAGATAATTAGGAAATAAAACCCTATTCTTCAAAAACTAGTGAGCCATTTCCCACTAATCCTCTCACATATTCTTAGCCAATTCTTTTGCTAAACATTGTTCATGCCATGTGGTTTGAAAATTTTCGACAGCTTTTGACTTGATGAGAGGGTCTTCAAATAATTTTGAAGAATATGCAGATTTGATAAGCTCTTGATAAATTTGTTTGGCTTGTTCCTCTTCAAGATGATTCGCTATGTCATGTAGCTCTTTAGCTGGCACCTCATGTTGTCTAGCATCCATCACGCCACTTGCTGCTTTTTTTACAGTTTCGCAGTAATGAAGCTGCATTGCTTCTGACGCTGCATAACATGGAATAGAAATTGCGCTGATAAAGAGGAATATAAATCTCATAGTCTCACCTTAATTTGACGCGCAAGGGTACCAACTAATCTGCCCAAATTTAAGTTAAAAAAGTTATTTTTGTTTTCTCTTCTTTTATTTCACCTTTTGCACTTGAGTATTAGAAGCTCTCAGCACTGTTCCATCTGCCGCGACTGGCGCCATAAATGGAATTTTCTGGCCTGTATTTTTATCAATTAAAAGAGAATGACGCTCACCATTTTCAAATAAGTTGTGCTCCCCCCATTGTCGTAGAGCCACAACCACTGGAAACAAACTCTCCCCTTTAGCGGTCAACACATATTCTTGATAAGCCGTACCATCCGAAGCATCTTGCATTTCAAGAACGTCTGCATCAACTAACTTTTTCAGTCGATCAGAAAGAATATTTCGCGCAACTCCCAGACTCCGCTGGAAGTCTCCAAAACGGCGCATTCCATCAAAAGCATCACGCACAATAAGCAGTGACCAACGGTCTCCAATGAGATTGACACAGCGTGCAACAGGACAAGGTTCTTCTTTTAAAGCTGTAGAGTTCGCCATCAGATTTCCTTAAAAATAATCAGGAATAAAATATCTAGTTGCATTTTAAAACTAGTCAATCTAACATTCAACTAGTTTCATTTTAAAACCAGATTGAATGGATTTAGGATTATGAAAGCCTCTCTTGCATCTTCAACTTCACCCACAGAAAACAATAGACCGCTTTCGAGCATGCCTCGTGGCGTCATATTGCTGTTTGCTATTGCAAGTGGTGCAAGCGTAGCAAATGTCTATTATGCACAGCCCTTGCTCGACATATTGGCTAAGGACTTTAACATTAGCCATGCCGCCATCGGTGGTGTAGTTACAGCCACGCAAATTGGTTGTGCACTGGCCCTCGTGTTTCTGGTGCCGTTGGGTGATCTTGTAAATCGGCGTCGATTAATGGCTATACAGTTACTGGCTCTGGTATCTGCATTGCTAGTTGTTGCATTTGCTCATTCTGTTGTTGTTCTTTTGGCAGGAATGCTTGCTGTGGGTTTACTGGGTACAGCCATGACACAAGGGCTTATTGCTTATGCTGCGAGTGCTGCTCTCCCACATGAGCAAGGACATGTGGTCGGCACTGCACAAAGTGGTGTGTTTATTGGTTTACTGCTTGCCCGAGTATTTTCAGGAGGAATTAGCGATTTGGCTGGTTGGCGTGGCGTTTACTTTTGCGCAGCCATCATCATGCTCATGATTGCCTTACCACTCTGGAGACGACTTCCTCATTTAAAAGTTCAGCCCGTTTCAATGCGCTACCCGCAGCTTCTGGCTTCTATGTTAAAACTGCTACACCAAGAAAAAATACTTCAAGTGCGCGGTGTCTTAGCTTTACTCATGTTTGCGGCATTCAATATTTTTTGGAGCGCACTAGTATTACCGTTGAGTGAGCCACCTTATAGTTTTTCACATACGATTATTGGATCTTTTGGTCTTGTCGGAGTCATTGGTGCTCTGGCCGCTGCACGTGCGGGACAGTGGGCCGACCACGGATATGCTCAGCGTACAAGCGCAGCAGCACTCGTTATATTATTAATCGCATGGGGACCACTTTCACTCATGGCGTACTCACTCTGGGCACTGGTGATTGGCATAGTATTGCTAGACTTGGGCGGACAAGCTTTACATGTGACCAATCAGAGTATGATTTTTCGTACTCGTCCAGAAGCTCATAGCCGGCTTGTTGGGCTCTACATGCTATTTTATGCAATTGGTAGTGGACTGGGTGCTATCAGTACAACCGCGACTTACGCATATGCTGGATGGCTTGGCGTGTGTGCTCTAGGTGCAGGTGTGAGTCTGTTGGCACTATTATTTTGGTGGATGACACGTCATATTTTGCCCAAAAACACAGACGAAAAAGATAACAATATATAAATTAGTAAAATATAATAAAATGAAATCTTCTCTAACAATCTAAATGTTGATATGCAACGTTAGTCCATTACTATCAAAAATATATGGAAGCCCCTAAAGGAACAAAATTGGGTATTAATAATAAATTGATTTGCATAGTTGTGTTGGTAGCCCTTACCGGATGTCAGCGGCAAGAAGCGAACGAAAATACAAGCGCTGTAAAACTCCCTGTTTATCAGTTTAATGGTGTTTCAGCTTCAGCACGCTTAAAAGGAATATTGCAGCTAAAACAAGAGTGTCTTTATGTGAACGATATACTCATTATCTTCCCAGAACACACCGCTCAGTGGGATTCTGAAAAAGAAACTTTAAGTTATAAAGGCAAGCATATCGCTCTAGGCAGCGAATTAGATATTACTGGAGGGGGCGGTGATTTTGAGCAAGACAACCTACGCATTAAACATTTAAGCCCAATGTGTGATCATCAAAACATTTGGTTTGCTGGATAATCTACAGTGAAGGGTTCGAATTCAATTTTCGCGCCCCCCAATCTCTAGGTCTTAAACGGAACGATTCAACTCACTATCAGATTTATATATTTTCCTGACAGGCAACCAGAAATAAATATAAATTAATAGCATGACCCACCCCAAAAATACATCTCCAATCAAATGTGGAGACTCATGTGTCATCACCAAACCCATAATAAGCATTGCACCGAAATGAGCAATATTTGCAATCATGGTAAATTCAAAAAACATATAGTTTTTTAAAGGTTCATTGGCGGCTTTTAATAGAAACCAGCCCCATACAATATAGATGGCTGAGATCATCAACTCATAAAGTTCACCGCCGCCATGCAACTCCCCCCAGCGAACTAATCGAACAAGAAATTTACCCCATTCGAACTGAAGTAAAATTGCAGGAATATTTAAAAAGATAAGAAGTGCTGCACCTGCAAAAAATAGTAAAAAGCTAATTCCCATAAACTTTGCGGCTAGGCTAAATCTCGATATTTTTATCTGATAAGTGGTCGACATAACTTATATCCCCATTGATATGAAAATTTATTTCATAATTTTTAAGAAGCGCGTAATCGACGAGTCTTGAAAATACTCAACCCTTTATCTTTAATATCCAGAATAAGAGATTTAAGGCCATTTTCATTGGGGATTGGTAAATGTCCACGTCCTAATCGATGCATTTGACGCGTATACCACGTAACTTCTAATGCCCCCAAGTTATCAATGAATTTAATACCTGTAGTTAAGGGTTTAACTTGGTTTATTGTTTCAAGTCCTTGTAGCAACCGTTTTGATGCCAACGGTTCAATTGCAAAAATACGCCCCAGTCCAACAAAATCTAAATCATCATTTAACAGAGCACTTTCAATACCTTGTAGGCTTCTAAAACCGCCAGTCACCATCAAGGGAACTTTACTTTGTTCACGGGCTTTCTTCGCAAAGTCTAAAAAGTAGGCTTCGCGAGACAGTGTTGAATCTTTAGGTTTACCCAACTGCATAATCGGTTTTTCATAGGTTCCACCAGAAATCTCGATTAAGTCAATTCCTACTTCATCTAGTGCTTGAATGGTTGCCAGTGATTCTTCTTCGGTAAAACCGCCTCTTTGAAAATCGGCTGAGTTTAATTTAATGCTTACTGGATAATCGGGTCCGACTCGATTGCGAATTTCCTTGTAAACCTCAAGAACAAATCTACGTCGATTTTCGATAGTTCCGCCCCACTGATCTGTACGGCGGTTATGGTGTGGGGAAAGGAACTGGCTAATTAAATAACCATGAGCACCATGCAACTGAACACCAGAGAAGCCTGCTTTCTTGGCAATCTCTGCAGTAGTTGCATAGCGTTGAATGAGATCTTCAATTTCTTCCTGAGTCAGCTCTCTTGGTGTGGCAAAAACTGCTGCCATTTTAGGCCCGAACGGTACTGCTGATGGTGAAACTGTTTCTTGATTTAATCCTCGAATTGCCTGTTTACCTGGATGGTTTATTTGCATCCAGACGTCACTGCCACCAGATTTAGCAACATCTGCCCATTCTTTGATTAAGGCAAAATCTTTTTCGTTTTCAATAATGACATTGCCCGGCTCGCCGATTGCTCTAGAGTCAATCATCACGTTACCGGTAATCAGAACTCCGACTTCAGATTGCGACCATGTTCGGTATAGTTGAATTAGTTCTTTACTTGGTCGCCCATCTGTATGCGCCAGCCCTTCACTTAAAGCCGATTTAATAAGCCTATTCTTGAGTGTAAATCCATCTTTTAAAACAAAGGGTGATGCCAGCTTTAATTCGTTTTTCATCTTAGACCTCCAGCTTTATTTTTTATGCAGTGAGCTTTTGAATATAGTTACGAATAGGTACTGCGATTAAATCAGGATGACTTGCAATCCCCCAATGACCCGCATGAATATCAGTACGTGTAAAAGATGAATTTACCCATCTGTCTTGATTATCTATGATGTGTTGAGGCACAAAGCGATCTTTGGTCATTGATAAAACATGTACAGGTACCGAGGTATAACGCTTTTTAGAGTTAATTAATGGCTTAAATAGATTCAATCGATAGAAACCTAACCCACGTACCGCATTTTTGAGTTGATTAGGATGTGGTCTAACTTTCTTACCTTCGAGTTGCGAAACCACTTGTGGCCATATTTTTGATAAGCCCAGATACCAGCTTAGCTCTGGAATAATTGGAATATTAAAAAACAACATATAACTCGAAGAAATCATTTGCTTGATAGCAGCAAACTGTCTCACCAGCTCTTTACTGTTCAGATTTTCTTTAAACCACATGCCAGCATGATCAATGCTAGGTGCTAAAGCCGTATAACTTTTGACATATGGTTTTAACTTATCGTCTAAAATCGCTTCCCAACCTTGAAGAGCACCAAGGTCATGGCCTATCAAATGCACGGGCTGTTGAGGACTAGTTTGTTCAATAACAGTTTTTAAATCTGAAATGAGGTAGTCCATGTGATACCCCGCTTCAGATAGTGGAGTTCCTGATAAACCTGTACCTCTTACATCGTAAGTCACAATATGAAAATCTGATTTCAGTAATGAAGCTAGTTCATCCCAGATTTGTGCTTCGTCAGGATAACCATGAATAAACACCAGTGTTTCATTATGATCTGCCGCTGTGCCCCATTCATATATTGATAGCGTGACATCAGCCGACTGAATATATCTTTGTTGTTTTTCAATATTCGTATTCATATTAGCTCACCAATCCTTTTTGCATTTCTTCATAAAGTTTGACTGCTGGTGATCGATTTATATAATCCAATGCGAGCTCGGTTGAGCCTTCATAGTAAGGGTGGTACGAAGGTTTAAAGAAGTTTTTAGCTGTAGTCATAAACCACACAGGACTTGGTACTAACTCTTGGGAACTTGCTTTAAACCATTGTTGCCAGAAACCAAAGCGAGCTAAGCTTTGTTGAGATTTAGGTAAACTACGATCTACTGCCGCAAGCTCTTGTGTGCCTTTAACCATTAAATAAGTGAAAATTGGTGCCACCATACTCATGATTGCAGCACGCAATGCATAGTTACCGCCTAAGTGCTCAAATAAATCGAAAGCAACCGTTCGATGTTCAACTTCTTCCGCACAGTGCCAAGTAAATAAATCACTTACTGCTGGGTCACAACCTTTTTCTTCCCAGTGGGCTTTCGTCAAAGCATATTGGCCTAATGCGCAAGTGTAATGCTCTGCAGCAGCGACAATACCTACACGGAACAATAACCAAGATTTTTGCATGCGCTTAGGGAGAACTTTTCCAAACGGCTTATCTGCAAGCATGTAATCAAAGAGTTCAATTACACGCTCGTATTGTTCTTCAATATCAACGCCATAACGCTGTATATATTTTTCGATAGATTCTTTGTGTGCTTGCGCATGAATCGCCTCTTGGCGAATAAAAGTTTCTACGTCTTTTTTTAATTTTTCATCGGTTACGAATGGCAATGCCTTATTAAAAATACGGCAGAAAAAGTACTCTCCTCGCACAAGTGTAAAACTGAAATGGTTTACAGCATGACTTCCTACTGGAGATTGTGGCATCCAGTGGAGTGGTGAGTCATTCCAATCAAAAGCGACACGACGTGGAAATAAAGGCCATAAAGTTTTAGAAGCCATATCTTTGAATGTGTTTGGGTACATGTTCTTTTTCTCTTCCTTAAGATAGCTACACATTAAGTTCTAAAAGAGAACTTGTTAATATCATTAAAGGACAATTCCCATGTCAAAACGGTAAAAATCATTTCATCAAATCGATAGGTCGCAATAAAATGGAGGTCGTACTTCTACTTATGCAAAGTCATTAAAAATAAAAAAGTAGTGCGTAAGGTGCTTGTTTCAATATTTACATTCAGCTTTTAATGAATTGAGTGAAGTCCTTTTCAACCCAATGAATCTTTACATCAAATTATATGCTCATCATTATTCCAACTTGAAAAGCTCGGCCAGGTAACGGTGCAATATATTTTAAAGGTGAGTTCTGGGGACGTGCTTCTTCATTAAGTAAATTTGTACCATTTAAGAAAATATCAAACGATGCATTCTTTAAATTCAAATTTTTATTAATTTTGAAATCGACTAGATTATATGCAGGTAAAGGGACTTCTTGACTAACATTCTTACCTAAATATTTTGGTTGCGCATAATAAGTACTTGATACTTGTGCTGACCAAGAATTATTTTGCCATTCGAGATAAGATCCATAACGGTTTGTTGGCATATTTGGTAAATAAACCCCATCATTGTTCAATCTTATATTCGAAGGGTCAGTAGCTTTATTTTTAACTAAATCGGCAAAACCACCAAGCTTTAAGTTTCCATATTGATTAAGATCAAAATCATAATTTGCATCAACTTCAAAACCTGTAATTTGTGTATCTGTCTGTGTCCAATATTTCAAAGGTAAGCGGTTTGCCATAGAAGCACCAGAATGCGTGAGATATATGTAATTATCAAAAATCATTTGGTAACCGACTATTTTTAGTTCAGCTTCTTTCCAATTCACGATCATGCTTAATTCTAAACTTTTGACTTTTTCTGGCTTAAGGTTCTGATTACCCTCTTCTTGGGTCATCACTGAATAGTGAGCATTACTTGAATATAGTTCATTAATTTCAGGAGCACGCTCTGAAATTGCATATTTTGCCCTTAGATTAATGTAATCATTAATATTTAGTCCTCCCCCTATATAATAATGATTTAAATCGAAAGATTGATTTTCCAGTTTTGAATTACGAGCATTACGCGCTAACTTAAATGTTTGGTCTTGAATTTCATGTTCAATACTCTCAAAACGGTAACCAGCATCAAAATAAAACTTATTAAAATTTAACTGTTCTTGGAGAAATATAGCTTTATTACTGGTATTCACGTTCGGCAAATACCGCTGCTTGCCATCACCTTTAATTTCTTTATTTCTTAAACTTAAACCTAGCGTACCAGTTAAACTCTTAAATGACTTTTGTGTCATTAAAACCTCTGCTAATTGCTCATCGATTTTATATTCGTTGGCTTGCGTTGCACCTAAATACTCACCTGACTTGTTCGAAAGCTGTTGTAGATTGAAGTGTATATTCTCAAAAATAGAAATTGGTTGCTTCAATAATGAATCTAAAGCAAAGCGATTCTGCTCAATTTTCACGCCAACAGGAAGCATCACATAGCGGTCTTGAAATGATTGATTTTGCATTGAAAATCCTGGCACACCATATTCGCTTTTTTTTCGATCTGCGCTTATCCCAATGTAACCTTTATCAAAAAAATATGTTGTACCCACTCCCACATTTTCGCTTTGAGCATAACTATTTCCTAATTTTTTGTAATAATTAGGTGTCACATCATTATTAATCTTCTTTACTGTATTCTGTGGTGTATTAGGAATATATTCAGGATTCTTCGGGTTGATATAGGTTTTTCCGCTCCAGATTGATGATGGTTTATCACTATAAAATGAGAATTCCCCATCAGCCCAATCAGGGTTTTCAGTCATAAATTGATCTATATAAGGTTGTGAAGACTTATTGTAAATATGCTGAATCCGAGTGTCTTTTTGACACGAATCTGCTAATGCACTGTTCACACCTCCAGTCTCAGGGAAAACCTGATTTTCACAGACATTCGCTTTACTATTTCCTGGAATTTTATATGAAGAAATTTCTTGCTTTGAATATCTAACATTTGTCGACCAATTATTTTGATTGTTAATGTTGAATTTGAATCCCTTCGCATCTAAATCATTAAACCCTTTTCTATAGGCTATATCTAATTTATGCTCTTTATGTTCTATTTCTTTAGAAATTAAACCAGATTCTATTTGAACACTTCCACCAATTGAATTGCCTCCATAACGGATACTATCCGAGCTTTTATTCACTATAATTTGTTCTGTAAAAAGTGGGTCGAATGGAATGTTAATATCTCCACTTATCGCATTCATCCCACTGACTAATTGACCATCTTCAAAAACACCAACTCTATTACCCGACAAGCTACGAATTATTGGTGCACCTGCATTCGGTCCAAATGCTGAATTTTGCACACCAGAAATTTTTGAAAGAGCATCCCCTAAAGTCTTTGCAGCTTTTATTTCTAACTTATTAACTTCAACTACATTTTCTGTAGAAGATGCTTTTATTCTTAAGGGTGTAAGTTGTGTGACATTATTATATTCCTCAGCCTTAATTTGTTGCATTACAAACAACATACTCAACATACAGGTGGTATAGCGCATTCTATCCTCGATTAAATGATGTTATGTTATAACATTACATTATTTAATCACTATACTTATCAAAAATCTACAATCTTGTTTTTTGGTATGTGCTTATAAGTGCCTATGAAAAAGACCCATTGTGTCTTGTGTCTTGTGTCTTGTGTCTTGTGTCTTGTGTCTTGTGTCTGAAAAGAGTTAATAAAGAATAAAAAATAAGTCAGCTCTAGAGAGCTAACTTATTTTTACTCACTGAATATCTCTGCTTTGAATTGTAAGAATATTCGACAGCTTTAATCATTCTAATTGACACGCAAGTGGATCAATTAGCTTTAAATCTTAGTTGGGATTAATCTCTGAGGTTAATCTTTGCAAATCATGCCCCGAAGGCGCTTGGTAAACACGTAAACCAAATTCGGGAAGAATCGCAATTAAATGGTCAAAAATATCGGACTGAATTGCTTCATAGGAAACCCACGCAGTTGTATTGCTAAATGCATAAATTTCTAACGGCAACCCTTGGCTAGTCGGCTGCAATTGACGAACCATAATCGTTTGATTTTGAGCAATCCCCTTATGTTGGCGCAAATAAAATTCAACATAGGCTCTAAATGTACCGATATTGGTTAAACGGCGTTTGTTATAACGAGATTGATTGCTTAAATGTTTATTGAATTCTTCAATTTCAGAATTCTTTGCGTCAAGATATTGATCTAATAATAAAAATTCTTTGAGCTTTTGTTGCTCTTCATCAGTCATAAAATGAACACTACTTTGATCAAGAAAGAGTGAACGCTTCATACGACGGCAACCCGCATTGCTCATGCCACGCCAGTTTTTAAAAGTATCGGTAACGAGCTTATTGGTTGGAATGGTGGTGTAGGTTTTATCAAAATTTTGAACAGTCACTGTATGTAGTGAAATATCGATCACATCACCATCCGCATTCAATGAGGGCATCTCAATCCAGTCACCAATACGAACCATGTCATAAGATGCAATTTGTACACTGGCAACCAAAGACAAAATCGTGTTTTGGAAAACCAGCATTAATACTGCTGCCATCGCACCAAAACCTGCGAGTAAAGTGAACACATCTTTTTTAAGGAATGTGCCCAAAATCATAAGGCCACACACAACGAATAAAATTAATTTAACAAGTTGTAAGTAACCTTTAATCGGCTTGTTTCTAGATTTTGGATTACGTTGATAAATGAGGTTAAAGATATTTAACAGTTCGCTGACTGTAAGCGCGAGCGTGAGGAAAATAAATGCTTGTGCCCCCATTTCTACAAAAGCAATAAACTTTGGAGATAGATGAGGCACTGTTGCAATCCCGTTCATAATCACAACAGCTGGAACAATATTTGCAAATTTCTTTATGACACTATGCTGAGCAAAAATAGATTGATTGGGTGATTTGAACTTTGTGACTAAGTGACGAACGCCCCGAACAATAATGCGTTTAGCAATAAAATTTGCTATTGCTGCAAATAAAATCAAAATCGTGAGTGAAACAAACATTTCTAGCCAAGGATAGTGGCTTAATTCAACCCGAATATCACGAAAAAAATTTAAAAAATCCAAACTCATACCCCTTAAAACTTTATTTTCTAGGATTTTAAGGGTTAAAGCATTTGATAATAAGACTTGTTTACATATGTAGTCATAAATACAACAACTAAGTTATATACCCTGCCCAAATTTAATTACGAATTTCATGATTTTTGACGCTTAACTATGATGTCTTAGCTACTTATTTTTTAGATCGTTTATATAACGTAGATCGAACCTCTCGGTTCATTTAGAATAATGCGTTAAACGGGTAATTCTGGTTTTAGTGAGTGAAATTTTCTGACTTTTTGACTTTTATTGGAGTGGTCTGGTTCAGCTTATTCTTTATCTATATAGCTTGGACCTTTTTTCTTAAAAGTCTGGTTTATAAATTTTTTATTTATAAACGAGGAATCATTACCTCTGCCGAAGTTGTGTATTTTCAAGACTCTCTCGTCAAGGTTCAATATCGCCCTTTATGTCACATAAAATTAAAATTCCAAGCTGAGCATGGCCAAATCATGACTGAAAATCTGAAGGTGCTTATTGCTAAACAAAATCACGATCAATATAAAGTCGGTAGCATCATCAAAATTAAATATGACCCTAAAAATTTAAAGAATATTTCAATATTGGGAGAAGTCATGGTTTAAGTTATCAGAGATTATTTAAAAAGTACGATAAACCCTGAGGTGCCCGTCCGTTTAAGCGACTACTCGTTGTCACTCTAACCAAATTACTCCAAGTAATATTGCAACAATGCTTGATCAATTTTTTGATTAAAGATACATCTTCATGACATGAAATAGGCTCAAAGCCACCTACCAAAAGATAGACTTCTGCACTAAAACTTAAATTTGCCCCATGAATATGTGCGTGATCCATCTGATCTTTATAATGTGCCAAGTATTTCTGCCGTTTGGCTATCGATAGATGGCTCAAGTCATCTAGGGTCACCGTACCGCAAATTGCATCTGTTGGTTGATGCTGTATTTGATAGCGCAGCCAATCAGGACTAACCACCGTGTCTGCATCCGTACACGCAATCCATGTTACTCCACGCCCAATTAAATGACGAATACCTAAATCTCGTGCTTTTCCTACACATGCATAATGACACTCAATCCAATTGATTTGATGGCTTTGTGCAATGAGTCGCGACTGATCTGCACAGTTATCAAGTACAACAATGACCTCTACGTCATAACCGCTAATATTATCTATGGCAACCTGAATCGATTGCAGGCAGGCCGATAGATATTGCTCTTCGTTATGTGCTGGAATGACGATACCTATTTTCATCTTAGTTTTTCCTGCTGTGCTAAAGAGGAAGTGTTCGCCGTCCAAACATCTATCATAAAATCTGGGTCGTTTAAGCTTAGATAATGATGAAATGGAAAATGTTGCTGAAAAGCTTGATGGACTTGTTCGGCGTTTAATTCAAAATCTTGAATTTCATGACGCCAGTGACAACAAAGAATTTCACCGTCGTCATTTAAACTATGCTTTAACTTTTCAATAAACTGATGCAATTCGTTTGCCGACAAGTAATAGGCCATCTCACTAATTAAAATTAGATCAAATTTTTGAATTGAATAGTCTTCGGGTATTTTTCTATTTTCAACAACAACATGCTCAAATTCTTGTAGGCGCTTGGAAGCTAATTGAACAGCGCACTCAGAGACATCTATACACAACAATTGCTCGGCTCTTTGCGCCAAATGAAAACTTAAATGTCCATTTGAACAACCCACTTCTAACACTTTTGGGTAGCGAGGTCTTATGAGCAGCGCGAGACAAATTTGCCTTTTACGGGCTTCATACCAGTGTGAGTCATAGCCCCATGGATCACTGTTATGACGATATAAATCTTCAAAGTACATGCGAGAATGAATCACTCAAATACACCTCATAAGGCATTAAAAGACGTTTAATAGCACTTGAAGAGAGAACCGCAGCATTCCCCGTGGTTTCATCTGCTTCAAGTTGGGTTTTAAACTGCAAAATTGCTTGATGTTTTTTAGTTAATTGTTCTTCGGTTAAGTGGTACGCTTTTGCGCGATGCCAATCAATTCGTGGGTCTAAAGGCTCTGCCCAATGCCAAGCCCATATTAATACGTGTAAACATAGTAATTGCTTATCATTTGCATAAGCTTGCACTGTTTTACCTACTGCTTCATGGTCTGGGTGACCATCAAGTGCATAACTACAAATCAGAATATCGTCGGCTTGCACGGTCTGCTCTAAACTCTGCCAAAGTTGATGGGTTTGAAAATAGATCTGACCATCTAACAAATTAAGCTCTGCCCGTTCGGTTGACTCTGCTGCCCCTAAACACTTTAAGGCTGCCAAGCTTTCTTGCGGACGAAGAATATTGAGCTGATCTGGAGGATATTTTGTCGAGTTAGGATGACTTTGTGTGCCGTTAGTCACAGCTAAAATTAAAATCTTAAAATTCAGTGCGATGAGCTGCTGCATTAGACCGCCACAACCGAGCACTTCATCATCAGGATGTGGAGCAACAATCACCACCCTTTTAGAGCGAAATAACTCAAGATCTAAAGGTGCTAAAGGTTGTTCATTAAATGCCTTTAACCATTGCTCTTTGGACGTACCCTCACCAAAAATAACGCGGTCTTCTACTAAAGGATGTTTTAAAGTTCCCATAAGCTTTGCTCCGATAAACAGAGTTCTGCAATTTGTTCATAGTCAAAAGCGGCATGACTTTGTCGCATGAACACAGGCAAGTCAGCCATGAGCTGAGCAAAATTCGCATCTTCACAAAAAGGACGAGCACCTAAGGCTTTCCCTACTCGTTCAATCACACTTTGACAGCATTGTTCAGTTTGGGCACGTAATATCCGTATTTCCCTCTCATGACTTAGCAATGGTTGATGGTCAATCAGTTCAGCAACGTATTGAAAATATTGCTTGGTGATCGCTAATTGTTGAGCTAACTCTCCTAAGTACAATTTCTTAAAAGGGTTAGGATTTGCCTGACAACTTTCCTGCAAAAAGCTGGCTAAACGCACAGCGGCACCGTACCAACAAGCAGCGACTCCAGCCGCACCATGCCAAAACCCTGGACGCTCTAAATAACTGTTTGGCTGACCTACTGGCTTAACAGGCGTATTTTCAAAAGTGACTCTAGCTGTCTGTGTGGCGTGCATTCCGACTGCATGCCAGTAGCTCAAATCGGTAGTAATTGAAGGATGTTCTAAGTTAACAATACAAAGCTGTGCTTGGCCTTGCTGGTCTTTATAACTCATTAAGGCTTTTTGGATAAACTCTGCACCGGAGCACCAAGGTTTTATGCCATTACAAAGATTATCTTTTATTTGCAATGGAGCTGGTCCACCGTCTGCTGCCCAAACCGCCCAAATCTGGTCATCTATTTCTTCTTGATAGCCCAATTCATTTAAAATACTTAAGGCATCACAATGAGACTCAAATAGTTTAGCCAAACTTAAATCTGCCCCAGTAATCTGAGCAAAAAGTTGCCAACGTTGATAGGTGTGGCCCGAAGCTGGATAAGGTAAATTTTTGGCTAAATTTACCAATTGAGAGAGTAAATCTATACGAAGCTTACTTTTATCTTCAGCTAAGGCAGATTCAAATTCACTCAAGATGCTCAATATCGTCATATTTATAGATATTTTAATATTCATTGCAAATAATTATTTATAAGACTTGATTTAACCATATCTAAATACTTCTGTTTAAATAAACACATTAATTGTAATAAAAAGATAATTATTATTAGTTTTATATCTAATTATTTCATTGTTACTCAAATATATTCATTAAGTGAGTTTATAAACCTATCCTGTAAGGTTTATTAAAAATTCAACATTTAGCTCATTATTTAAAGTAATTTAGTTTCTACCGTTTTTCTATTTTCAAAGAAGAGGTCTAAAATGAATACTTTAAATATTACTGACATTCAAAAACACGCAGATGTTATTGCTTCTTGCGGTACTAAAGTAGGAACAGTCGACCATCTCGATGGTGAAAATCAATTAAAGCTGACTCGAGACGAAAGTGGTCAACATCATCTCATTCCTACTGCGTGGATTGGGGAAGTGAAAGAAAACCAAGTCATACTCAATAAAAATTCAGAAGAAGTTAAAGATCAATGGCAAGCAATCTAGGCTTTTAAGCACGGCGAGTTACTTACCGTAAGCTTTATAATAAAAAGTTTTAGCTTATAAAAATGAAGGCTCCTTTTAATAAAGGAGCCTTTTTTATTGACCGAACCTCTCACTTAGACCTTTTTTATCTCTATAAGCCCTTTGTAAGATGTTTTTGTCCCTTAAGCACATGGTGATCGATTTTACTTAATGCTAAAAATTGTGCATTCGCATTAAATGAATAATTATGAATAGGGTGACGTATATGATCACAGGGAATCATCAGCTTAAAGCTCGAAAAGTATATTTTGATTTCGCGGAGTCATCTGTCTGCTGGATGCCGAATGATCCGTTATGCTCACATGTAGCAAATGGTATCAATATGCTTTTGCCGGCTGGCGAGTTTTGGTTCTGCCGAGTGTTTAATAAGACCCTTCCCTACATTACCGATGAAACATTAAAACAAGAAGTAGTAGGCTTTGTCCGCCAAGAAGCGGCGCATGCACGTGCCCATGAAAAAGCTCAAGACTTTTTACGAGAAAATGGCTACGACATTCAAGACCCACTCAACCGTGCGCATTTTGTTTTTAATATTTTATTGGGCGATAAACCCTTTGGTCTGCCGCTTGTAAAAGGCAAAAAACTTGAAGAATATTGGTTACTTTTCCGAGTAGGTGTTATTGCTGCAATTGAGCACTTTACGGGAACTATTGGTCAGTGGACACTTGATAGCAAGTCTTGGGATAGCGCTGACCCTGCAATGGCAGATTTATTCCGTTGGCACCTTGCCGAAGAAGTTGAACATCGCTGTGTTGCTTACGATTTATTTGAGCATCTATTAACGAACAAATTTGGTTTTTATGTGTCGCGCCAAGTGATTATGGCTGCTGTTTTCCCACTGTTTATTTACTTCCTTGCTGATTTTGCACGTAGTCTAGGCAAGCAAGATTTAGAGCACGAAGACATTCAAAAATTGATGC
Organism: Acinetobacter sp. V91_7; assembly: GCF_031799075.1. Taxonomy (NCBI): domain Bacteria; kingdom Pseudomonadati; phylum Pseudomonadota; class Gammaproteobacteria; order Moraxellales; family Moraxellaceae; genus Acinetobacter; species Acinetobacter sp. V91_7. Next base: position 314,133 of record NZ_JAVQNT010000031.1, read on the forward strand.
GTCGTGGCTTCTTTAATTTCATTCGTGAATTTGAAAAAACGGCTACTCGCTCAGACAACCTACCGACCATTAAATATTTATGGAAAGCGACTTTAAGATGGGTTTCTCCAAAATTTAACCCAATTCATGAAGGTGACACTGAACAGGCTTTGGCTTATATGGCTCGTTCACCTGCGGTTCAATATTTTGAACAAATGGCCCATTCTGCAAAACCTGCGACATTAAGCTAAGCACTTATTTTATTTCAAAGAAAAAGCCTCCTTAATAAGAGGCTTTTTTCTATTTAAGTTCTAGCAATTAGACAAAGTTTAAAAAGAAATAATCCAACAGCCGTGCGCTTTCATCTACCCCATTTTCACCTAAAAGCTGGACCATTGCTCCATCAATCATAAATAAAAACATGTAAGCATCTTGGAGTGAAGCAGTAGATTTTAAGGTTAAAAGCAACTTATGGATTTCACCAACAAACCAGTTTCTATAATCAACCACGACTTTATAGGCAACCGGATAGAGCTTTTCAATTTCAAAAATTGCCTTAAATGGCAAATGATAAAAGCCATTTAAGTCGGCATGTAGAAAATAAATCTCCTTAAGTTTATCAAGCACCATTTGTTCACGGTAAGAATTAGAAATTGAAAATACCTTGTCTTTGAGTGCGTCTTTTTGAAAAGTGAGACACATCTCGATGAGTCGTGCTTTTGAGTGAAAGTCGTTATAGAAAGTAGCTTTGGCAACTTTGGCTTCCGCAATAATTTGGTCGACTCCGACCTTATGAAACCCATATTGATTAAATAAGTCTTTTGCTGCGTGAAGCACTCTGAGCGCTCTAAATGAAGATTCTAAATTTGGCATAGATATACCGCTTAAAATAATTTTTTGTTGTATATAAAAGAGATAGAAATGCCGTCACTCTTAAAATGAGTGCTCAAAACAGGCATGCAAAAGCAGCACAAAAATGTGCCTAAGCTATCTCAGGTTTTATTGTTGCTATGATTTTTGAGTCGTAACGATTCTTAAGGCGTAGAAAACCTAAAGTCGGTTAAACCGTTTTAAAGACCAGTTGGGCGGTATGGTTAGAGAGACTTTGGCAAAGGCCAAAAATTGAGAAGAATTAGTACGCATAGCGGACTCCTTGTGTGTAAAGAAGTTCTACCAGATCACTGTCAAATGATTATGGTGGTAGAACGAGAGAAGGTTGACAGACTGACACACAAGAATCAGCACGCACAAGGCGTCCCTCCCTCGCCCTACCGCTACGAAGGGGGACGAACGAGTTCGCCACCAAAAAGAGAACTTTTTGATGTCTTGTGTGTTAAATCGATCTGTCAAAATCGACTGGCGATGTAGGCCAGCACGCAAAGCATAATCGGAGGGGTTTTAGGTGTCAATGTGATATTGGCTAGAAATAAAGCTTTAAAATAATTTTAGTAAAATGGTTTATTAATCCAATACAGAAGATTTAGTTTATAAAATGGAATAATTATTGAAAGCAGCTTAAGAAACTTTGAAAGAACATAATGCATTCCTTTCTTTTAATAATTCAACATTCTTAAAACCAGCTAAAGAAAATGTATTTATATGCTCATCAATAGTCATATATAAGTCTTTATTTTTCATCCCTTCCTCATCTTTGACTATATGGTCCGTCACTATATATAAAGAATTTGTATTTAAGAGATGATTTCTAACTTGGATATGAAACTCTTTAGCAAAATCTTTATGCCTTAACTCATGTAAAGCTTGATGGATGATGACCACATCGAAAGTTTCTTGCTGGCATACGTTGTACCACCCAGAATCTTTAAAATTGGCAGTTAAGTAGTTAGCTTTACTCGCAAATGATCCTAAGTTTTTTCTGGACAACTCATGCATAGCTTCAGAAAAATCTAAAGCTGTATATTCCAGAGACTCTATATTTTCTAATAGAATTTTTGCCAGATAACCAGGACCAGCACCTATCTCAAGAATCTTAGTTTTTTTGAGATTAAGTGACTTAATCTCAGCCACATACATACTAAAAAATTCATATCTCCAAGGGCGTTTCACATTTACTTCTTCAGCCCACTCTAAAGCATCAGCCGCTTTTCTTAGGTCAATTGGACTTGCAACTTCCTTTATAGTCATAATTTTACGCCCTTCTAATAGCTTTTTTAGTATTAAAAAATGAATATACCTTTTAAAATATATCTCTATTAATTCTTCAGTTCTATTCATTTAAAAGAGATTTTAAGTGTCAATGTGGTATTGGGTAGCTTCTTAAGGCTTGTTTTCTGGTTTAATTGGCGAATTATATATGGTGATACACCGATAAAATGAACAATTAAATCCATTCTATCGGCTTGCTAGAAGAGGTTTTTAAAACCTTATTTTATTTTTTAATATAGTTTGGAAACTCTTTTAAAACCCGACTACATAATTGGCCTTTTAAATCCTCTTTCTTGCGTTCTTCAAATTGGTTCATGCCGAATCTCATGACTTCTCTACCGTATTTATCACCTAACTCATGTTTAGTGCATTTTTCTGCTTCATGAATTAATTCTTGTGAAGAATAGTGATAATTACAATCAAGTTGAGCACGGCTTAAAAAACCATGTAGTTCTACTGTTTTCTCGCAGTGTGTTTGCCCTACAAGACTTTTAGGTTCTTGACCAGCATAAATTGATGTTCCTACCAATAAAGTGAAAACCGTTACTAAAATATTACGCATTATTTCCCCGACAAAGTTATTAAAAGTATTAGTGGTAATGTTGCGCGCGTATTAAATAATAATTATTTATAAGTGTCTATTAATAAAAAGAAAATTAAATAAATCCTCTCCTCTTTTGAATACTTAATCACCTTATAAAAATTGTGTGATTAAGTTTTATCAAATAAATGATATTAGATTTGTTTTATATCTATTTTTAATATAATCCAAGCTATTCAATAAAAGAGTTCTAGTGACATTTAATTCATTTTTTATCTACTAAAACCCTTACTTATTACACCACTTAAAACCCTAATTTCTTAAAAACAAAATAACCCACATGGCTTTCAAAGCTACCATCATTTTGAATTTTGAAATATTTCTTAACGAGGTCAGATGAACCTTCCTGCAAATAGCGCAAAGTTTTGATTTGATCTTCAGGTGTTTTCATACGCTTTACCCAACTATCAAAGTCTAACGAGAGCGTTTGTTTATCTAAGCCCACTAAGTCAAAGCCAGCATCTTCGATAAAATAGACCCACTCTTTCACACTGTAGTTTCGTACATGACTCGGGTCTCGAATAGTTTCGATCGTCTGTAAAAACGTATCTAATATAGGCGAGCTAGAACTAATAATGTCTACAAAAATAACAATACCGTCAGGCTTAAGAACACGGTTTACTTCTTTCATTGCGCTAGGAACATGTTGCCAGTGATGAGCAGAATATCGGCTAATGACCACGTCAAACTGATGATCACTAAAAGGCATATCTTCAGCAATGCCCTGCTGCACAAAGATATTTTTTAATTTTCGTTGGCTGGCAGCCTTAGACACAGTGTCTAACATTTCATGAGATAAATCGTAAGCAAAAACAAGGTCTGCATGCGGAGCAACATTATAAGAGACATGGCCACCACCACAGCCTAAATCAAGAACGACAGCCTTTTCAATTTTCTGAATTTCATTAATAAATTTATTAAATTCAATTCCTTCAGAATGAGCTTGGCTATTCAAATAGTCGAGGGACTTATTTTGATATTGTTTTTGATTTATATCATGCTGGGTGATCATAACCTTGCTTCCTTCTATGCAATGAAAGCACCATAAAGGAAAAGTTAGATAAAAAATAATGATTAGTTTTTCTTCAATTGATAAATAAAAGTTATTATTTAATTTGTTTTAATACACTAAGACGATTAATAAAAATAGATTTTAAAATTTATAAGAAATCCGCAAAGAGCACTGTTTAGTCACCCTTACTGAAACAGTGCTCTTTGCTCCATCACAACCCCTATCCAGAAAGGTTCAATGCATAGAAATAGTGTATGTACCTTTAGCTCAAAATGTTTCCTGTATTTTTTGCTTTTTTTAAATGATGGCAGCATAAAAATGAATTATATTTAGTTTTATCAGAAGATTCTTCTTTGGTTTATATTTTGAACAGAACAGAATACACACTAGATCGTATAGATCGGAAAATTTTATCTGCCTTACGTGGTAATGGTCGTTTAACCGTTGCTCAATTAGCTGAAGAAATCGGTCTTTCATCTTCTCCATGCTGGACACGGCTAAAACGTCTGGAAACTTTAAAAATTATTGAAGGCTATACGGTAAACGTAAACCCTAAAGCGATCGGCATTCATGAGGTATTTTTTATTGAAATTACTTTAGAACGCCATGATGATGAAATGTTAGAGAATTTCAGCGAAGCATTAGCAGATATACCGGAAGTTGTAGAAGCCCATCTGGTTACAGGTGACTATGATTATTTGGTCAAAGTAGCCGTAAAAGATGCTGACCATTACGAACGTTTTTTACGGAAAAAACTCTATTCAATTAAAGGTATTCGACACACACGCTCAACCTTTGCCCTGCGTCCTCTTAAATCTGCCAATACAGCCGATTTAATGTTAATTGAATAAAAGATGTAGCACCTATAGCCCATCGACTTAAAATATTGATTCTAAAATCTTTATTAAGTTAAGCGGCTTAGACCATAACAGATTTAGACTCTGTTATATTTTTTTTAAAAAATTCTGTATCTATGATTACAGCCTCCTCATCTCCATAATAAAATTAATCTGAATTGGAGGCATCGCCATGAACATTTTGAAGAAAAAAAATAAGGCCAGTTTTGTATTCTTTATTATTACTCTCTACTCTTTTATTGGGTTTGGCTTAGGTTTCATTATTTGGGAATACTTTTTAAAGGCCTAGTTTGCTAAAGATGAGTTAACCAATTTCAGAAATAATTTCTGAAGTAATTTCTTTGCTACGATGATATGCGGCTTTCATGGCTAAACGTATATCATCAGACACATTGCCTAAATCGAACATGCGTAAAGCAGATTCGGTAATTCCGTTGGCTAAAGTGACCTTTCCACATAAATCAGCAGGTGGAACATTGGTTTTGCGAATCATTTCAACTGCACCACTCGCTGCTTGAAGTGCTAAATCTAAGGCAAACTGTTTGTCGAGTCCTAATGAAACGCCCGTCTTAATCATGCTATCTAAAATATAAAAAAAGTAAGCCGGCCCTGAGCCCGATAATGCAATAATTGCGTCAGTTTGTGTTTCCGAAGCTGCCCAGAAAGTCTGTCCCGTTGCAGAGTACAGCATTTCGATGACATCTTTATCGAGCTGGTCCATTTGCTCAGAAGCAATGAGCACGTGAGTACCCGTATGCGTAAGCACAGGTGGATTTGAAATTACACGAACAACTTTTTTTGAGCCCGTAATCGTTGATAATTTTGCAATATCAATCCCCGCCATCATAGAAATAATGACTTTAGGTGCTAGATGTTTTTTAAAAGGCTCAAGCATTCCTTTTAAGTTTTTAGGTTCCAATAATAAGATAACAATATCCGCTTTTTTTAAACTATTTTCCTTTTGCTTCAATGTATTTGTATCACTAATTTTTTTATCTTCAATAAGATGTATCTTTTCTTTTTTAAAACCTTTTAAAACCAAGCCTCCTATTAAGGCTAACGCCAAATTACTACTACCAACAAAACAAATATTAGGTTGTACTGCATTTACCATTTAAAATGTTTTCCTTTCTTAAGGTAGACTATAAGAATAAATATTATCTATAATTTAATTATGAACACTGAAATAATGAATAACCGTTTTTGAATAAAGAACCCACTCAAATAAATAATATTTAAGTGGGTTTGTTTTATTTGCGCAATAAATAAAACAACTTTAGCTTATGCCTAATGTATAACTATATATAGCAAATTCCACACACAAATTGTTAAAGTCTGTAACTACTACTAAACTATTGTAAATAACGATCTAATACCATATAAATGAAATATTTACTTTCAAAAGCTATCTTCAATTAAGCTATTAATAAAATATCTCACATTAAATAATAAAATATTTAAATTAACAGACCGTAACACATGTATTGTGATTTATTAGCTAAATGTTTTCTTTTTTCTTCTTTAAAATTCTCTCGGCTTTGCTTATTGCTTGGGTTAAATCAACATCTTCACAAACCCAGAAAGTAAAAATTTGTCCAAACAAGTGGAAGTGCTGTTTAATATATTTAGAACTATGATCTGAATAATGCTCTTCAACCTTAAAGAAATCATTATTATTTTCTATTTTTTGACCGTCAAAAATACCGCCGATACAAATATCCATTTTAATACCATACACCTAATTAGTTATGTTATAACATAAAATTTTAAAAACCTTTTATAAGAGTATTTTTATACTTCTTTTTTTTTAAATATAAGTTGAATTAAAACTTATAAAAAACCCACAAAATATAAAGTGGGCTTTTTCAACTCTAATAAAATGTTTTAGACTCAAACATATTTTATTTAAATAATATATTTAAATCAATTAAACGCTCTATTTATTTATGAGTTTTGAACAATCACAATATTTGAAGCTTGCGGGCCTTTTTTACCCTGTACTACAGTAAACTCAACACGTTGACCTTCCAAGAGAACTTTAAAACCAGGTGTTTGAATATCGGTAAAATGAGCAAAAATATCTTTACCTTCATCAGTCACAATAAAACCAAAACCTTTAGTTTCATTGAACCATTTTACTGTACCAGTAGTAGTAGACATATGTTATATCCTAAATCTTAAAATATTATAACTTATTATTGGGGAAACCAATTTAACTAAAAAATAGACGTCAAAACTTAAATATCTGAAAAAACCGAAGGATTATAAATAAAACTGCGCAAATAGAAATTTATGATGACAAGAATATTTTGTTAGTTATGCTCGATAATACACGCTTCAGAAGCATTTGCAATCGATATTCAAAATAATTAAAGCAAGAAAAATTCTATACCTCTCGCCCTTCACCTTTCATATTGATTTAATTAAGATTACTTTCAATTAAAAGTCAAATTTTGTTTCATTTTAATTGAAAGAAGTACCTCTGCTATTTCCCCATAAGACCATCAATAAAATTTCTTTTCACCAGCTGGGCGCGTCTTAAAACGTCGATGGAACCACATGTATTGCGTTGGTGCGATACGAATTTGATTCTCAATAATTTTATTTACTCTTTCAGCATCACTAACTTCACACCCACTTGGAAAATTCTCTAATTTGGGTTCAACGAGAACATGATATTGAGGATTTCTAATATTGCCACTTCTGTAAAAGTATAAAGGCACTGCTGCTGCTTTTGAGATATCCATAAGTCTGCGGTGAGCTGTGACAGTAGCTGCCTGTACCCCGAAAAATGATGCCATTACACCTTGCTTTAAGCCAAAATCCTGATCTGGGCTATACCATATGGCATGACCATGTTTAAGGTTTTGGATAAGTCCACGCATGTTGTCTCGAGCAATCTGGTTTTTATACACTCTTGCACGGCTACGATGAATCAGAAAATCTAAAAAGGGATTGTTTTGAGGTCGGTAAACCACGTCCATATTAAAAAATAAGGTACACGCGGCTCCGCCTGCATCTAAAAGGGTGCTATGAGTGCCTAGTAAAAGTACGCCATTTTCCTGATTGTTGGTTAAATTCTCTAATCCATCTATGTGAACACGGTTTTTAAACCAGTTTGGACTATACCAAGCATTTAAAGCCTCAAATACACCCGTTAAAGTATCAACAAAAACCTGTTTGGCTTTTACTTCAATTTGCATAGGTGTTTTTTCAGGAAAGCATGCTTCTAAATTACGTAGTGTTGTTTTTCTTCTTGAACCTAAAGATTTCCATGCTATTTTTGAAAGAAAATCGGCTAGACGCCATTGAATAGCCCAAGGTAACATCGCGAATAACATTAAAATAAAAGCTAAAACCCATAGCCCCCAATATTTAAACGATAAAAAGGAAAATTGAAATTCGCCAGATTTAAACTGCCGTTCTTTTTTCGTCATACTGTATATTTCTTGAGGTATAGACTTAGCATACTAACACGCCTACTTGTCAGGGTTGTATGTTTATGTTGCAATAACGGCTATGCTTTTAAATACATTATCTATTTATATAAATGCATATTTTATTTCGAAACTTTCAAATTTTAATATTTAATTTATTTATTTTAAATATACATAACCTTCTGTATACATAAATTATTTTCTCATTTAAAGTAATCACATAATTTTGTCTCAATTGATAAATAGGATATATCAGCGTGAGCGGTCTTTTAGTTTTTATAACAATTGCATTTCTTACCCTATTAAGCCCCGGCCCCGGTGTTTTATTTACTGTCACAAATTCAATCAATTATGGTATTAGAACCGCTTTATTCGGTATTAGCGGCTTAATTATTGGTATGTTTGTAATTGCTGTAATTTCGGCCAGTGGTGTAGGTCTTATTATTACGAGTAACCCTACTATTTTTACGGTTTTAAAATTTATTGGTGCATTTTATTTAATGTATCTCGGATATAAAAACTTTAGCAAAAAAATTCCATCGCAAGATTTAATCACAGATCAGCAAAGCGATAAAAATGTCAGTAAATCTAAACTATTTTATCAGGGTCTACTCGCATCTTTGCTTAACCCTAAAACAATCGTATTTTTTATTGCTCTTTTCCCTCAATTTATCGATATAAAGAAAGAAATTTTAAATCAGTTTTTAATTCTATCTTTAACCTTTTGTTTGATTGGTTTTTTAATTCATCTAGTCTATGCAAATTTCTCTTCAATTTTTAAAGAAAAGATGTTGGCTGGAAATAATTTTTCTATACTCAATAAAATCAGTGGGGCTATTTTCTTTCTTCTTGCCATCTTACTCATCGCACAATAAATCATTACTTTAAGAATTATGCTTTAAAAGCCTTAACTCATGTTTAGACTTTTAAAGCATTTCGATGATTCAGCATATTTTTATCTAATTACAATTTTTACAACGATACCCTGTTTAAAATCCAACCATAAAAGAAGTCTTCATAATTTGGGTTCTTCTCTGTAATTTCGATATAGTGCTGCCCTTGCATAATATTTAAAACGCGTACCAATACCTTTTCTCCTTCTTTATTACGCCTGTTCAAATAACTTCTAAGAGCTTGAAAAGTGAGAGGACCATACTGACCATCTAAAGCAAGATCTGACCAGCCTTCTTTTCCCTGCTTATTCAGCAAATTTAAAGCACGCTGCAACAAGGGTTTTGCAAAATTGACACCACAATTGACGCCTGTATCAAATAACTCTTCTGCAATAGTCGGGCTAATCTCATTGATCTGGTCAAATTGGGGTTCAAACCAATATTGTTTCTTATAAATAGATTTGGCCACAGCTAATGTTAAATCCTGCATATCACCCTGATAGCCTTGTGATCGAGCCACTGCTTCTGTAATGCCAAATTTGGTGGCATGTCCATGGTCTGATGGATGGTTAACGTACCCACCTTCTCTGTTTATGATTGCTTCTAAGTACTGGTCGATATTCATTTTATTTTACCCATATGATTGAAACTGTTTTTAGCTATTTTGCAGATCATCTTTTGCTTTTTTTAAGTCTTTCATAACTTCCACAATCGTTTTACCTTCTTGTTTATTGATGAAGTTAAATATCCATCTCACAATAGCCCAACCAGGCAAACCGCAAATGAAGAAGAATCCACAAAGTGTGATCATTCCCCAAATATCTAAGACCCATTCTTGTAAATTCCATTTCATGATAATAAATGAGCCACCTGTTAAGCTTGAAACCACTGTACAGATCAGCCCAACAATCCATTCCTGCGGTGAACGAGGAAAACGCATCATTAACACGACTGCGACAACTAAGCTGACTGCTAAAGCCACCATAATTGCAATGCTATAAAAATTTAAAAATGTGGCTAATCCATTTATTGGAACTATTTTCATAATCTTGTCCTGCTTTAAAGGGTAAAACTTGAAAATCCATCACCATGACCAGCTTGTTGTTTTTCAGGTTTTATAAATACCCTTAGTTTTCTTTATTACAGTCAATAAAAAACACTAACGCTTTAATGCCGCGCTAAATTGCAAGACGAACTTACCTTGACCCGCTTAATTTCAGGGCCCAAGAAAGAATGTTTGTGTGCTAAAGCTGGTTAGTGTGCACTGTTTAAGGCTTGTTCAATCAACTCAATCACGGTGATTGCACCTATCGCTTTTTGCATCGAGACTTGATCGTCGAATTCGAACGCTTCATCTTCAAGCTCACTTGCAATTTGCTTCGCCTCTTCAAGTGCCCTTTTTATTTTTTGTACCTTAAGTTTGTTTATATCTTTTGCAATTGTTGGGACATACCCTCCACGTTTTGCATTTTTAAGTTGTTTAGCTCTGTTCTGCATTGCTGTAGTCATTCACTATCTCCAACTCAACTTACTCGTTTAATAAGGCATCTTTATCGTTTGTTATTCTTGAAGTTTTGACGCATTTTTTGAGCAATATAGCTAAGCTATGGCTACAAATGTGTGTTCGAAACGTTTCAACTGGTACAACAAACATATAGAACCAAACAATATGCGTTTAAAGCATTAATTTAAAAATAGATATTTCCTTTTCTGAAATTGTAAAAAAGTATTAAAGCTCTTAGGTTTAAGCCTTTTTCGGACTTTATTTTTTTGACCAAAAAGTTCAAATAAGGCTTTGCCGTATATCGGAAACTTTTGTTATGACTCACAATCTTTGTTAAATTCTTCATGTTCTTGATACCCTTTATCGACGAACATTAAGCCTGATCCACGGAATCGGGCTTTTTTTTATTCCAATTTTTGTTTTGATAGCCTATCTGCACATCATAATTGAGCTATCTCTCTTTTATTTTGTCTCCTATAAAAACAAAATAAATTTAGCTTTCATCTCAACACTTTGATAAACCTATAAATAGAGACTTAAACACTACTAAAACTTTATCTATTCATCTTAAGATATAACTGATACTATAACTATAGTTATTATTAGTCAATAACTATAGTTGTTTTACTCGATATAACTTAAGTTATATATTTGTTATAAGTTTGCAGGTGTGACCGTTATGGCTCTTAAAGACCGTTTAAAAGACTCTAGGCTTAAAGCGAAAAAAACTCAGGCTGAAGTAGCAGAAGCAGTCAAGATGTCTCAGCCTGCCTATCAAGCTTTAGAGTCAGGGAAAAATTTGAAATCAGCGTTTCTTCCATTAATTGCCCAATTTTTAGGTGTAGATGGTTATTGGCTAACCACTGGAAATACTGAAGATTCTTTTAGAGAAAGTGATGTATTTAGCCCTACTGTTGTGAGTGCTGAGTCCACCGATCAATATGTCTGGGTTGAAGTTGTAGAAGCTAGCTTTTCTTGTGGTACGGGTGAATCTATCGAGTTTCACTTCGATGCAATTAATGGAAAAATTCCTTTTCCAGCATCATTTTTTAAAGAAAAACGGGTTGCTCAAGAGTGCATGCGTATTATCAAAGCTAAAGGCGATAGCATGACCGATTACATTAAAGATGGAGATTTAGTCGGCATTGATATCTCTCAGACTGAAGTGATTGATGGCGAGATTTATGCGGTTTACTTTGCTGGGGAAGGAATGATTAAGCAAATTTTTAAAGAAGCAGATGGCTCTTTAATTTTGCATAGTTTAAATGAAAAATTTAGAGACCGACGTGTAACAGAAGAAAATGGAAAGAACTTTAAAGTCATGGGCCGTCAATTCTGGCGAGCAGGTTAATTTAGTTATAAATATAATTAAAAGAATAATTCTATCAATTTAATACGTTTTTGCTTTTTATAACTTTAATTATTTATAAATCGTATAGATATAAAAAAACCTATCTCCATTAAAAGAGATAGGTTTTTAGCTTGAGAGCTAAACATTTTATTAGCAATACGTACTTAAACGATAAAGCTGGTTAAATGCAGCATAAAAGCTTTTACCATCTTGGTTCAACTCGATTTCTTCACCAGTTTGAAGTTGAATTTTCTTACCAACTTCGACCCAACGATAACCATCTTGAGAGTTTTGCTTACGCACGTGGGGAACCACTCTCACATTAATTTCATTGCCATTTACGGCTGTGGCAATTTGCCACTCATTTACTATATTCACAATCATTCACTCATCACTGAGCTCATGTGATTTAACGGTATTTAATTAGAACGCTAGATTTAAGGTATGGACAGTCAGTCTAGAATTTAATATTTAGCTTGATATAGGGTTATTTATAAGCTAATGCTTTTCATAATTTTTGCATTATGAAAAGTGGTACATCACAGAGCATAATATTTTGGTTGCGGGGGTCGGATTTGAACCAACGACCTTCGGGTTATGAGCCCGACGAGCTACCAGACTGCTCCACCCCGCAATTGGAAGTAAGCTTTATACGCTTATATATTTTATAAAGCAAACTTTATTTTTTAATCTGTTGTAATTCATCAGTTTTATCTTTTTTAATTAATTTTATATTTTGAATTAACTAATGATGAACAAGCTAAATTTAAATTTAATCTTTTGAATTGTTGTATTTATTTTAAACAGAACCCTAAATTCACAGACAGCAATTGCCTTGGGTGGGTTGCTTTTATACTATCTAAGTTAGTCTTTTAATGTTTAGTTCGTATGTCTGAACCTCAGTTTTCCCTTAGTGAATATCTCGGCACAGTTCAGGAAGTCATACGTTTGGCTTTTGATGAACCAGTTTGGGTAAAAGCAGAGATTCGAAATTTAAATATTAAAGGCGGTCATTACTATTTAGAGCTTGCAGAAAAAGATGCTGATACCGATAAGGTCATTGCAAGTTGTAAGGCCACAATCTGGAAATTTTCGGCAAGTAAAATTGTTCTAAAGTTTGAGCGTGAAACTGGTATTGAGATTTCAAGTGACTTAAATGTTCTCATAAAAATTCGCGCACGTTTTGATCCTCAATATGGATTTTCAGTCAATATTGAAGAGATTGACTCAAGTTTTACCTTAGGCGAAATTGCTAAACGTTATCAGCAAATTATTGAACGACTCACTCAAGAAGGTTTAATTCATAAGAACAAACTACTCTCAACTCCTTTTGATATTCAAAATGTTTTAGTGATTGCGCCTCAAAATGCTGCGGGCTTAGGTGACTTTAAAAAAGATGCCGATGCGCTAGAAAGAAATGGTGTTTGCCATTTTGTGTATCACACTGCTACTTTTCAAGGAAATACAGCCGCAACCAGCTTAATCGAGTCTTTAGGTGCAGGTTTAAGGCAATGGGCCAGCACATTTACATTTCCGCCGGACTTGATTGTAATTATTCGTGGCGGTGGATCTGTTAATGATTTAGCCTATTTGAATGATTATGAACTTGCAGCTCTGCTCTGCAAACGCACTGTACCCATTTGGGTCGGTATTGGTCATGAAAAAGACCGTACTATTCTTGATGAAATTGCCCATCGTTCATTTGACACACCAAGTAAAGTGATTGCTGGTATTCGTAACCATATTGTTGAACGCGTACAAGAAGCGGTAGATAGTCTGCAAACCATTAAGCTCCTTTCGCAGCATCAAATCACGACCTATCAAAGCAAGAATGACCAACTGCTTCACCACATTAAATCTTCAGCACAAAGTCAACTTAACTCGGGGCATCACCTACTTGACCAGATGAAAGAACGTATTCAGTTTAGTTCACAGCAACAAGTTAGATTTTCATTAGCCCAAATCGAATCTTTAATGAAAGAAGTCCTTTTGCAAAACCCGAAACAGGTTCAAGCCAAGGGCTATGCAATTGTTAGATCACAAGGAAAAGCAATTCGTTCTATACATCAAATTTCAAACCCAGCCATTGCCATTGAAATGCAAGATGGTGTGATTGAAGCCAACATTACACAGGTAATTCCAAATGAAGAATAAAGAGTTAACATTTAAGGATGGCCATGACATTTTGAAGAAAAATGCCGAACTACTTGAGTCTCAAGAAAGCCCAGATATTGATAATTTAATGAAAATTGTTGAAGAATCGATTACTGCCTATAAAGCTTGTAAATCACGCATTGAAGCAGTTCAACAAGCCTTAGATGAAACATTTAAAGAATAATATGCAATAAAAAAAGCCCATTCCTACTTCTCATTGAAGAAATGGGCTTAGTGAAAACCACTTAGTCCTGAAATGCAAAAGTGTGGATTAGGTCACACTTTTACAAAAAGCATGGTCCCACAACAATTCCTGATATTCAATATTTTAATTGTATTCAATGGTTAATTTTGCTCGTATTTTCATCAGATTCTAGCTAAAAACTTTCTTACTAAAATCGTGATGAAATACAAATGTGTTCTAGGTGTTATTTTCCAAAGTGAATGTAAAAATTATTCCTCGTTGAATGGTCCAATCAATTGATAAATTTTTCCGTCTTTAGGATTTTCATAGAGTAAATCCATATTGGGTAAAATAATGTCATCATCAATTTCAATATGTTCAACGCTTTTATGAAGCTCAAGGGCGTGGTCGTTCATAGGACGAACTTTTGCCAAAGCAATCGTTTCTTGGTTAAACTGGTCCTTAATAATTACTTTTAATCTTTTCATAAAAATCTCCTAAAAATTAAAATTTTTAATACTAATAATGGGTTAAATCTAAAATGAGCTAATCGCTGAATAGCCGATTGGCATAGCAAAAAAAGTTAAAATAAATGCAGCCGTACGTTGTAAATTACGTTGGTTTAACCAAGTTACTTTGTTTGAAATTAATACGGTTCCAAAAGCAATCCATAAAAATGCAATGGGTGTAATTAATGATAAAAAAATAGCAATATGCACAAAATAAACGTGAAGCACTTCCCATGCTGCATGTGGAAAAATAGCAGAAGCAAAGAGTAAAGCTTTAGGATTCAAAAGTGTTGCAACAAATAAAGCCTTAGGCGTAATAAGTGGGTTGTCTAATTTGGTGTCATTTGTTGATGTTACCCAAAGTTTAAATGCAAGGTAGAGAATGAAAGTTGCACTTATTAACTTTAATAAGGCAGGAAGCCAAGGGATTAAATGTGAAACTGACTCAAGCAAAACACCCCATGAAGTAATTGCAATGAGATAACCCATCACTTCAGCAGGAATAAGTTTAAGAGACTGCTTCACCCCTGCCTGTATTCCAGCCGAGGCTAACAATGTGTTTGTGGGGCCTGGAGTCAACAAAATGGTGACCACTAGTCCAATAAACAGAAATGACACCATAGGCAACGAACTCTTTAATTATGCTAGGCGAAATATGTCAAAAATGAGCATCTATTGTCGACAAAATGGTTGTAACAAGAAATATTAAAATTAAATTAATTAATGTTAAAACAAATAAATAACTCAAACCGACTGTAAATTCACTTACGATTTAAATAATTTTAAATGTGCAAAATCGATCACATAAATAGAGAATAATGAGCTATTATTACAAGTCTCTACCACATTAACTTGAGAATTTTTTACTCAAAAAATCTGCTGTTTTTTAATATTTTGAACTTTATATAACTGAGTAAATAGCAGCTTTTTGCCTCACTTGAAATTTTAAAATTGAACAATATATAAACAATTAGAAATCGTGATTTTACTGAATATGATGCCTCACTCCCCATCAATTCATTGATTGTCGCTTTCATCAAATAAATCAAATGATGGAGGATGCATGATGAATGCTTATGTTCGCCCTCATCCAGATGGTTTTAAATCTTACTTAGGTAAAAATCCAAAAACTGGCCTCTATGCTGTGCGGCTCGGTTGGACGGTTTATGAAACGAATGGCAATGGTTCTGTGCTGTACATTGTCAAGAATGAAGATAAGATTCCATTGGATGTAAACAAGTTTAAAACTGATCGTCCCAAAATCTATGCTGCGCTTTTAAGTGAAGTGCAGTTTCAACGTAAAAAACAGTTAGCTATTGATTTGCAACAATCTAATATTCCATCTTATGACCGCCAAGCCTACAAAAAGCGTCGTGGGTTTGCAGGGTCTTCATAAACTCTTTCATTCAACCCGTTGTTAGATTCAAATATAGAAAAAGCACCCTCGGGTGCTTTTTCTTTTAACGACCAGTTGTAATTAATACGAACATACTCAGTATTAATGTGCTTAATGATCGTTTGCAATGGATGTGGACTTCATGCTCAGCTCCGTGAGCGTATTGATTAACGTTTTCCATTTCGTGTCCTTCAAAGTTCACATTCCTAATTTGCCTAATATTCACACAATAAGAAATTAGCCAAAAGTATTATATGCAATTAAATTTAACACAATCCTTAAATTTTATTGATACTTCTTATCATCAAGAAATAAGCGCTTTTAAGCTAAAAACTGGATGTAACATTCTACTACGAGGTTAATTATGTAGTGGGTATTTGTACCCCTTTCATCTCAAATGCCCATTGTTTGAAAAATGATCTATAAAATAGAAAAACATAGCAATATTCCATTTTTTAATAAAAAATTTTGGAATAGGAGAATTCGTATGCAAATCAATCAAGAAGCAAATAATTCATTATTTTGCCAAGCCTCTAGCTCAATTCAAGCCTGCGTAGAATGTATGATTGCTTGTAAAACCTGTGCAGCTGCCTGTTTGCAAGAAGAACATATGATGCGCGAGTGTATTAAACACTGTCTGACTTGTGTAGAAACCTGTCAGTTATGTACTTCTTTAGAGTTAAGGCATTCTGAGTTAGCTGAACAAGCGATGCCATTATGTGCCCATGCATGTCAACTTTGTGCAGCAGAATGCAGCAAACATGAACATGAGCACTGCCAAATTTGTGCTAAAGCATGCCTAGCTTGTGCTCAAGCGTGTCAAGCCTATCGTGCATAGTCGCGTAACGCATAAGGAAGTTTGTATAGCTGATTTATAGTCGGGCTATATATGGTAAGAAAATTTCTAAAAAACTTAATGACTTAAGATATTAAAAACTAATAATTTATCTTTTTTATTTAAGAGAGGTTAATAATAACTTTTCTTTAGGCATAAAAAAAACCCGCATCTTGGGGAAGAATGCAGGCTCTTAGATCTCCCACAACGATCATGAGTCCATTATTAAACTTGAACTTTAAACCGTTAAGTAAATGTACCTATAAATAAATTAAATTGCAATACAGAATAGTCTGTATGTTTAAAATATTTTATTATTTCTTCAGAGTTTTATTTGCTGAAGAAGAAACAGACAAAAGTAGATTCATAAAAACTTTATTTATGGCGTGATAATCCAATAAATAGCTTTTTTACAGGCATTAAAAAAGCCCGTTTCACGGGCTTTTCTGCAACGGTGAGCAATCTAAGATTTGTGTCTATCCATCTCTTACATGCTCTTTGCTAGCTATATGTAAGGTCTTATCGTATCTTTTGCCCTGTCCCAAGTTTCCCTGTGGATCGAGGAGATATTACGATTACCTTAAGTACAGTTATAGCACATTATTTATTCATGGCTAGTCTTGTTCACGTTTTTTTACAAACAAGCCCTACCCGATTAAATGACTATTTTTGAACCCCATCTGTTGCTTGTAAATATTGTTGAGCATGATCACCAATGGTATGCCAAGAGGCCTTTGAAGCGACATAGGCATGAGAGCTAACTTGGGTAGATATTTCTTCATTAATGAGCCCCACCCTTAAACGCACCACGGCGGGTTTATCTAAACGTTCACTCCAGACAGGTGAACCACAAGTTTTACAGAACACTCTCTTTTTATTGGGAGACGCAAAATAAACCTGTAACAGGTTTTCTCCCTGCACAATATTCAAATCACTTTTCTGTACTTGCGTAATGGCAGCAAAAGCAGCGCCTTGTGCCTTTTGGCATTGCGTACAATGACAAACCATGATGGGTTCTAATTCGGAATTAATACTGAGTTGAATCCCATTACAAAGACAAGAAGCTGTATAAGCCATGATTTTCCCTTTTTTATTTTAATGAAACTTAGCTTACACCCACACCTTTTTCAATGTGATCTAAGATCGCACAAGAAGCTTGCTGGTTGCCGCAGCAATCATCGGCTGAAGCCTGCAAAATATTGACCATTTCTTGGAGATGGGCAATTTTCTGTTTTAATTCGGCAATGTGTTTTACGGTTAAGGCTTTCACCTCTGCACTCTGCCGATCGGTATTTTTCCAAAGCGAAATCAGCTCTTTCATCTGTTCAGATGAAAAACCTAACTCTCTGGCATGTTTTAAGAAGTTTAAAGTCTTTAGGTCAGTTTCTGAGTAAATACGATAGCCTGAAGCAGAGCGCTGAGCGGCTTCAAGTAAACCGATTTCTTCATAGTAGCGAATCATTTTCGCCGAAATGCCCGAATGTTTGGATGCCTGACCGATATTCATCTCACACCTCAAATATTAAATTTGGTTTAAGACCTGCTGTCATGATCTTAAACCAAAAGTTGATTTTCAGCACCCTTACTGTACTGGCGCATGAAAACGTTTTAAGCGTAATGCATTGCCTAAAACAAAGACCGAAGAAAGTGCCATCGCACCTGCTGCAAACATCGGTGAAAGTAATACACCAAATGTTGGATAAAGCGCACCTGCCGCAATTGGAATAAGTGCAACGTTATATACAAATGCCCAGAACAGGTTTTGGCGAATGTTGCGCATGGCGGCTTTACTTAATGCAATTGCGTTCGGTACGCCTTTTAAACTACCTGACATCAACACAACATCGGCAGCTTCAATAGCAACATCTGTTCCTGTACCAATCGCTAAGCCGACATCTGCTTGCGCCAAAGCAGGTGCATCATTAATGCCATCCCCTACAAAGGCCAAACGACCATATTGTTTTTGCAGTTGGCGAACTGTGTCCACTTTGCCTTCGGGTAAAACCTCTGCTACAACTTCATCAATATTAAGTTTTTTAGCAATTGCTTGCGCCGTATGACGGTTGTCTCCTGTAATCATGGCAACTTTTAGACCTAATTGATGTAAGGCCTCAATCGCAGCATAGGTTGTTTCTTTAATTGGGTCCGCAACGGCAATAATTGCAGCAAGTTTCTGATCAATAGCGACATATAGCGGTGTTTTACCTTCTTCACCCAACTGTGCAGCAATCGCTTGAAATGAGCTGGTGTCTAAACCAAGTTGGTGCATATAACGGTCTGCGCCAATTTGTACTTTTTGACCTGACACTTCCGCTTCAATACCTGAACCTGTAATCGAGTTAAATGCTGTTACGGGTAATAAAGTTATTCCCTCGCCCTCAGCAGCCTGAACAATGGCTAGAGCAATCGGGTGTTCAGACTTGGCTTCGACCGAAGCAACTAAAGTTAGTACTTGTTCACGCTCAAAACCTTGTTGCACATTAAAGTCTGTCAGTGTTGGTTTGCCTTCAGTAAGTGTGCCCGTTTTATCAACTGCCACCACTTGTGCTTCTTGTAAAAGCTGCAAAGCTTCACCTTTACGAAATAACACACCTAACTCAGCACCACGTCCAGTACCGACCATAATAGAAGTTGGCGTTGCAAGCCCCATCGCACAAGGACAAGCAATAATCAGTACCGCAACAGCATTCACTAATCCAAAAGTTAGCGCCGGCTCTGGCCCAAAAATAAACCAGACCAAGAAAGTAATTGCAGCAATGAGCATCACCGCTGGCACAAACCACATGGTGACTTTATCGACCAAACCCTGAATCGGAAGTTTAGAACCTTGGGCTTGTTCAACCATGCGAATAATTTGTGAAAGTACAGACGAAGCTCCCACTGCGGTTGCTCGAATGTTTAGGGTACCATTCTGATTGACTGTACCACCAACCACTTGCTGCCCTACTATTTTTTCAACTGGAACAGGCTCACCCGTAATCATAGATTCATCAATGTAGCTGTGCCCTTCAACTACTTCACCATCGACAGGCACACGCTCACCCGGACGAATTTCTACAATAGTTCCACTGACCACTTCGGCAACGGCAACTTCAACCATTTGACCGTCACGCTGAATACGAGCTGTTTTAGGCTGCATTCCAACTAAATGCTGAATAGCTTGTGAAGTACGTCCTTTAGCTTTTGCTTCGAAATATCGTCCGAGCAAAATTAAGCTGACAATCACGGCAGCCGCTTCAAAGTAAACATTGACCGTGCCTTGGGGTAACACATGCGGCATAAAGGTTGCCACGACAGAGAAACTGTAGGCGGCCAAGGTTCCAACAGCCACCAGCGAGTTCATATCTGGTGCTAAACGCCATAGGGCTGGAATACCTTTTTGGTAAAAACGGCGACCGGGAAAAACCAAGACCAGTGTTGTCAAAACAAACTGTAAAAGCCAGCTATTGTATTGACCAATCGTGTGCATGACCCACATGTGAAAAGCTGGAATGAGATGTGAACCCATTTCCAAAATAAACACAGGTAAGGCCAAAACAATCGAGATGATCAAATCTTTTTTAAGCTGATCTAACTCTGAAGCTTTTTTATCGAGCTGCTCATCTTGATTTTTTTCAGAGGCTTTTGCGTCGTAACCTGCTTTTTTAACAGCGTGAATTAGGTCTTCAACATTGACTGAATTATCTGCCTGAACCCAAGCCTGCTCTGTGGCTAAGTTAACTGTCGCTTCTTGAACGCCGTTTACTTTTTTAAGGGCTTTTTCAACTCGTGCAACACAAGATGCACAGGTCATACCCTCAATAGACAGCTCCACTGGTGCAGCTTTGGGAACATCATAACCCGCTCGTTCAACTGCTTTAACCAGTGCTTCACGCTGAATCGGTTGACTTGAATAAACAACAGCTTTTTCTGTTGCCAAATTAACGTTAGCAATTTCTACATTTTCAACTTTCTTAAGTGCTTTTTCGACACGACCTACACACGAGGCACAAGTCATACCTTCGATTGGTAGAGTTTCACTATATGCTGGCAATTTTGTGTTTTTTGAGTCCATCAAACACCTCTGCAAATCTGCAAAATTTTATCAATTACATTGAGCATACAGATTCCCATCATGGGAAGGTCAAGCATATTTTTTAAAAAAATTGGTCTTGACCTTACAATCATGACAAGGTTTAGACTTAGGGTTATCCAAACAAATATCTCGTTCTTGATGGAGTATGAATATGAAACTACTTATTGAAAATATGACTTGTGGTGGCTGCGCTCGTGGTGTGACAGCAACGATTCAAGATGTCGACCCAAATGCAAAAGTAGATGTAGATTTAGCGACAAAAATCGTAACTGTAGAAACCAGTGAAAGCCTCGATAAAATTACCGAAGCGCTGGACGAAGATGGTTTCCCAGCTCAAGTGCAGTAAGAATTTACATAACGCATAGCTTCAAACTTTGAGGCTATGCATTCGTCTTATTTAAAAATCGATGCCGTTTGAATCATCTATCGGGTTTTGATCAAGTGTAAAAACAGTGCGTTGATAAGGTATCCCTTCTAAATCGTAGACCTGATAAATACAATCAAATAAGAGTTGTAAGTCCTCACTTTTGTCCATTGCGCGTGCAGTAATAAAAATCGGACTGACTGCCCCATTGTCGAGAATTGGAATGTAATTTAAATGAGGAAAGCGAATGGTATCGGCACTGGCAGGAATAATACATAAGCCTTCTCCCGCTGCAACCAAGCCCAAAGCCAACTGAATTTCCCGTATCTCATGCATATTTTTTGGAACCAAACTATGCTCGGCAAAAATATTTAAAAGCTGGGTCGAAAAATTGGGTTTCGGCGAAGTGGGATACATAAACATCTTTTCATCAATGAGATCGGCTAGATATACCCCTTCTGTACGCTGAGCAATTGGGTGGCTCGTATGGGCAGCAACCACCAAGCGTTCTTTACGTAGCAGAATGCGTCTCACCGCAGGATCACTAATTCTTAGGCGCCCAAACCCAACATCAATACGCCCTTCTTTTAATGCCTGTAGTTGCTCAGTCGTACTTAACTCCATCAATTGAATATTCAGATGCGGCTGCTGCTGGCGAAATAAATAGATAATTCGCGGCAGTAAACCATAAAGTAAAGACCCGACAAAACCAATCGTCACACTACGTTCAATCAGACCAATACGTTTGGTCATACTTTTTATTTCTTCAGCATTCGACAAAAGTTTAAGGGCATGCTGATAAAAGAAATGTCCAGCTGGGGTTGTCTGTAAAGGACGGCTGCCACGCTCAAACAGTTGAATTCCAAGCTCACTTTCCAAATTTTGAATCTGTCGACTCAAAGGTGGTTGAGCGATAAATAGTTTTTCCGCGGCTTTTGTAAAGCTCTGCTCTTCAACAACAGCCACAAAATACCGTAAATGTCTTAGTTCCATAAGGCTTCCATACCTTTAAGATATAAAAAAATGCAAATTCAGTCTTAGACACAGTTTAACCATTCTTTTAAGGTATATACAAGCAACAAACCGATGAAGTGATGAATTGCTTTGTGAAAAAGCCTTCTTGCCAATCTTCCAGTGATTCATCTTCATCAATTCACGGTTAAACACCCAGCGCGCTCATGCGCTTCATTGACAATATTAGGATATCAAGACCTTTTAGATCGTAGCTAAGGCCTTGGTGACTTCCACACTTTTGGAAAGTCGGAGAACGGACATGCCACGTATTCCTGTAATCAATACCAGCCATCTTGACCGTATTGATGAATTACTTGTCGATAACATCGATACAGGTGAATTTAAACTTCACCGCTCAGTTTTTACTGACGAAGCCCTATTTGACCTTGAAATGAAATACATCTTCGAAGGCAATTGGGTTTACTTAGCACACGAAAGCCAAATTCCAAATAATAATGACTACTACACCACTCACATTGGTCGTCAGCCCGTCATCATTGCACGCAACCGTAACGGCGAATTGAATGCCATGATCAATGCGTGTTCACACCGCGGAGCACAACTTTGCCGTCACAAACGTGGTAACAAAGCAACATATACCTGCCCTTTCCATGGTTGGACTTTTAACAACTCAGGCAAACTTCTAAAAGTTAAAGATCCAAGCGAAGCTGGTTACTCTGACTGTTTTAATCAAGACGGCTCACACGACCTTAAAAAAGTAGCTCGCTTTGAGAACTACAAAGGCTTCTTGTTTGGCAGCTTAAATCCGGATGTTCCTTCACTTGAAGAATTTTTGGGTGAAACCACCAAAATCATCGACATGATTGTTGACCAGTCTGAACATGGTCTGGAAGTTTTACGTGGTTCATCTACCTATACCTATGAAGGCAACTGGAAACTCACCGCTGAAAATGGTGCCGATGGTTACCACGTTTCTGCTGTTCACTGGAACTATGCAGCAACGACTCAACACCGTAAAGAAACACAAGCTGCCGATAACATCCGTGCGATGAGTGCAGGTTCTTGGGGTAAACAAGGCGGTGGCTCGTATGGCTTTGAAAATGGCCACATGTTGCTTTGGACACAATGGGCAAACCCAGAAGACCGTCCAAACTTCCCGAATGCAGACGAATACACCGAAAAATACGGTGAAGCAATGTCGAAATGGATGATTGAGCGCTCACGTAACCTGTGCCTCTATCCAAACGTTTATTTGATGGATCAGTTCGGTTCGCAAATTCGTGTACTTCGCCCACTTTCTGTCAATAGAACCGAAGTCACCATTTACTGTATCGCACCTAAAGGCGAAGCACCTGAAGCTCGCGCGCGTCGTATCCGTCAATATGAAGATTTCTTTAATGCCTCAGGCATGGCAACACCAGACGATTTAGAAGAATTCCGTGCTTGTCAGGCAGGCTACGCAGGTATTGCACTTGAATGGAATGACATGTGCCGTGGTTCAAAACATTGGATTTATGGGCCAGACGATGCAGCAAACGAAATTGGTTTAAAACCAATGTTAAGTGGTATCAAAACTGAAGATGAAGGTCTTTATCTTGCCCAACATCAATATTGGTTACACACCATGAAACATGCGATTGCATCAGAGAAAGAAATTGCTGATCAGGGAGAAACAGCATGAGCACTCAAGACAAAGCAACTTTAGAAAATATTGCTCAGTTTCTCTATCGCGAAGCTCGCTTTTTAGATGATGAACAATGGGATGACTGGCTTGCATGCTATGCACCGGAAGCCTCTTTCTGGATGCCAGCTTGGGATGATGACGATAAATTAACTGAAGATCCACAATCTGAAATTTCACTTATTTATTACCCAGACCGTCAAGGTTTAGAAGATCGCGTGTTCCGTATTAAAACTGAGCGTTCATCTGCAACCATGCCAGACACACGCACAAGCCACAATATTGCCAACGTTGAAGTCGTAGAGCGCGATGGAGATAAAGTTACTGTTCGCTTTAACTGGAATACCTTGAGTTTCCGTTACAAGACAAATTACAGCTATTTCGGTATGTCACGTTATGTGATCGATTTTTCAGGTGATCAACCAAAAATCTTGAGCAAATATGTCGTTTTGAAAAATGACTACATTAATCAAGTGATTGATATTTACCACCTTTAAGACATACCCCCTCAGTTAAACGGACTGTTGGCTGAGGGTAAAAGTTTCAAATATTTTGTAGGATACATGCCATGTCAAACCACAATATTGCACTTCAATTTGAAGATGGTGTTACACGTTTCATTAACGTAGCTCAAGGAGAAACCTTATCTGACGCAGCCTATCGCCAAAAAATTAATATTCCTTTGGATTGCCGTGATGGTGCATGTGGAACTTGCCGCGCATTTTGCGAGTCAGGTCATTATGACATGCCAGAAGAAACCTATATTGAAGATGCATTAACACCAGAAGAAGCCGAGCAAGGTTATATTCTTGCTTGCCAATGCCGCCCAACTTCAGACGCCGTATTTCAAATTCAAGCATCATCAGATGTCTGTAAAACAGAAATTCATAGCTTCCAAGGCACATTAGCCCGCGTTGAAAACTTATCAGATTCAACCATCACGTTTGATATTCAACTTGATGAAGGCCAACCGGATATTCATTTCCTTGCAGGCCAGTACGTCAACGTTGCAATTCCTGAAACTGGCGAAACACGTTCATATTCATTTAGCTCAAAACCGGGTAATCGTTTAACTGGCTTTGTGGTACGTAACGTACCGAATGGCAAAATGAGTGAATTCTTAAGTAAGAACGCCCAAGCTGGTGACAAAATGAAATTTACTGGTCCATTCGGTAGCTTCTATTTGCGTAATGTAGCACGTCCTGTGCTGATGCTGGCAGGCGGTACTGGCATTGCCCCATTTATGTCGATGTTACAAGTGCTTGAAGAAAAAGGTTCAGAACAGCCTGTTCGTTTAGTCTTTGGCGTAACTAATGACTTTGATTTGGTTGCCCTTGAAAAACTCAATGAGTTGCAGGCGAAATTCCCATGGTTTGAATATCGTACTGTAGTTGCAAGCCCTGAAAGTAACCATGAACGCAAAGGCTATGTCACTGGTCATATTGAAAGTGAATGGTTAAACAGTGGCGATGTCGATGTTTATCTATGTGGACCAGTTCCAATGGTAGAGGCTGTACGGGGCTGGTTAGAAACTGAAAATATCAAACCCGCTAATTTCTTGTTTGAAAAATTCTCTGCAAACTAATTCAAGGTGGAGAAGTTATCTATGTCAAACCGTCAAAGATTTACCGATAAAGTCGTGATTGTTACGGGTAGTGCTCAAGGTATTGGACGTGGCGTGGCCCTGCAAGTCGCGGCTGAAGGTGGACAAGTCATCATGGCTGACCGCTCTGAATATGTTGAAGAAGTTCTCAAAGAAATTCAGAGCATAGGTGGCGATGCTGTTACGATTAATGCCGACCTTGAAACCTATGCAGGTGCACAAGCGGTGGTTGCAAAAGCGATTGAACACTATGGTCGGGTAGATATCCTGATTAATAATGTAGGTGGCGCGATCTGGATGAAACCTTTTGAAGAGTTTTCCGAAGAAGAGATCATTAAGGAAGTGAATCGCTCATTGTTTCCAACTTTATGGTGCTGCCGCGCTGTGTTGCCCGCCATGATTAAGCAACAATCGGGGGTTATTGTAAATGTATCTTCAATTGCAACCCGTGGTATTAACCGTATTCCCTACTCGGCATCTAAAGGTGGTGTAAATGCTTTAACAGCATCTCTTGCTTTTGAACATGCTAAAGACGGGATCCGAGTCAATGCCGTTGCGACGGGTGGAACCGAAGCACCACCTCGCAAAGTACCGCGTAACGCCAACCCATTAAGTCAAAATGAAAAAAACTGGATGCAGCAAGTGGTTGATCAAACAATAGATCGAACATTTATGGGTCGTTATGGCACAATTCAAGAACAAGTGAATGCAATTTTATTTCTTGCATCAGACGAAGCATCGTATATGACCGGATCGGTTATTTCGGTCGGAGGTGGAGATCAGGGTTAACCCTGATCTTTTTATATGATTGGGTAAATAACATGATTTGCATGGAGGCAATCACACATGGCAACCCTGTTAAAGACATTAAAAAATGACTGGTCCATATCAGCAACAGTTGCTGGCTTTCTTGCGGTTTTAATTTCTTACTCAGGCCCACTGATTATTTTCTTTCAAGCTGCTCAGCGTGCTCATGTATCCACCGATATGATGGTGTCATGGATTTGGGGAATTTCAATTGGTGCTGCTGTTTCAGGTATTTATCTTTCGATTAAATATAAAACTCCTGTTATAACCGCATGGTCAGCACCGGGTACAGCCCTGTTAGTTACCCTATTTCCAAACGTCTCGTTGAATGAAGCGGTAGCCGCCTATATTACTTCTGCCATCGTTATTTTTTTAATTGGCGTTACAGGTTACTTCGACAAATTACTTAAATGGATTCCGCAAGACGTCGCTGCGGGCATGATGGCAGGTATTCTTTTTCAATTTGGTATTGGCCTATTTACCGCATCTGATAGCATGCCTTTTATTGTCTTTAGCATGCTGATTGTCTTTTTAATTGCCAAGCGTTTAATGCCACGCTACACCATGATTTGGGTGTTGGCTGCCGGAGTTTTATTAAGCCTCATTTTAGGCAAAATGAATCCTGTTGATGTGAGTTTTAGTTTAGCGATTCCGCAGTGGATTAGCCCAGAGTGGACATGGAACTCAACTCTTAACCTTGCTCTTCCTCTCATTTTAGTCAGCTTAACTGGTCAATTTTTACCGGGTATGGCGATCATGAAACTCAGCGGTTACGACACGCCAGCCAAACCGATTATTAGCGTTACCAGTATTGCCTCTTTAGCTGTTGCCTGCGTCGGCGGTATTACCATTGTGCTTGCCTCAATTACCGCAGCTTTATGTATGGGCAAAGATGCACATGAACTGAAAGAAAAACGCTATATCGCGGGTATCGCTAATGGAATTTTTTATATTTTAGGAGGCTTATTTGCTGGCAGTATTGTCATGCTATTTAGCTTACTTCCTAAAGAGTTGGTTGCAGCACTGGCAGGTTTAGCTTTGCTTGGTGCAATTGCTACCAATATTTCTGTTGCTATGAGAAATGATAGTCAACGCGATGCTGCACTTATTACCTTTTTAGCAACAGCATCAGGCATGCATTTTCTTGGATTAAGCTCAGTTTTTTGGGGTATTTGCATTGGTGTAATCGCCCATTTCATTCTCACACCACGATCAACTCCAGCCACAAATTAAGTTTTTTATCTAAACACTCCAACCAAAATAAAGCCTCAATCGCCAAATCAGGATGCAAATAATTTGCTAACCCTGATTTGGCGATTTTTATTTAATATCAATTAAATTTCATTTTCAAAGGTCAATTTCTAAAATAATTAAATAATAGACTTTAATCTCCTATCTTAATATTTTCATTCCAATTCATAATATAAATTTAGCTCTATTTTTATCAGTGATTCTTAGCAAGAAAATCAAGAATAAAACACCAATAAAAACATTGAAATTCTCACCATATAATATTTACCATCATTTAATACAGATAATAAAACCCATCTCAAAAATAAAAATAAATTCATATTTTCAAATAGTTAAATTAATAAAAACACAATACCTTAAAGACATAAAGATATATCAATTAGGTTTTTGACTCTAACTGAATAACAAAATAGTTTATTAAAAAATAACGCGATACTTCACAAATTGGAGGTGAAGAAAATGGATACAAGCAAGGTTAATATTAATGAGCTAATTGATAAGGCCAGTTTTACTTCTTTTCATTGGAAAGTTTTAATCTGGTGCTTACTTATTATTATTTTTGATGGATATGATTTAGTCATTTATGGAGTAGCACTCCCTTTATTAATGCAACAATGGTCATTAACTGCGGTAGAAGCAGGTTTGCTGGCAAGCGCGGCTCTATTTGGCATGATGTTTGGTGCCATGATTTTCGGCACACTTTCGGACAAGCTCGGGCGTAAAAAAACCATCCTGATTTGTGTGACTTTATTTAGTGGATTTACCTTTATCGGTGCTTTTGCCAAAGGGCCAACTGAGTTTGCTATTTTGCGCTTTATTGCAGGTCTTGGGATTGGTGGCGTGATGCCAAACGTGGTCGCACTCATGACCGAATATGCGCCTAAAAAAATTCGTAGTACATTGGTCGCAATCATGTTTAGTGGTTACGCAATTGGTGGCATGACATCTGCCCTACTCGGTGCATGGCTCGTTAAGGATATGGGCTGGCAAATCATGTTTTTACTTGCAGGTATTCCACTGCTATTACTCCCACTGATCTGGAAGTTTTTACCAGAGTCTCTCACCTTTTTAGTGAAATCTAATCAGAGTGAACAGGCTAAAAGTATTGTCAGCAAAATTGCACCTCAAACTCAGGTAAATGCCAATACACAACTGGTGTTAAACGAAAGCACAACAACTGAAGCACCTGTCCGTGCGCTTTTCCAACAAGGCCGTACCTTCAGCACATTTATGTTCTGGATTGCTTTCTTTATGTGCTTACTCATGGTGTATGCCTTAGGAAGCTGGTTACCTAAACTTATGCTGCAAGCGGGCTATTCGCTAGGTGCGAGCATGTTGTTCCTGTTTGCACTTAACATCGGTGGCATGGTCGGTGCTATTGGTGGCGGTGCTTTAGCAGACAGATTCCATTTAAAACCTGTTATTACCATCATGTTTATTGTAGGGTCAGCAGCTTTAATTTTACTTGGCATCAATAGTCCACAATTTATTTTATATAGCCTGATTGCTATTGCTGGTGCTGCCACAATTGG
This sequence comes from Acinetobacter sp. V91_7, assembly GCF_031799075.1. Taxonomy (NCBI): domain Bacteria; kingdom Pseudomonadati; phylum Pseudomonadota; class Gammaproteobacteria; order Moraxellales; family Moraxellaceae; genus Acinetobacter; species Acinetobacter sp. V91_7. Next base: position 343,299 of record NZ_JAVQNT010000031.1, read on the forward strand.
TTCGCAAATTTTACTCTACACTTTCGTTGCACAGTTCTATCCGACAGCACTTCGTTCAACTGGCATGGGCTGGGCATCTGGAATTGGTCGTATTGGCGCGATTATCGGCCCCGTTTTAACTGGAGCTCTACTTACATTTGAGCTTCCTCACCAAATGAATTTCTTAGCAATTGCAATTCCGGGTGTGATTGCTGCACTTGCAATATTTATGGTCAATCTAAAAGCCTCTGTTGCCGCACAAACGCCATCAACATTTAACACTCAAAACACGCTTACCCAGCAGTAAACATACATGCGCCTAGGACTGGCGCATTTATCACGGAAATGGATTATGGAATTATTACATTGCTTTAAGCCACATGCTTTAACCTTTGCAACCTTAGTATTGATGTGTGGCAATTCATTCGCTGCAAATCCAAATCAGCAGGCTGAAGATGAATGGAAATTCACTTTAAAAAACGCCTATATCAACCGTAATTTTGATAATGATGCGCTCAAAGATACAGGTAGTTGGTCTCAGGCAGCATCATTATTTTATAAATCGAAAATGCATGACACTCCGCTGCAAATTGCAGACAAACCTATTACGATTGGTGCAGATGCTTCTGTTCAATACGCCGTGCGCCTAAGTTCGGACAAACATGTTGCGGACACAGTTTTGCCTTTTAACAAGGAAACGCAATCTCAGGCATCTGACTATTTAAAATACGGCGCCACTTTAAAACTGGGCTATGACAAAACCCTTTTAAGTGTCGGTGAACTCTGGCTAGACCTGCCTGTAACCGCTGTCGATGCCAGCCGACAATTGCTCGCTTCTTATTGGGGAACCAATTTAAAGTCGCAACTTTCGGATCAACTTTATGCCGAAATTGGTCGAGTTGAAAAAGTCTCGCCACGAAATGAAGAAGACTTTAAAAAGTTTTCTTTTACGGCAAATGGAATTACCAAAGAATCTGATGGCTTAAACTACGTTGATCTACGTTATCAATTTACGCCGTCACTCAAGGGTGAATACTACTTTGGTAATTTAGAAGACCTCTATAACAAACACTATGTTGGGCTTGAGCATAATTGGAAACAACCTAATTTCGCTCTTACTTCTAAGTTTAAATACTTCAATGCAAAAGATGATGGCAACACTTTTGATATCGATGCACAAAACATTGGAGTGCTGGAAACTGTTAAAGTAAAAAACCATACTTTCGGCTTGGGCTACCAACAAATCATGGGTGAGTCAGCTTACCCATTACCGGATGGTTTCTTACCAGAAACCTATTTCATTAACTGGAATGCTACTGGTTTCTTTAAAGAAGATGAAAAGTCTTACCATGTCATGTATGGCTACGACTTTAAAGATTATGTGCCGGGTTTAAATGCGATGGTGAAATATGTGTATGGCCATGATTTTAAAGCAGCCAATGGTGAGAAAAACCACGAAACTGAGTCGAACGTCATTCTTAACTACGCATTTCAACAGCCGTTCTTAAAAGGTGTTGCTCTGCAATACATTCGCATTGATTACAATGTTAAACATGGCAATGATTTTGGTGAAGACCGCTTGTTTGTAAACTACACCAAAAAGTTTTAATAACTTTTAATTCAATCTAAGCGGGCTATTTTGGCTCGCTTTTTATATTATTTCACTCATAAAAAAAACGCCCTTACGAGCGTTTTTAATTAATCTAGCAACTTAAGCAACGTGCTTTTGTACAACAATCGAACCTACTGAATAACCAGCACCAAAAGATGAAATCACGCCATACTCGCCATCATTCACTTCATGCCCTGTACGGTGCAAAGCAATAATCACACCTGCTGAAGAGGTATTAGCAAACTCATCTAAAATAATTGGTGCGCGGCTTAAATCTGCCTCTTTACCAGCAACATATTTCAAGATTAGTTCATTCATGTTGGCATTAGCTTGGTGTAACCAGAAACGTTTAATATCGTTTGCAGTTAACTGCATTTTTTCTAACTGCGCATTAATGATTTTTGCTACGAGTGGACAAACATCTTTAAATACTTTGCGGCCATCTTGACGGAATAATTTGTCGTCAACTACAGCATCTTCGCTACGGTTTAAGAAGCCGAAGTTATTACGAATGTTATTTGAAAATTGAGTAAATAGATGAATATCTAAAATTTCAAAACCAGTTTTAGTCGTAGTCTCTTCAATAATAGAAGCAGTTGCAACATCACCAAAAATGAAGTGACAATCACGGTTACGGTAATCTAGGTGACCAGAGGTAATCTCAACATTCACCAATAAAACACGGCGAGCGCCTGAACGAATTGCATCTGCCGCTTGTTTCAAACCAAAAGTAGCAGCTGAACATGCAACATTCATGTCATATGCATAACCTTGAATACCTAGCGCCGACTGGATTTCAATCGCGACTGCCGGATAAGCACGCTGCATGTTTGAACATGCCAAAATTACGACATCAATATCTTCAGCAGTAACCCCTGCATTTTCCATTGCTTGTTTAGCCGCAATAACGCCCCATTCGGCCTGAAGAGACAGCTCATCATTTGAACGCTCAGACAAACGAGGACGTAAACGAGTCGGATCGAGAATTCCTGATTTTTCGATTACGTAACGGCTTTTAATACCAGAAGCTTTTTCAATAAATTCAGCACTTGAACCACGTAATTCTTCAAGCTCGCCAGATGCAATTTGCTCTGCATTGTCTTGGTTATATTGTTCCACATAAGCATTTAAACTGACGGCCAGTTCTTCATTAGAAATGGTTTCTGTTGGATGAAATAGCCCAGTACCTGTAATACGAATGCCCATGTAAAACTCCTAAAAAAATGAAAAGGGTCTGTTAATCTTTCATTTATAAATTGCGTTGTTCGCTAAAAACAACATAAACAGACCCATATCTATTTTAACTGATTCCCAAACGATCCCATAACTTTTGCAGTCGAGTTGGTGAAATAGGCATCTTGGTTTTCATCGGTTGAGAAAATAAAGAAATGCGAAATTCTTCCAACATCAAATACAATTCTTTGATTTTAGGATCATTTTTCAATTTAAACACCTTGTCCATCCATGGATCGACATCGTCAATTGCTGCATGATCTCGCTGTAGATTATTGGGCAATCGGTCTAAACGCAATAGCAGCGCTTTCAAATAACGCGGGTATTCCTGCCAAAGATCGACAGGCTGGCAATAAACAAAATTGCCAAGTGACATTAAATCTAACTGATCTTCAATATCATCAATACTTCGACCAAATATCTCTGGATCAAGCACCAAAAGCTGACGGCGAATTTGCTGCCATTGAATATAAATCTCGCTCAATTGCTCAAGAGCCTGCTGACCATAACTCAAAAATTGCTTTTTGACCTGTTCTAGCAGTTTATTAAATTCATCTGCATTAATTGGCAGAGTCTTAATTGCCATTTGCAAAGTTGCATAGACCAACATCTGCTCAAGTTTAGCTTTATCGCCCAAAGGTGAGTAAGCTAAAGCAAGCGGTTTTGAAATCTGCTTTTTCAATTGACGAACCAAGTCACCAAGTTGCATGTGTACCAGGCGGATAATGCCTTCACGATGGTGTTTAATGGCTTCAGCCTGATCATTAAAGGTTTGTATGACAATACCAGAATCATCTTTAGCATCAGTTTCAGCAAAAGCTTTGGTCGGCACTAAAGCCTGATATTGTTTCACAACAACACCTGTGACCTTGTGCGAAGCCTCAAAAGTAAAGTTGTCAGGGAAGTTTTTAAACTCACCTTTTTGCTGTTTAACAGGGCGATGCGTTTCCACACGACAACGTGCTTTTAACTCTGGCAGATCACGGCCTTTGGCAATCAATTTACCTTTTTCATCAATGACTTTAATGAACGGCACCAAATATGGGTCAATGCGTTCAAACGAGAAATCTTTGTCTGTAATTTGCTCGCCACGTAAGGCAAAAGCTAAATAACTAAAAATATGTTCGCGTAAATGTACTGCATCAATACCCTGCATGAGCTTACGAGCTGTATCAGGAATAGGCACTACATTACGACGCTTGTCTTTAGGTAACGCTTTGAGTAAAGCCTCAATTAAGTCTTGGCGCCAGCCCGGAATTCCCCATGACCAAATATTTTCATCGACTTGAGGTAGTGCCTGAACAGGAATCTGAACAGTTGCGCCATCTTCGTCATGGCTTGGGTCAAAATGATATGTCGTCGCTAAACGTAGCTGCCCATTATGCAGATGATCTGGAAATTGCTGCGTAGTTGGTCGATCATTGAGCCAAAGCGCATCATCCTCAACAAATAAATAACGTGGATTATTTGCTTCTACCGTCGCTCGCCAGTCTTCAAAACTACGACGGCTTGCAATTTCTTCGGGAATTTTAGAGGCATAGAACTGATAAATTGTTTCTTCATCAACCACCAAATCACGGCGACGCAATTTATCTTCAACTCGCTCCACTTCTTCAAGTTTAAGTAAGTTGTGTTTTAAAAATGGTGGAACTGTACCCAAATTACCTGTAGTTAATGCATCACGTAAGAAAATCTCATGTGCAGCAGGCTGGTCAACTTTTTCAAAATTAATTAAACGTTTTGGTTCAATAATTAAACCAAACAAGGAAATTTGCGCGTAGGCATTTACAATACCGGATTTTTTAGACCAATGCGGTTCAAAATAGTGATATTTCAACAAGTCACGTGCAGCGAGCAAAATCCATTCAGGATCAATTTTGGCTAAAGTACGTAAATATACCTGAGACGTTTCGACCATCTCAAAAGCCATCACCCAAGAGGTATTGGTTTTGTGCAAAGTACTTGCTGGAAAAACTTTTGCCTTTTGCTGACGCACCGCCATAAAGGTGTTGCGTTCATCTGTTTTATTGGCAATGAAAGAAAGTAACCCAGTCAGCAACGCACGATGCAAATTTTCATAATTTGCATCTTTTTCATTAAAGCTGAGTTTTAAACCTTCTGCTAATTCAACCAATTGCTGATGCGTTTGTTTCCACTCACGTAAACGCAACCAACTTAAAAAATTCTCCTTCGCAAAGTGACGTCGTTTATTTTCAGACATACTTGCTTCATCTTTAGGATTTAAAGTATCCCAAAGTTTCAAATAAAACAGAAAATCTGAATCTGCTTCTTTGAACAATGCATGCTTTTGGTCAGCCTGCATCTGTTTGTCTGCTGGGCGTTCACGAGGATCTTGAACTGCTAAAGCACTCACCACAATCAAGATTTCTTTGAGTACACCAAAATGTGCACCGCCAATAATCATACGCGCTAAACGTGGGTCAATCGGCATACGTGCCATCATTTGCCCGACTTTGGTCAGCTCATTTTTCTTCTCATTCATTGCCCCTAACTCAATCAAGAGCTTTCGACCATCGTTTACAAGACGGAAATCTGGCGGTTCAATAAAATCGAAGTTTTCTAACTCACCTAAGCCCAAACTTTGCATTTGCAAAATAACGGAAGCTAAGTTAGTTCGTTTAATTTCCGGTTCGGTAAATTCTGGACGGCTTAAAAAGTCTTCTTCGCTGTATAAACGAATACAGACACCAGCAGCAATACGACCGCAACGTCCTTTACGCTGATTGGCAGCGGCTTGGGAAATAGCTTCAATCGGTAAGCGTTGAACCCGTGATCGATAGTTATAACGAGAAATACGAGCAAAACCGCTATCGATCACATAGCGAATATTTGGAACAGTAAGCGCGGTTTCGGCTACGTTGGTCGCAATAATAATACGACGACCTTTACCACCTGGACTAAAAATCTTTTGTTGTTCAGAAACAGCTAAGCGCGCGTATAGAGGAAGAATTTCGGTATGTCTTGGCCCGTACTTTTGCAAGGTTTCCTGTAATTCACGAATTTCTTGCTCTGTGCTTGAGAAAATCAGAATATCGGCATGTTCAGGATGACCTTTTGCTTCGGCATCGGCAAAACATTCTTCAACCGCTTGTACCACTGCACGTGGTAGATTTTCTTCAAAATCATCAAACTCATCGTCGTCACTTCCGCCAATATTCATCTCTGAAATTGGACGATAAAGCACTTCAACAGGATAACTACGCCCTTCAACTTCAAAAATTGGTGCGTCATTAAAGTAATTACTAAAACGATTTACATCTAAAGTTGCAGAAGTCACGATAACTTTAAGGTCTGGGCGTTTTGGCAGTAACTGCTTTAAATAGCCCATAATAAAATCGATATTGAGTGAGCGTTCATGTGCCTCATCAATAATGATCGTGTCATATTTAGACAAAAAGCGGTCATTGCCTAACTCGGCAAGTAAAATACCATCGGTCATTAACCGGACAATCGAATCTTGCGAACCTTGTTCATTAAATCGGATTTTAAAACCAATCGACTCGCCAAGCTTTTCGCCGACTTCCTCAGCAATACGCTGCGACACACTACGTGCTGCTAAACGGCGTGGCTGTGTATGACCAATCATACCTGTTAAGCCACGACCTGCTAACATTGCAATTTGGGGAAGCTGAGTGGTTTTACCGGAACCTGTTTCACCTGCCACAATAATGACCTGATGCTTTTGAATTGCATCAATTAGACGGTCAGCATATTGAGAAACCGGTAGTTCCTGATTTAGTTTAATTTCAGGTAAACGTGCAAAGCGCTGTCTTACTTTGGCATTAGATTGTTCAAATAATTTTTCAATCTCTGCTGTATTGGCTTTTTTATCTTTACGTAAACGATTTAAACGGTGACGATCTCTTGCCATCACCCACTGATCTATATTTAAACCATTCTGCACAAACAAACTTTCCTGAAAATACAACAATCCGCTATTTTACGCTTTAATGTGCATAAGGTAAAACAATTGGTTTTTGATATATTTTTAATTTTTTTACATTTTACCCTTGAATTCTCACTAACGAGACTTCATGTTGTTAGGCAAGTTTCTTTTACTATAACTGTCATTTGATTTACATGTTTTTGCAGTCAAATCGAGTACAGTGTTTGGGGACTTAAAAATCGCAAATTTATCACTTATTCAATTTTCCGATTTTAGTCATGTAAAAATACTATTTCCCCAATAAAGAATTTTTATTTATTCTACATCTCGTAAACAAGTTTAAATATAAACCTCAATCATGGAGACAATGATGAGCTTGATTAATACTGAAGTTAAACCATTCCAAGCAACTGCTTACCACAACGGCCAATTTGTTGAAGTTAACGAAACTAACCTTAAAGGTAAGTGGTCTGTTGTATTCTTCTATCCAGCTGACTTCACTTTCGTTTGTCCAACTGAACTTGGTGACTTAGCAGACAACTACGCTGAATTCCAAAAACTTGGTGTTGAAATTTATGCTGTATCTACTGATACACACTTCACGCACAAAGCTTGGCACGACACTTCTGACGAAATCAAAAAAATTCAATATCCATTAGTTGGTGACCCAACTTGGACTCTTTCTAAAAACTTCGACGTTCTTATCGAATCTGAAGGCTTAGCTGACCGCGGTACTTTCGTTATCGATCCAGAAGGTAAAATCCAAATCGTTGAACTTAACGCTGGTGGTATCGGCCGTGATGCGTCTGAACTTCTTCGTAAAGTAAAAGCTGCTCAATACGTACACTCTCACCCAGGTGAAGTTTGCCCAGCTAAATGGAAAGAAGGCGAAGCAACTCTTGCTCCATCTATCGACCTAGTTGGTAAAATCTAATTTTTTAGATTAGACCAATACGTCTGAAACCACCCTTTTTAGGGTGGTTTTTTTATTGGTTATTTTTATAAATCTAAGCCCTACTCCACACCAAAATTTTATAGCTAATTTTTTACAATTCTTATACTTATAAATTTATAGCAATATTCATTTATGAATTGTCAGCCTGCTTAACTTAGAGTACTGTCAAATGATGAAACAAAAGAGTTTTATATATGTATTAAAAGATCAAACAAAAGTAGGAGTAGTTATATGGAAAAATCTGTTGTTGTAACCTCTTGGAAATATGATGTTTCTTCACGCTATTTAAAAATTTTCTATAGCAATGGCTCAGGTGAGCTCTACCATCCAGTTCCAGAGTTTATCTACAATAATTTGTTACGTACCAATGATAAAACTGCATTTGTTCACAAATATCTTGAGTTTGATCTGCATTTTAACAGACTCCGTATTTCTGCTTAATCATAAAAAATCAGCCCGCTGGGGCTGATCTGTTTTATATCTTTTGGCTATTAAGCTGCGTTATTTTGCTCAATATATTTCTCTAGCATTTTTTCCTTCACATCAACATGCATATTGATTTTACTGAGGTCGCCCTTATAGTGCTCGACAACTCGATCATCCATAATTTTTGACCACCAAGATGGAATAAATGCAGGCAGAATCATTGCACCATAACCCGCTGGTAATTGCGGTGCATCTTCAAAGTGACGTAAAGTCTGAAAGCTGCGAGTTGGATTAGCATGATGATCTGAATGGCGTTGTAATTGATACAAGAACAAATTGGTCACCACATTATTATTGTTCCAGCTGTGCTCTGGCAAAGTACGTTCATATTGGCCATTTTCTTTCTTTGCACGCTTTAAACCATAATGTTCAATATAATTCACCGATTCAAACAAAGTTACTGCATAAGCGGCTTGAGTGACTTGGAATGGGATGGAACGCGTACCAAATTTCGTCAACATGGCTGCATGGTACACAGCAGACATCGCCCAACCATGAATCAGCTCATTTTCCTTACAGAAGAAAGGCAATTTCTTACGCTCTAAACGATTCTTTTCAATTTCGATCGCCGACTTAAAGCTACCGATCACGGTACGTGGTAAAAATTTCCAAAAGGTTTCACCAAATTGTGAAGATGCTGGGTCTTCAGGTGTCGCAACGCGACGGTGGTGTCCATAAGGATGTTCAATTCGGAAATGGTTATAACCCGATGGCGCTAAAGCTAAATGCGATAATAATGTTCAAGTTGCCCATTCTTGTGGCTAAGTTCATGGGCAGTATTAATCGCAATCCCATTGACCATTCCCACCAAAGTTCCCAGTAAAACCTGATCAGCAAGAGATGTATTTTTACGACTGGCTAAATATGCCCCATAGATATTGGTTGCATATTGCAAAGGAATAAAAAGTTTAACTATACGAGCGTAATACGGATCAGCTTCTAAATCCGCGATTGCATCTAATGGTGGATTTTCGGTGTCTTCACCAATCAATTTATCCAATGCTGGAATAACACCATGAAGAAATAATGGCCCAAATGAAGCAAAGAACTTTTTAGTTTTTTTAGGACCAAATTGATAGCCAGCTAGGCCACCCATGGCAATGGTCGGTACAGCCAAACCCAATAGCCATAAATGACGTTTTTTGTCCTTAAATGTTGTTGTCGCTTGCTCGACATCCAGTTGAGTATGCATATTCATTAGAGACTCCAATCAAACACAAAATGTTTTTCTTGAATTGATTGTGCTCGTTCATAACCCCTCTATATTATCATTTTAAGACTTGCTATTATCATTTTAAGACTTTACTGAGTTTTTCTTGTGCAGAAGCAACAGATCCCTGTTATTCCATCACGTTATTATTTACGGCTGATTGAAATTTTAATCAGCACGCATCAATACGATAATGAGTTGTTGGTGACATTGCAGCAAGAACTGGCAAAAACAGAATTATTATCGATTCAACAAATTGAACAATTCATTGAGATTGGTTTGAGTCTGCCCAATACTCAAGATTTGGCCTTTGAACTGGGTAAAAATATAAAACTCAGCTCACATAGTCTGGTGGGTTATGCGCTAATGACCAGTCCTAATTTGGAACATGCACTGAGGCTGATTGCCCAATATTTTAGACTGATTATGCCGAGTTTTAAGCTTAGTATTCAGTTTCCGACCAATCAGCAAAAGGTTGAACTATTATTCGAACCGATTTTGCAGATGAATAAGCAGTGTTTAGCCTTTCATATTGAAGCGATTGCCGTGGCGTTTTACTACAGCCTGTTAGAGTTAGCAGGTCAGCAATTACAACGCTACCAAGTATATTTGAGTGTTCCAGAGCCGAGCTATCAAGAACGTTACGTATCCTTAGTGAAAGCCAATTTCCACTTTAACTATACGTGGCTTTCAGGTATACGCGTGGTAATTGATCAGCAACAATTGGCACTGCCCTTGCCTTTAGCTGACGCGCATAGTTTAAAAATAGTTGAGCAACGCTGTCAGGAACAAATCCAAAGGATCTATCATCAAGGTGAAATTGTGGAATGGGTCAGCATGATGTTGCGACAAGCTAACCAAGTCCCAACTCTTATGGAATGTGCCAAAGTATTAAACATTTCTACCAAAACTCTACAACGCTATTTGCAGCAACAAGGTGTTGAGTTTCAAGCTTTAAAGCAACAGATCAGCACTGAGCGTGCCATTGATTTATTAGAGAATTCTGTCTTTACCATTACCCATATTGCCTATGAGCTGGGGTATTCCAATCCTGCCAATTTCACCCGTGCATTTAATAAAGTACAGGGCTGTAGTCCGCAAGCTTATCGGCAAGAATATCTAAAGAAAGTGAACCTACTTCAGAACCACCATACATAAACCAGCGCCTACCGGCAAAATACTGCTCATAAAGTTTTGATCATTTTTGATCAATTCCAGAAATGACTTTACTTCAGCCGCATGTGAAATGACGTTATCAATAATGAGTACGCCACCTTTTGGCTTGATCAACCGTTTTAAATCTGGCCAATAATTCTCATAAGCATTGCGCTCAGCATCTAACAAAATAAAATCAAACGTATCCTGCGCTTCTTTTAAATAATCAGCTGCATCGCCCACCCAAAATTGAACGATTTCACTAAGCTCTAACTCAGCAACATGGCGTTTCGCCTCAGCACTTCGCTTTGCATCAATTTCAACTGTAGTCACCTGTCCACCAGTTGCCTGAGCGGCTTCAGCTAACCATAAAGTTGAGTAACCCGTTGAAGTACCAATTTCTAAAATAGCCTTGGCTTGCTGCATGCGAATAAATTGCGACAGTAGTTTTGCAGACTCAGCCTCAATATTGCGATAACGCAGCAAGCGATCTGCCTGCTGGGCATCATGCCGTTTAAAGGTGTCATATAAATCTGCAACTCTTTGTAAGAAAAAAGTATTTGGCATCTATTCACCCTTTAAACTCGTTATTTTATATGACAGCCATTTAAGTTAAGTGCTTTGAATTAACTTAAACCGCGGTACGATACTTCCATCAGCCACTTGAACCGTTTCAGTAAACATATCTAGTGGACGTACCCAAGTTGAATAGTCACCATAAAGACACTGATAAACGACTAGTTCCTCTTCAGTCTCACTGTGTTTTGCCACAGAAAAAACTTGATAGAGATTACCTTTATAATGCTGATAAATGCCGCGTTGCAATGACATGAAAGTACCTTTTAATGTTATGACATAAAATCTTTACAGCCATATAACATATATAAATTTTTAAATACTTTCACTTTAAAAGATAAAAAAGAGTAATAAAGGACACCTAAAGACAAATTACCGCTTTAAATTATTGATATTGTTTATGAGCACCACATTACATTCAAAAAACCGATTAAATATATAAAAACATACTGTTTCACCTATTTTATGTTTTAACGTACTATGCATCTATTGAAAGAATTTGGATGCATTGGAGTAAAAACAGATGTTAGATCAAAACATTAAAACTCAATTAAAAGCTTACTTAGAACGTTTAGAAAGTCCAATCGAATTAGTTGCTGCTTTAGATGAGTCAGATAAAGCGGCTCAAATTAAAGAGCTGGTTACCGAAATTGCTGAACTTTCTGACAAGGTCACTGCACGTTTTGATGGCAACAATACACGTCGTCCAAGCTTTGGTGTGGCTAAAGCAGGTGAACAACCTCGTGTGTTCTTTGCCGGCTTACCGATGGGCCATGAGTTTACATCTTTGATCTTGGCGCTGTTACAGGTGTCTGGCTATGCTCCTAAAGTGTCTGATGAAGTATTGAACCAGATTAAAGGTTTAAACCTCAAAGCTGACTTTGATGTGTTTGTATCGCTAAGCTGTCATAACTGTCCGGACGTGGTACAGGCACTTAACCTGATTGCGATTTATAACCCGAACACAACTACAACCATGATTGATGGTTCATTCTTCCAAGACGAAGTGGAACAACGCAAAATCATGGCGGTTCCAATGGTGTTCCAAGACAATGAACACATTGGTCAGGGTCGTATGACACTTGAAGAGATTGTGGCGAAACTTGATACCAACTCTGCTGAAAAAGATGCAGCGGCATTGAATGCCAAAGATGCATTTGATGTGTTAGTGATTGGTGGTGGACCTGCGGGTGCAACTGCTGCTATCTATGCAGCACGTAAAGGCATTAATACAGGTATCGTGGCTGAACGCTTCGGTGGTCAGGTCATGGACACCATGGACATTGAAAACTTCACATCTGTGCAAAAAACTCAAGGTCCTAAGTTTGCTGCCGAGATGGAAGCACATGTACGTGAATACGATGTTGATATCATGAACCTGCAACGTGTCAGCAAAATCGTTGGTGCAGATCAAACAGCAAATGGTCTGGTTGAGGTTGAACTTGAAAACGGTGCAAAGCTTGAATCGAAAACTGTGATCCTTTCAACAGGTGCGCGTTGGAGAGAAATGAATGTACCGGGTGAGCAAGAATACCGTACTCGTGGTGTTGCGTACTGCCCACACTGTGATGGTCCATTGTTCAAAGGCAAACGTGTTGCTGTGATTGGTGGTGGTAACTCGGGTGTAGAAGCTGCGATTGACCTTGCAGGGATTGTTGAGCATGTGACTTTAGTTGAGTTCGACACCAAACTTCGTGCAGACCAAGTCTTGCAAAACAAATTGCATAGCTTGCCAAACACAACTGTGATTATGAATGCCTTAAGTACTGAAGTGTTAGGTGACGGTTCACAAGTGACAGGTCTTAAATATAAAGACCGTGCGACTGATCAAGAGCATGTAGTTGAGCTTGCAGGAATCTTTGTACAGATTGGTTTATTGCCAAACACTGACTTCTTAAAAGACAGTGAGCTTGAGTTAACCAATCGTGGCGAAATCATTGTGAATGACCGCAACGAAACCAATGTAAAGGGTGTATTTGCTGCGGGTGACTGTACTACAGTTCCGTACAAACAAATCATTATTGCTACAGGTGAAGGCGCTAAAGCATCGCTATCTGCGTTTGATTACATCATCCGTTCGGGGCAATAAAATTTAGTCAAACCAGTACGATTTAACCCAAGCCTAGCATTACAAAATGCTAGGCTTTTTTAATATTAGCGTTACAACTCTTTAACAATTTTCGATCTTTATTAATCAGTTAGTTTATGTTTATATTTTAGACATCCATAATTTTGGATGCCATAAATTAGAAGGAAAAACACAATGAATAAATTACTTGTTGCTTTAGGTCTTGCTGCGACCGTTGCTCTTGTTGGATGTAATAAAGATAAAGCTCCAGAAACAGGTGCGACAACGGGTGAACACTTAGAAAATGCAGCTCAACAAGCAAGTGCAGATATCAAATCTGCTGGTGACAAGGCTGCAGACGATATTGCAACTGCAACTGATAATGCTACTGATAAAATCGACGCTGCAACTGACCATGCTGCTGATGCAACCGCTGAAGCTGCTGCAAAAACTGAAGCAACTGCTCGTAAGGCAACTGCTGATGCTGCTCAAGCTGTTGAAAATACTGCTGCTGATGTGAAAAAAGATGCTCAACACTAATCTCTAGAATTAAAAAAGCCCCTGTTCATACAGGGGCTTTTTTAATGTCTGAAAACCAATTATGAAATTAGACCTTCATCACGCATCGCAATTTGTACAGATTGACGTTCTGCTACCTTATTACGTAGAGCAATAATATGTTTATATGGTGTTAAGTCATGCTCAATTGAGTTTGACCAGTTTGTTAAAACAAATAGATAAGCATCTGCTGGGCCAAAATTATCATTTACTAAATAATCATAATCAGATTCAGCCAAATAATTATCGATATATTTTAAAAGACGATCAATTTCTGCATAAGCTTTGGTTTTTTCATCAGTTGTTAAAGGCGCCCCAAAGAATACCGCATAAGCATCATGTAATTCAGAGTTCAAATACCCCAACCACTCTAATACTTTCGCACGACCCATCCCAGATGGTGGAATTAAATCCTGCTTAGGATCATGCTGAGCAAGAAACGGTAAAATCGCAACGTTTTCAGTTAACATTAAACCTGGATTAATTTCTAAAGCAGGTACATATCCTTTTGGATTAATCTCGTAATAATCTGCGCCTTTTTCTGTTTTATGAGTTTTTAAATTTACCCGTTCTAAGTCAAAATCAACATTAATTTCATTTAAAATAATATGTGCAGCTAAAGAACATGCGCCTGGCGAATAATATAATTTCATATCTGATCCTTGTTATCTCATATTAACGTTTTAAATTGCTTCTAGAAAACCTGCAAGGTTTGCACAATTCTTTAATTGTAAAAAAGCGTAAACTTATAAAATACTTACACCATCTAATATTCTTGAAAAAGTCATTCCTTGCAAGTTGTCTTGCGTGACGATTGTTTAAAATATGATAAAACACATTTGCGTCACACAATTTTTCCGTTAATTACGCTTAAAAAGCTGGCTAAGCCAGTTCATTAATTCAGATAAGAAATCAAAAATACCATTTTTCTTATCATCATCCGGATGGCTTGAGTCTTTTCCATTTAAATCTAGATCTACAATTACAGGGTCATGATCCGACGAACGATAAGCATCTTCACCATAGAACAACGCCTTTTGCTCATCCGTTTTATATTCTTCGTTGTAATCTAGAACTGTTGGCTCATCTGCATTGATATGCCATGCAAAGGTTCTCACAACTTTTGGATATAAAGCTGCATCAGCAATTGCATGGTCTAAGTTACCTGCTCCACCATTACCATTGGCATCACTCGCAACCCCATATACATAACTATATGCTTGAGTACCCTGACCGATCTTAGCGTCGTTAAGTAAAACTTTATAGTTCGCTTTTTCAAATGACAAAATAGGTTCTTCTTTTGCGTAACTGTTCATATCCCCGACAAGTAAAGCATTTTGCTTAGGCACTTGAGTTGGATTTTTCGCTAACCACTGCACAATTTGATCAACTGCTTTCACCCGAGTTGAGTTCCAGCAGCCTTGACCATCTTTCTGATCGGCGTCAGTAGAGCTAGCATCAACCCCACTACAGCTTTTCGATTTCAAGTGGTTTGGAATAACAGTAAATGTTCTATTACCGCGAACTGCTTGGAAACTTTGAGCCAGTGTTGTTCGGTTCTTGTCGCCCAAATCAAGCACAACAGGCTTATTTAAAGGCTTAACACGCTTACTGTTATAAATAATAGCAACCGCAATTGCATCACCACCTAAACGGTCTAAATTTTCAGGAACAACGTATTTCCAATCGCTACCTAAAGCTTTGGTCAAATTAGCAATAGCACTGTCTGGGCCATAACCATTGTTGGCAATTTCCATCAAACCGTATACATCGGCATCAATCGCTTTGAGTGCGCTCACAATTTTACGATGCTGTTTATTAAACTCCGCTTGTGTCGTCGCACCACGCTCTGTTGGAAAACCTGTTGCGCCATTGTCATAGTTCAAAACGTTAAATGAAGCTACACGAATGTGATTAGCATTTTTAGTAAGGACGCTTTGACGCGGGTTTGGTTGAGTAAGAACCTCAGGTTGATTGCGCCCAAGCACAGGTTGCACACGCCAACCATTAAAACGGTATTCTAAAATACCTTCAGCATTTTTAAGTTGATAACCCGAACGTAGCGTATTAGCAGCACTAAAATTGCTTGGTAACCATGGCGTACGGTTTTGATTGTTATAGCCATCATCAAAAATAATTTTTGATAATAAGTTTTTCTGAGCTAGAGCCTTAGCTTCTGGAGATAATGCTGGATATAAGTTGGTTGGAATATATAAGCGGCCTAAGCTCAGCGACAATTCACCATAACGACCATAATTGTAGTTCTCGCTGACCGTTAAAGTCTGAGGTAATTTGACCAACATACCTTGATAACGCTGCGGTGAATTGATTGAGCCACCCGTTAAACTAGCAAATGGAAGTTCAAGGCTAATCGGCTGAACCTGATTTGCCATATTGCTATTACAGGTTTGAATATCTTGTTGTAATTGATCGATCTGTAGCTGATTTTGATAAGACGTTAAACGACCACGCAAAATAACTTCATCGCCAACTTGTCCACCTTTTACCGCACTACTATTTGGAATATAAACAAAAATGGCATTGCTAACATTTGCTCTAGCCTTCGTGTCTGGGGTCTGAACATAAAAACCAGAGAATCCATTGGCATAACGATAGTCAGCTGTAATCACACCACGCACAGTATAAGTCTGGTCTTGAGTTGCTGCCACCAAGTCAGCAATGGCTGTATCTGAGCTCGAACAACTTACTGTTTCAACAGGAGGCTGAGTTGTAGAACTTGATAAATTTGAAAAGTCATTTCGGTTTGTCCATGCCGACCATGAATGATCCAAATCAAATGCTGCGGTTGCATCAACACTTAAAGCTGGGTTTTCTGTTTCAATACGCTTAAAACTATTTCCTAAGCTTGAAACTGCCGTCCCCCATCCCGCTGCTGGGCGTTCACCAATACGGCCAAAACGGTCTACAGGTGTACCTTTATAAACAAGTACGACTGCATCATCACCATTAAAAGATAGTGCAGCGACCTGATTAACTTTACTTCCAAGCTCAATTTGCAACTCTGAACGGCCTACTAAAAACTTCTGCTTACTCGCCAATGACCCTTGTAAACGAAAAGCCACTGTCTTTGCTGTTCCACCATTATTAAATTGTTGAATCTCATAATCAGCTAAATTAACTGTAGCACCATCTGGGTTATAAATTTCCAAACCTTTTTTATTGCTGCTGCCATCAACATATTGGCTAAACATGAGCTGTGCCTGAGCAACTGAGCTATATGAAAATGCACCTAATGCACTTAAAAAGACCGAAAGTGTTCTTAATTGAAAAGTTTTCATGAGTAAAAGTGTTCATATGAGTTTTAATTAGTCTCTTAGAGTAAATATTGATCATGACATCTACATGAAGAAAAACACCGAAACATTTGACTTGATCACCTGAAGACTTAAAATACCGCATTTGAATTTCAATATTGCCAAGGTTATGTCGATCGATCAGTTAGAAACGCAAATTGCAGACTTAGACAATTTGCCTGAACACCGTGAAATTGTGACGTTTATGCGTCGTTCAGCACCACTTAATACGTCTCAACGCACGGCATTAGAACAACATCGCGATTTAATTTTGGAATATCCTGTTGGCGACTTACGTCAACACTTCGAACATCCAGAGCGCCCTTTAACTGTTGAAATCGGTTTTGGTATGGGCCGTTCTTTAGTGCTTATGGCTAAAGCGAATCCTGAACGTAACTATGTGGGTATTGAAGTTCACGTACCTGGTATTGCTCAATGCCTATATGAAGCAGGTATAGCAGAAGTTAAAAACTTACGTGTACTTGATGCAGATGCAATTCAGGTTTTACGTGAAATGCCAGACAACAGCATTAACTGCGTACAACTTTACTTCCCAGACCCTTGGCAAAAGAAACGTCATTTTAAACGCCGTTTTGTTGCCCATGAGCGTATGCCATTGGTTGAACAAAAACTTGAGCTTGGCGGTACGTTCCATGCTGCAACAGATTGGGAACCGTATGCTGAATGGATGTTAGATGTATTAGACAACCGTCCAGATCTTGAAAACTTGGCAGGTAAAGGCAATAGCTACCCACGTCCAGATTGGCGCCCAGTGACTAAGTTTGAACGTCGTGGTATTGAGTCAGGTCATAAGATTAATGACTTTATCTTTAAAAAGATTAAGTAAATAATAAAAAAGGCCTAGTTTATTACTAGGCTTTTTTTATTTTAAAACCAATCTAGTGAATAAGCGGAATTAAAAATTAGCTGAGCATAAAGATTTAAATGAAAATAACCTTTGAATTATTAGTTATATAAATATAATAACAACCACCATTTTAACTAGACAGAAAATAACAATGAAGCTTTTCGCATTTCTAATTTGCGTAATTGTCTCAAGTGGCTGCTTTGCCTCAACTCAAGAAGACTTTGAACTTAAATATTACAAGTTAATGGAACGATACATTCAAACACAATCGGACAGAAATCAAATCATTTCTACAGAAGCAAAAACTGAGCAAGAAGATCTTGTTAGGTCTAATAAACTCAAAGCTCTTGATTGCAAAGGATGGAAAGAAAATATTGAACTTTTTGACTTTATCTTAAGTAGATTTAAAGAATATGAATCAGCCTCAGAAGAGGTTAGAACAATGGGATATACTAAAGAAAATCTACAAGAGGATTCTGAATGGTTGCATGAGCAATTAAACCAACCAGAAAACCAATGTAGATAAACCAAAATTTAAAAAACCGCCGAAGTGCGGTTTTTTTATTGCCTGCTAAAAGCAGATGCAGACAGCATAACGAGCGAATATTCATTTTGTTTTCACGTAACAACATCCCCCTCTTGAGGTATATTGAATTTTCCTTTATTCACATATCTCCCAAAAAACAAAAAGCTCACAAGCAATATAGTTTTCTTTAAATATCACTTTAGTTAATCTCTAGACTTATTAATATTCATAAATCATGTTAAAAATATAGAAATGAACACTTCACTAACTAATTACTTAAACTCAGGAAAAGTCAGAAAACAATATGTTAAAAATTTTAGGGCGCGATAACTCAATTAATGTTCGTAAAGTCTTATGGCTCTGTGAAGAATTAAATCTTGAATATGAAAGGGAAGATTGGGGAAGAGGCGTTCTTTCAACACAATCTCCTGAATTTCTACAATTAAACCCCAATGGACAAATTCCTGTTGTCTTAGACGGTGATTTAGTACTTTGGCAGTCCAATAGTATTATCCGTTATCTCGCAAATGCCTACGATAAAGAGAATCAGCTTTACCCTCCTCAAGCAAAAGAAAGATTTTTTGTAGACCAGTGGCTTGATTGGCAAGCGATAGAGCTGAATAACAGCTGGACTTATACCATTATGTCTCTGCTTAGACATTCACCAGATCATCAAGACCCAAACTTATTACAACAAGGTATTGATAAGTGGAATCGTCATATGCAGATGCTTGATCAACAACTTGCAAAAACTCAAGCCTATGTTGCAGGTTCACAATTTAGCTTAGCCGATATTCCAATTGGTCTATCTGTACAACGCTGGAAGGCAACCCCTTTTGACCATCCAACGCTTAGTCATGTCGACCAATATTTTGAACTTTTAAATCAACGTGCGGGCTTTTTAAAATGGGGAAATAACGGCGAACCTTGATTTTTAACTAACCTTTAAGCTGAGTGATGGCGTTGTAAGATGCCATCACTTAAAAGTTGATACACCTGTTTTAAATCATCTCGTTCTGCTTGAGCTAATAAGTCTTGATGCATGGCCAAAATATTTTGATCTCCTCGCATTGCAGGCCCTGTCTGCATTTGCTTTGGATCATTTTCAGTGGCTTTTTTTGCTGTTTCTATAATTAAAGGGTGAAGCAAACTAAAGTCGACTTGCTCTACATCCACTATCTGCTTTGCCATATCAAAACAATAATTACTAAAGTTGCAAGCAAACACAGCCGCTAAATGTAAAGTTAAACGTTGTTTTGAGGTGTATTGATATACTCGATTGCTTAGGCTATTTGCTAAATCTGAAAGTAGTTTCTGATCGACATCTGCTACTGCTTCAACAAACAACGGCGTTGCAGTCCAGTCAACATCTCTTTCAAGACTGAAAGTCTGCAAAGGATAAAACACCCCTGCTTTCTCATGCACATGACTGATGACTTCAATATCTGTACTACCCGAGGTGTGAACCATAAGAGTTTCAGGGAATAATTCATGAACCTGTTTTACAAGCTCTGCAATTGCGCTATCTGAAACTGCTAGAATGATGAGATCGGTCGATTGAAATTGCTGTAAAGACTGACATGCTTTTGCTTGAATTTTCTCTGCAAATTTCTGGTTTTTATCAAAATCACGTGCATAGACTTGTACGATGTTATGACCTTGAGCCAATAAAGCCTGTGCCAAATGAAAGGCAACTCGTCCACTTCCTATCAAACTGATTTTCATATTAACCCAACAATATTTATCTCTATGAAAAAAGCTTCTCAAAATGAGAAGCCTTTTTCAAATCAAAAGGAATAAAATCAATAATTTTTCATAAATTATTTCATTATTGAGCTACTGAAAACTCGATGCGACGGTTTTTGAAACGTCCTTCATCAGTTGTATTTTCAGCAACTGGTTGATCAGAACCATGACCTTGTGCAACTAATTTAGAAGCATCTACACCTTTAGATGTTAAATAATCTACTACGGCTTGAGCACGGCGTTGAGACAAAGCTTTATTTGAAGCTGCATTGCCAGTTGAGTCTGTATGACCGCCAACATTTAATTTCACTCCAGACACTTTATTTAAAAGTGTTACAGCTTGATCAAGAATAGCTTTGTTATCCGCAGGGATTTCACTTGAACCACTCGCAAAATTAATAATTTGCAAGTTAAGGGCTTTCACCAAAGCATTTACATCGACATTGTTCGGGTCAATTGCTGTTAGAGCAGTTTGTGATGCACTCAAGCTATTGCTCACAGATTGTTCAGCTGTTACTGGTGCTGCGGCTACAACCTCAGTATGTGGCACCAATGCTTTTACTTTTGCAGTTAAAGCTTCTAATGCTGCCGCATCACCCGCTTTCAAAGTAATTTTATCACCCACCCATTCTAAAGATGCATTTGGCACACCTTTTAATGCGCCAAGCACACCAGCAAGTGCATCTTTGTCTGTAAATGAAGCCGCATAAGTTTGGCTTGTATCCACATTACAATCTTGAGTTGTCGAAAAAACCTTTTTAACGTTTGTTTGCAGCGTTGCCAAGAAGCCTTGGTCGCCAATCCCAGCCTGACACTGACTCACTGCCCCTTTATCATCTGTACTTAAAGTTAAACTAGCTGGTGCAGCAGCGGCTTCAACACCACTTGCAGCCGACGGTTCTGGTGCTGGTACAGCTTCTTTATGCTGGCAAGAACGCCATAACCACGCAATGATAAGACCCAGAATAATTAGAGCAATAATGGGCAAGAACCCACGAGACTTACCCGTTTTTTCGCTGGCTGCAGCTAATGGTGGAGCTGTTGAAGTTGAGTGTGGAACCGAAGATAAGCCTGCACCCACACCTAAAGGCGCTAATAGACCCACTGCCCATGCAGGTAAATATGAACGAATAGTATCTGCATGCTGGCGCAAGTAATTCACAATACTTTGCTGGTCATTTCCAGCAACATCTGAAATTGCAGTAAGACTCGGTTTAATTGCACTGTTGAGTGTGCTTTCAATTTCATTATTTGGTGCTGTACCGCTTAAATGAGTAAGCACGGTATTCTTGATTTGATCATTATGAGAAAAAAGATCGGATAATGATGGAGCCAGACTATTTTTCAATTGTCCAATAAGATCAGGTTTAGCAGCTAATAATGAAAGTAAAATTGGATAAAACTTAGATAAAGCATTTGATTTTTCGCCTAGGTATCCATCCTGTTCATCTAATAATATTGAAGATACTTTTTCTTTAAGCAATTCTATAGGGTTTATCGACATTGGTTATTCTCCCGAATTTATACGTCGTAACCAGCAACTTTTGATTATTCAAATAGTTCTTCTTTGCTGATAGTTTTTTATTCTAATCTGCCTAGAATCTTTTATTGTTTTTTATATAATTTATATACAATTTTCCATCTAGTATTTACAAAACAGGTAGATCTTATTGATCTACCTGTTTATATTTTAAATTTACTTTAACTAAGTAGTTTATCAGTTAGCAAAAGTTTGCAGCACTTTACCTGTCAAGGTTTGGCTCAACAATGGGGTATTTTTCCCTTGCGATAAAATTGTGTCTTTGCTTACTGTCCAGCTTAAAGCAGGATCTACCAATACCCATCCAGCTTCATTTTCCCAACGCGCGGTCATATTCGCAACCTGCGCTGGCACGCTGGTTACTTTAGCAACCCATTCTAGAGGTTCAAATAAACCTTCATTAATGAGTTGAATCCCTAACGATACATAGGTATCAAAAGCTGAAATGCCCGGCTGAGTTTCAGCAAATGGCGCCATTTTTGCCGAACTGCTTAAAGGCTCATGGTGCGTACAGATTGCATCAATTACGCCTTCTTTTAAACCTTGACGTAAAATTTCTTTATCTTGCTCGGAACGCAATGGTGGGCGAACGTGTGCAAGTGAATTGAAACCGTCTGTTAAGTGTTCAGTTAAATGCAACTGGTGCATTGCAACGTCGGCAGTCACAGGTAAGCCTTTTGCTTTTGCAGCACGAATTAGCTCAACCGATGCACCACAAGACAACAAACCAAAGTGAGCTTTTACGCCAGTTGCTTCAATCATAAGCAAATATTTTGCAATCGCTACAGTTTCAGCAAGTGCCGGAATCATCGGCAGACCTTGGCGAGAAGCAATAAAGCCTTCGTGTGTACATCCATCTTTAGCAATCTGTGGTTCTTCGGCATAGAACACAACCGTTAAGCCAAGACCTGCTGCATATTCTAAGGTACGAATAACAACATCATCATTTTCAAAAGCAGCGTTGGCATTTGAAACAGCAGTACAACCGCCCTTTTTCAGGCCAGCCATATTTGCAGGTTGTTTACCATTTAAGCCTTGCGTCTGGGCACCAATAATATGCATGTGAATGCCACCATCAAGCCATGCCTTTTCAATCAAGCCATGAATGAGGGCACCGTTGTCTTGTACAATCGGCTTTGAGTCTGGCGGGGTAATGACATGCAAAATGCCATTAGCACGTGCCGCCTTCCCTTCAGATTTAAGTGTCCCGTGTTGCTGTTGACCAGGCTCACGCAAACGTGCGCACAAATCAACCATGGTTGGCATTAACCATTTGCCTTGACCATCAATGGTTTGCTCAACTTGTTCTACTGGAGCAACCAACTTGCCATTTTGAATATATACAGTTTGTACGTTGTCTGTTTTCTGGATTGGGTCTAACACACGTACATTTTCAATTTTTACAATACTCATGTGATCCATTCCTTACAACGTAATCGCTTCAATTAAGCCTTGTTCTTGGAGTTGGCCTTGCATTGACAACGCCAACACAGCCATACGAACTGCAATACCGTTGGTTACTTGTTTCAGAATAACCGACTGGTCTCCATCCGCCACACTTGAGTCAATTTCTACACCACGATTCATTGGCCCCGGATGCATTACAATACAGTCCGGTTTAGCCAAACCAAGACGTTCTTTGTTTAGGCCATACATTCTGTAGAATTCAGACTGTGAAGATAATGCTGGAGAGTCAATACGCTCATTTTGAATACGTAAAGCAATAATCACATCACAATCTGCGATCCCTGCATCCATGTTGTTAAACAAACGGACATGCTCGCCATATTCTGAAAAGCCCACTGGTAATAATGTATTCGGTGCAATCACACGAATATCCTTACATCCTAGTGTTTGTAATGCTGCAACATCCGAACGTGCTACACGAGAGTGTTTAATGTCACCAATAATGGCAACACTCAACTCTTCAAACGGTTTTTTTGTTTCACGGCGAATGGTAAGCATATCGAGCATCGCTTGCGTTGGATGGGCATGACGTCCATCTCCTGCATTAATAATCGCGACCTTTGGACACACATCTTTGGCAATGAAATGTGCAGCACCCGAAGATGAATGGCGTACAACAAAAATATCGGCAGCCATTGCTTCAAGGTTCCAGAGCGTATCTCGTAGCGTTTCACCTTTTGATGTACTTGAACGTGCAATATCAATATTCAATACATTTGCAGACAAGCGTTTTGCTGCTGCTTCAAAAGTAGTACGAGTACGGGTGGAGTTTTCAAAGAAAAGATTCATAACCGTCAATCCCTCTAAGAGCGGACGGTTAATTAAATTATTATTATCATCTAAAAAGCTTTGTGCGGTATCTAAAATCTTAGTGAGGTTTTCTTTTGAAAGTCCCTCAATCGTTAAAAAATGTTTTAAATTTCCGTCTTGATTGAGCTGAACCTGGCTCGGTTGATGCAACGCTGCAATATGCATAATGGATTCCTATGGGTCGAATCGCGAAAACGTGCATAGTGTAGCTGAATTCCGCTCTTTTCGCAGAAGAACTTTACAGAATAAGGCCCTAAATTGACCAGAAAATTTAGGACCGTGATCTGGACTATCTCAATGCACCTATATAATGGTGTGGAACTTGTGCCCGATAAATGTCTTCGGCGGTGATTTCTGAATCCTCATCGACTTTAACATCAGCAAGTTTTTCTTTTTGAGAAGGCTCTGGCAGTGTGTCAACCAACGATCTTAATCGCTCAACGCATCGTTTTAATTCGTCATCCTCTGTTTCTAACGCTACCGTAATTACATATTTTGCATAATCTTTATTTTGAATCACGTACATTGCATCTATTACCCGCCCAGTCACCCTACGCATACGTACATATATTTGTGTAGCCACAGAGAAAGCATCTGCATTAGTGGTAAAACTATTCCCGATCATGTCTTTCATTTATAACGTCCCCATCCATTAAAATTATAAAAATGGTTAAAAACCGACTATGTCTATTAAATAAATAACCATCGATAGTATTGGCCTAGCAAAATACATACCAATTTCAAGGTATTACTCATTAAAAATCAGTTTATTGGTTGCTAAATGATAGGTTGCAATAATTTAAAAACCTTTAGACATCAAAATACGTTAAACTTTGCATCGTTAATATTTATATGTTTTGGTCAATCGAGTTTATGAATACCTCTTTACGTTTAAACCACTATTGGATTACTTGTGCTGATGGTTTAGAACCCCTCTTACAAGAAGAAATAGAACAACTTGGCACCAAAGTGACAGAACGTAAAGCAGGACGTTTAATCATTGAAGGAACGCTTGAACAAGCTTACCGCATTTGTATGTGGTCGCGTCTCGCTTCTCGTGTTTTACTTCCTATTCATACTTATGAACTTGAATTTACGCATGATGCCCGTGATGTAGCAGAAGAGCTCTATGAAGGCGCGATGAGCTTTGATTGGTCACTTATTTTTGCACCACAAAGTACTTTCGCAATCCGCTTACATGCAGAACGTGAAATTATGGTAAATACGCAATTTGCTACACTGCGTGTAAAAGATGGCGTTGTTGATTCCTTTATGGAAGCTGTAGGTCGTCGCCCTAGCATTGACACCAAACAACCAGAAATTACGATCTATGCTTTGGCAGGTAAAACTGAACACACCTACTGTCTAGATTTATCAGGTGACTCGCTACATAAACGTGGCTACCGCCGTTTTATGACGGATGCACCAATTAAAGAAAACCTTGCTGCGGCAATTTTACAAAAAGCTCAGCTCAAACAGCGTAATCCAGAGATTGTGCTTGACCCAATGTGTGGTTCGGGCACATTTATCATTGAAGCATTAATGATTTTAACTGACCGTGCACCAGGACTTGTTCGCCGTTTTGGATTTAATGGCTGGCATGGTCATGACCGCGAACTTTGGCTTTCACTTAAAGCAGAAGCAGCAGAGCGTCACGAAAAGGCACTTGAATTACCTTTACCTAAATTTTATGCCTACGATGCAGACTGGGAAGCAATTAAAGCAACTCGTGAAAATATTATTGCGGCAGGCTTTGAAAATTTATTAGGTCAGATTCAGATCGAAGAGCGCACTTTAGCTGACTGGCCGGATTTTGCTGCTGAAGGCAAAACTGCATTTATTGTGAC
This sequence comes from Acinetobacter sp. V91_7, assembly GCF_031799075.1. NCBI lineage: Bacteria > Pseudomonadati > Pseudomonadota > Gammaproteobacteria > Moraxellales > Moraxellaceae > Acinetobacter > Acinetobacter sp. V91_7. The sequence continues at coordinate 369,156 of NZ_JAVQNT010000031.1, forward strand.
TAACCCACCTTATGGTGAACGTTTAGGTGAAAAAGCTTCTAACCGTTCTCTATATCTAGGTTTATCAGCGCTTTTACAAAAACATTTCCCAAATCAATATGCGGCAATTATTGCAGCTCAAATTGAACAATCCGATGTTTTAGCATTTGAAGCACCTGAAACTTTACGTTTAATGAATGGTAAGTTGCCAATTTATATTCGTTTCGGTGTAATCAAACCAGAAAAAGTGAGCCAGCCATTTTTAGCGACTTGGCAAGCCCAACCTATTGAAATGGAAGAAGCACAAGACTTCGCTAACCGTTTGCAAAAAAATATGACAGCCTTGAAAAAATGGGCAACGAAAGAAAATATTTATTGCTTACGTTTGTATGATGCCGATTTACCTGACTTTAATGTCGCTGTTGACTTATATGGTGACCGTTTACACGTTCAGGAATACGCTCCACCAAAAACAATCGATCCAGAAAAAGCTAAAAAACGTTTTAATTTAGCGCTTGCTGCAATTCGTGCTGTTACTGGTTTAAACCGCGATGCCATCTTTATTAAGACACGTGCACGCCAAACTGGTACAACTCAATATACGAAACAAAGTACAGCTTCAAAACGTTTTATCGTGCAAGAAGGTAAAGCTAAAATTTTGGTTAATCTGACTGATTACCTAGATACAGGTTTATTCCTTGACCATCGTCAAATGCGTTTACGTATTGCTCAAGAAGCACGTGGTAAACACTTCTTGAACTTATATAGTTATACGTCTACTGCAAGCTTACATGCTGCACTTGGCGGTGCCGCAAGTACGACAAGTGTGGATTTATCTAACACTTACTTAAACTGGTCAAAAGAAAACTTCGTGCTAAATGGTTTAACTGTAGATCATGCAGATGAACAACACATGTTCTTTGCCAGCGACTGTTTTGAGTGGTTGAAAGAAGGTCATGAACAATACGACCTTATTTTTATTGACCCACCAACATTCTCAAACTCGAAAAAATTCTATGGTACATTCGATGTACAACGTGACCATATCTCACTCATTAAACGTGCAATGAACCGTTTGCACAGTGAAGGCACGCTCTATTTCTCGAATAACTATCGTGGTTTTGAAATGGACGAAGAGATCGAAGCTATTTTTCAGGTCGAAGAAATCACTTCTGAAACAATTGGCCTTGATTTTAAACGTAATCAAAAAATCCACCGTGCGTGGAAAATTCAGCACCCTGCTCTAGATCAATATTAATGAAACTAGAGGTTATTATTACTTCACGGTAATAATAACCTCGCCATGAACATTTTTTGACTCAAAATCATATTTGGTAAATCGGTCTGCTCTTTCCGGTAGCGCAATCATTTCTAATCTCTTCTTTTCTTTACTATCAACAACACGATTTTGTTTTTGTTCTTGATAAGGAGAAAGTACGCTAGTTCTAAGCGCATCCCATCGAACCTGCTGTAAATAGTTATCTCCTAACGCCTGACGTACTTGTTGTTGTTCTATCGCAGGTTTTTTTGCATCGTCCTGAGCTTTCGCAATAATGACGGGTAAAGACGTGGTTATCGCTCCTGTTTGAGTTGCAAGCGCACTTTCCGACATTGGTTGTGCTGCCCATGTATTTGATAATAATACAGATACACCGCTCAAAATTCCCAGCATACACCCTTGTTTATTGTTCATTTCATTCATCCTAAAATTGTTATTGTTTGTTATATCGAACAAAATTAACAATTTTTTAAACATGTCGCAATGTTATAAACAAACTTCCCGACAATTAACATTGATCATTTTAAAACCTGATTTTTTTCACAAGCATTTTGTGAATATTCGAGTAGTTTTATAGATTGTTATCTCAGACTTGAACCACCCCCTTAAATCCCTTACTGTGATTTTATAATTTATCTGTAAATTGATTTTATTTATAAATAAACACCATTCGAGGTGAAAATAATGCTTCAGCACTGCTGCCAAATATTAGAAACTCGTCAACTTAAAATTGCCTTTATTGAAAGTGCCAGTTCGGGTTATTTAACTAGTCAATTTTCCATTCATAAAAATAGTGGTGCAGACATTTTACTCGGTGGTTTAGTGAGTTATGACCCCAGCATTAAAGTTAGTATCTTAAATATCGATCCAAAGTTAATAGAGACTTACACAGCTGAGTCACCACAAGTCACAGAAGAAATGTGCAAGCTAGGCCAAATGTTATTTCCACAAGCCGATCTTATTGTAAGTTGTACTGGTCTATTAAAATCTGGAGGAAGTGAAACCGCAGAAAAACCTGTAGGTACTTTTTTTATGTGTATTTATTACCAAGACCGTATTTATCATTACCATTATTTTTTATCGGGCCACCCCGAACAAAAATTAAAAACATTAACTCAGAAAGTTTCAGATGCCTTAGTTGCTTTACTCACATCAACAACATAAACAGCTTCACCATAAAAAAAAGAGAATATGTTTCCATATTCTCTTTTCGGTTTTAGCAGAAAAAGCTTAGCTGAGTTTCATTTTATCGAAGACTAAGTGACCATTTTCACCTTTAACTAAAATGGTATCACCTGCGACAAAATCACCCGACAAGATTTTTTGAGCTAATGTGTTTTCAATCTGTTGTTGAATCGCACGTTTTAACGGACGCGCGCCATATACAGGGTCGAAACCAGCATCAATCAATAAATCAAAAGCAGTATCATCTACAGTTAAACTCATATCACGATCAACAAGTCGTGAACGTAATCGATCCAACTGAATATCGGCAATGCCTCGAATTTGTGCTTTCTTGAGTGAATGGAAAATCACAAGCTCATCAATCCGGTTAATAAATTCCGGACGGAAATGCTGACTTACCGCATTCATTACAATAGTACGCACTTCATCGTCTGTTGCCCCCTCACCTAGCTCACGTACATCTTGTGAACCCAAGTTCGATGTCATCACAATAACCGTGTTTTTAAAGTCGACTACTCGGCCTTGTGAGTCTGTTAAGCGTCCATCATCCAATACTTGTAACAAGATATTGAATACATCAGGATGCGCTTTTTCAACCTCATCAAACAACACCACACTATATGGTTTACGGCGAACAGCTTCAGTTAAAACACCGCCTTCTTCATAACCCACATAACCCGGAGGCGCACCCACCAAACGGCTAACCGAATGTTTCTCCATGAATTCACTCATGTCGATACGAATCATGGCATCATCACTGTCAAATAAAAAGTTCGCCAGTGCTTTTGTTAACTCGGTTTTACCAACACCTGTTGGACCCAAGAACAAGAATGAACCACTTGGACGGTTCGGATCAGACAAGCCTGCGCGTGAACGACGAACAGCATTCGAAACGGCTACAACAGCTTCATCTTGCCCTACAACGCGGTCATGTAAAAAACCTTCCATATTGAGTAGTTTTTCACGCTCGCCTTGCAGCATTTTAGCAACTGGAATTCCTGTTGCTGCACTCACGACTTCAGCAATTTCATTTTCAGTTACTTTAGTACGAATAAGTTTTGGCTCTTCGTTCTCTTCTGCAATTTCATCTTGCTCAAGTTGTTTTTGAAGCTCTGGAATTACACCATACTGTAAACGTGCTGCTTCAGCTAAATCACCCTCACGCTGAGCCTTTTCAAAAGCAATACGCGCTTTATCAAGTTCAACCTGAGCTTGTTTGGTGCCTTCTACCAAAGTTTTTTCAGATTTCCAGATTTCTTCAAGATCGTTGTATTCTTTCTCGACTTCAGCAATCTGTTTTTCAAGATGAGCGACTTCGGCTTTACTGCCTACATCTTCATCTTTTTTTACAGCTTCCAATTGCATTTTCAACTGGATTAAACGGCGGTCGAGCTTATCAAGCGCTTCTGGTTTAGAGTCAATTTCCATCTTAATACGAGAAGCTGCTTCATCAATCAAGTCAATTGCTTTGTCTGGTAATTGACGATCTGTAATATAGCGATGAGACATTTTTGCGGCAGCAATAATCGCTGAGTCTAAAATCTGTACGCCATGGTGAGTGGCATATTTCTCTTTTAGACCACGCAAAATCGCAATAGTATCTTCAACGCTTGGCTCATCAACCAGTACTTTTTGGAAGCGACGTTCTAAAGCTGCATCTTTTTCAATATATTGGCGATACTCATCTAAGGTTGTTGCACCCACACAGCGCAACTCACCGCGCGCCAATGCAGGTTTTAACATGTTCCCTGCATCCATTGCGCCATCACCCTTACCTGCGCCTACAAGCGTATGTAGCTCATCAATAAACAGGATGATTTCGCCTTCGTGTTTAGCCAAATCTTTTAAAACAGCTTTTAAACGTTCTTCAAACTCGCCACGATATTTAGCACCAGCCAGTAATGAACCTAAATCTAATGATAAAACTCGTTTGCTTTTTAAGCCTTCTGGTACTTCACCATTTACAATACGCTGCGCCAAACCTTCAACAATAGCGGTTTTACCAACACCCGGCTCACCAATGAGTACAGGGTTGTTTTTTGTACGACGTGATAAGACCTGAATAGTACGGCGGATTTCATCATCACGCCCAATCACCGGATCAAGTTTTCCCGCTAAAGCACGCTCAGTTAAATCAATCGTATATTTATTAAGTGAGTCACGTTGATCTTCGTGATTATTACTCATGACTTTGTCACTACCTCGAATATGTTCAATAACTTTACGTAAGCTGTCTGGAGTTACACCTACAGCACTTAAAATATTTTTAGTTTCACCTGTCTCTGCCAACCCTAATAGAACCCAGTCAGTTGACAAAAATTCATCGCCTGCTTTTTGCGCATATCTATCTGCCAGATTAAGCGCTTTAACGGCTTCAGGGTTTAAATTGACATCTCCAGTCGGATTCGCAATGGTCGGAGCATCTTTTATCGCTTGCTCAAGCTTTTTTTTAAGTTCAGGTAACCGTGCACCTGCTTGTTGCAACAAACTAATGTTTGATGGCTCTTCTAATAAGGTACTCAAAATATGAATACCTGCGATCGCGGTATGGTCTTTACCCATTGCTAAGGATTGGGCATCTGAGAGAGCTTGCTGTAAGCGGTTCGTAAATTTTTCAAAACGCATTCTTGTTATTCCTCACAACAAATTTGTACTTGTGTAATAAATGGGAACACTTTTTCGGATTTCAAATAAATTTTATATATTTTTCATAATGTTATTAAAATAACAATGAGTAAAACTCCATTATAATATGGGTTTGTTTATTGTATATTTCAAGTACACTTCTGCTATATTTTATAAAATATCTTTAAACTTGAGCTGAGCTATTCTTTTTAAACTTATAGTATTCACAGAGACTTCATTGAGAACTCTACAATTAAGATTTAGTCTATATTTCTAATCATTCATTAATTTTGATATTTGCTATGCTTTTCAAACAAATTATATTAACAACAACCTGTCTTTTTACAGCTACTCTGGCAATGGCCGAGCTGCCACAAGATTCTAGAAGAGCAGGTGGAATTGCGGTTATTCCTTTAACTGCTGATATTACTCAGGTCAACTTCCAGCAAAAACCAGTTTTAATCAGTCAAGAAGGTCATCAGCGTTATGCTGTGTTCGGGATCCCTTTATCTACACCTCTTGGTACTGTACAGCTTGATACGAATAAAGCCCCAATTCAAATAGAAATTAAATCCTATCCTTACGCTGAGCAACGGATTAAAGTTACTAACCAAGACTATGTAAATCCAAATCAAAGTCAGTTAGACCGTTACGCTCAAGAAGCTAAAGAACAAAATGATGTGTATAACTCATTTACACAGAGCTCATGGCAAGCGTTGCCAAAATTTATACGCCCCACTTCAGGGAAATTCAGCAACTCTTTTGGGCGAAAACGTTTCTTTAATGGCGAAGAGCGCGCGCCCCACTCAGGTTTAGATATCCCTGCACCAGTGGGACAAAAAGTAGTTGCACCAGCAGATGGTGTTGTAATCCAAACTGGATCTTATTTTTTTAATGGTCAAACTGTATTAATTGATCACGGGCAAGGCTTAATTAGTATGTTTTGCCATTTAAGTACAATTAAAGTAGAAAAAGGCCAACATATCCGCCAAGGAGAAACTTTAGGTTTAGTGGGTAAAACTGGACGTGTGACAGGTCCGCACTTGCATTGGGGCATGAGCCTTAATAATGCACGAGTAGACCCTCAGTTATTCTTAGGCAAAACGCGCTAATTTAGTTTTTTTCGGAAATATTTTGGCGCATCTACATAGCCTTCTCGTAAGTAAAATTGATGCGCCAATGTTCGCTGTTCGCCCGAATGCAGTTCCATTCGATCACAACCACGTTGTCTTGCCAATTGCTCAGCCTGCTGCAAAAGTAAATGTCCAATACCTTTACTTCGTATATTTTCATCAACACATAAATAGCATACTTTGGCAAAGTCACCTTTCAAGGCGATTTGTGGAATAAAATAAAGGGATAAAAAACCACACACTTTATCTTCATCTTCAGCAACCAAAAGTTCTGCTTTAAGATCGCTATGCAGTATTTCAAATTTTTCTTGGATAAGAGCGAGTGGTTGTGGGTACCCCATCTGTTTAAGTAAATCGCATATGGCCTGAGTATCTTCCCATTTAGCAGTACGAATATTCACTTTCATTTATCCTCTTATTTTTTAGTTATTTTTGACAATAAAAAAGCCAACTCTAATGTCAGCTTCTTTTTTCTACCTATCAAAAAAACACCTTATTCAGCTTCAATAATTTCGAAGTCATGGGTAATTTCAACACCACCATCAGAAAGCATTTTACTCGCTGAACAATATTTTTCGGCAGATAATTCAACCGCTTTTGCAACCTGTTTTTCTTTTACAGCTTTACCCGTTACCACAAAATGCAAATGGATTTTAGTGAAAACAGCGGGAATTGTGTCTGCGCGCTCAGCTTTTAAATTACATACAACATTCGTCACATCTTGACGAGATTTCTTTAAAATGGTCACAATATCAAACGAAGCACACCCACCAAGTCCCATTAATAGCAACTCCATAGGACGTGGACCACGGTTTTCACCACCATACTCAGGTGAGCCGTCCATGATGACACTATGCCCACTATCTGATTTCGCTTCAAAAGCAACATTCTCTAGCCAATGTACACTTGTTTGCATTGCAACTACCTAAAAAAAATTATAAATTTAAGCAGGGTCTGTTGACATTTCATCTATGGATTGCGTTAGAGCTAAAAATTAATCCAAATAAGACGCAAAACCCAGACAATTGCAATCCTTTGTCCAGTTTTGTTATATAGTTTGTGAAATTTCAGCCATAATCTGAGTTGCCATTTAAGCAGCGCAGGCATAGCGCAAGACTATGTTATTTTGTACGTTCCGTTGTTAAGATCTATTTATTTAGAATGGCTAAATTTCATAGCTCTTGCTTGGTAACGTCTAAAAGAATTGTCTTATGTCGCAACCATCTGTGAAATGTCAACAGACCCTTGTTTTGTACACTAACATAAAATGAGTTGATAAGGAATTTCATCTCTTCTGTGTAATAGCTCATCTCGGGCTTGTGTGAATTGTTTACCCTATTCGGAACATATTAAGCATGACTTCAAATTTTTCACAACTCAGCACAGATGCTTTATCCCCGGGGCAACTACCTGAATCCGTTAAAGCATTGTTAAAACGTGCTCACATCAACAGATATCCAAAACGAACCACAATTGTTGATGCCGGAACAGAGTCGAAATCTTTATATTTAATTTTAAAAGGCTCAGTTTCAATTATTTTACGCGAAGATGATGAACGTGAAATTGTTGTTGCATATTTGAATCCGGGCGACTTCTTTGGGGAAATGGGGCTTTTCGAACCGAACCCTCAACGTACAGCTGAAGTTCGTACTCGTGATGTCTGTGAAATTGCAGAAATTTCTTATGACAACTTCCACGAACTTAGCAAACAATATCCAGACTTAAGTTATGCTGTTTTTGCACAACTCGTTCGCCGTCTAAAAAATACGACCCGTAAAATGACAGATCTTGCATTTATCGATGTGTCTGGCCGTATTGCACGTTGTTTAATCGACCTATCTTCACAGCCAGAAGCAATGATTTTGCCAAACGGTCGTCAAATTCGTATTACTCGTCAAGAAATTGGTCGTATTGTTGGATGTTCACGTGAGATGGTTGGCCGTGTGCTCAAAACTTTAGAAGATCAAGGCATGATCCAAACAGATGGTAAAGCTATTCTTATTTTTGATGTTTCATTAGAAGATGCACCTGTTTCTGATGACGACTATGATGATGAAGAATAATATTTATTAAATTTTTAATCAAAAGCAAACTTCGGTTTGCTTTTTTTATATGCAACAATGAGTTAATACACAAAACTTACAAACTATTCTAATTTTATGATTTAAGTTGAATACATATTCTCAGTTAGGCTAACTCAAAATTTCCAAGGATTCCGCTGTATGCAATTTAACCCACTTAGTCGCACAGGCCTCAAGCTTCCAGAAATTTGTTTAGGCACCATGACATTTGGTGAGCAAAACTCCCAGCAAGAAGCATTTCAACAACTCAATTATGCTTTGGCACACGATTTATATTTTTGGGATACGGCAGAGATGTATTCGGTTCCGCCAAAACCTGAAACTTACGGTGCAACAGAAACGATCATTGGCAATTGGTTTGCCCAAAATGGTCAACGTGACAAAGTCTTCCTTGCCTCTAAAATTGCCGGACCTGGCTTTGGAGGAACACACATCCGAGAAGGCCATACGCGCTTCAACAGCGATCATATTGCGAAAGCCCTGGATGGTTCACTCAAACGCCTCCAAACCGACTATATCGACCTATATCAACTCCATTGGCCTGAACGTCACACCAACTTCTTTGGTACGTTAGCTTATGGCAACCAACAAGCTCAAAATGATTACGACACAACACCTCTAGAAGAAACATTACTTGCTCTACAAGAAGAGATTAACCGCGGACGCATTCGCTATATTGGTTTATCGAATGAAACCCCATGGGGCACCATGAAATTTTTACATTTGGCTGAAAAATTAGGTGTCAGCAAATTTGTAAGTGTTCAAAATCCATATAGTCTACTCAACCGTACTTATGAACTAGGTATGTCTGAAATTGCAAAATATGAAGATGTTGGTTTACTGGCATACTCTCCTCTTGCGTTTGGCTATCTTTCTGGCAAGTTTAGAAATGGCGCACGTCCGGCTAATGCCCGTGTCACATTATTTCCTCGTTTTAGCCGCTACAGTAACCCTCAAAGCGAATGGGCAACTGAACAATATGCACAGCTAGCAGAGAAACATGGGTTAAGCTTAACCCAAATGGCATTAGCATTTATCAAACAACAATTCTTTGTGACCAGCACAATTATTGGTGCCACGAATCTAGACCAACTTAAAGAAAATATTCAGGCATTTGAAATTGAATTATCTACTGAAGTTTTACAAGGTATTGAAGCCATTCACACTCAACAGCCCAACCCTGCGCCTTAAATAAAAAAACGGATGCTTAAGCATCCGTTTTCTTTATCTATAAAAAATTTTATATCTTATTTACGGCTATTATAAACTGCCATTGCTGCAGGCAAGTTTTTACGCATTTCGCCAATACGCTGAGAGTTAGATGGGTGAGTAGACAAGAAAGATGAACCACCACCACCTTCAAGCTTGTTCATTTTTTCCCAAAGTGTAATCGCAGCATTTGGGTTATAACCTGCACGCGCCATTAGCATTAAACCGCCTTGGTCAGCACGACTTTCCAAGCTACGAGAATATGGCAAGCCTACACCCACTTGCGAACCCAGTTGAGCCGCAGCAGTACCAAGTTGGCCGACATTATTACCAGCATAGCTTAGACCAATACCAAGAGCTAAATCAGTTAGAGCCTGAGCGCCAATTTTACTTTTTGCATGCTCTTCTAAAGCGTGAGTCATTTCATGCCCCATAACTGCTGCAATTTCAGCATCAGTCAGGTTCAATTTATTGACAATACCGGTATAGAACACAACTTTACCGCCTGGTGCTACATAGGCATTAATCGTGTCAGACTTCAACACTGCCAACTGCCAGCTAAATGGCTGACCTGTCTGGTTCATCTGGTTCGCATACGGTTTCAAACGGTTGAATACAGAATTAATGCGGTTATATGTACTAGAACTAGTATCTAGCGCACCCTTACCACGTGCTTCCTGCACCATTTTATTAAAACCTTGAGCAGATTGAGCATTTAAAGTCGCTGTATCTGCGCCTGCCATGTCAGCTACTGTTGTACACCCAGAAATTGTTACAACACTCGCAGCACATAAGCTTAAAAAAAGTCTTTTATTCATCAATTGGATCACCTAAATCGTTAGAAAAGCTGTTTATTCTTTTGCACTTATTATAAGAAATCCCGAGTATGCTTTGAATGTCTCATTTCTTCATGATCATAGTATTTATGTAACGATCAAGTAGATAAAGTCATCAAATAAATCCAGAAAATCAAACATATTATATTTAAGCCAAGATAGATATGACTTAAGGTCTTAACTTTCTCTTCAAGATTAGGACTTTCTCTTTTCCAGAGTAAATAACTATTTTGTATGAATACCACAGGAATTAACACGCATGCGAACAATACTGACAAGCTCATAAAAGCAGTCATGAAGAAATCTTCATGATATGCTTGTCCATAAATGACCAACATCGCTAATGTTGGAGAGCCACCAATAGCAAATAAAAAAGAATAAAAAATTGTTTTTGAAATAGTTGGTTGCAGCTTCATCCTGAGCCCATCATTCCTTATCGATATATAACGTTTTAATCTGAATCGAATCAAACAAAAACTGCACTTTAGTCGGGTATAAAAAAGCCCCCTTTCAGGAGGCTTTTTTAATCTTTGCTAATTAAGCAGAGAATGGATGACGTAAAACAATTGTTTCTGCACGGTCTGGACCAGTTGAAACGATATCAATCGGACATTCGATTAACTGTTCAATACGCTTCACATAAGCCAAAGCATTTGCTGGTAATTGGTCGATACTAGTTAAACCAACAGTCGACTCACTCCAACCAGGCATAGTTTCGTAGATTGGTTTCAAGCATTCAAAAGAAACCGCATCAGAAGAACCCACACAACCTGAATCTGTATTTTCATAGCCCACACAGATTTTCACTTCTTCTAAACCATCTAAAACGTCAAGTTTAGTTAAGCAAATACCAGAAAGTGAGTTTACATCTACAGAACGGCGAAGGATTTCAGCATCAAACCATCCGCAACGACGTTGACGACCAGTAGAAGCACCAAACTCATGACCTACTGTACCCAAGTGTTTACCCACTGGATCACCAGCATCAGCTGCTGCATCGTAAACCAATTCAGTTGGGAATGGGCCAGCACCTACACGAGTTGTATAAGCTTTAGTAATACCTAATACATAATCAAGATGTAAAGGTCCCATACCTGAACCAGAGCTTACGCCACCAGCAGTTGTATTTGAACTTGTAACATATGGATAAGTACCGTGGTCAATATCTAGAAGAGAGCCTTGAGCTCCTTCAAACATTACAGCCTTACCTTCTTTGCGATAGTCATGCAACACTTTAGTCACATCAACCACTAATGGAGCAAGAACTTCACGCCATTGGTTGCAAAGAGCCAATACATCTTCAAATTTAACAGCTTCTACACCGTAGAACTGAGTTAACTGGAAGTTATGTAACTCAAGCATTTCAGACAGTTTTTCTTCTAATGCTGCACCACCACGAACAAGGTCAGCAACACGCACTGCACGGCGAGCCACTTTATCTTCGTATGCAGGACCAATACCACGACCTGTAGTACCGATTTTAGCATTACCACGTTTCTTTTCACGTGCCTGATCAAGTGCAATGTGGTTAGGCAAAATGAGTGGACAGTTTGGAGAAATACGTAGGCGTTCTTTAACAGGAACTCCTTCTGCTTCCAAAATTCCCATTTCTTCAATTAATGCGGCTGGTGAAAGTACCACACCATTACCAATTAAGCACAATACGTTTTCACGTAAAATACCTGATGGAATGAGGTGCAATACAGTTTTTTTACCACCTACGACAAGAGTATGACCTGCGTTATGTCCGCCTTGATAACGTACTACCGCAGCCGCCTGATCTGTGAGCAGGTCGACGATTTTACCTTTACCTTCGTCGCCCCATTGGGTACCAAGTACCACAACATTTTTGCCCATAATAGCCTCATTACATCATGCTGTTAAAATTGGAAACCACCAGTAAAAACTTACCGTTGGCGATTAAATCTTTTCAATATTCCATTGACCATTTTGCGACACGAGTTGATGGGTCGCGTATGGAATAGAACTTAAATCATCATTACCTAACAATTGAACGACACGTAAACCTTGAGCACGTGCATTAGAAATTGCTTTGAGTAAATCCTGTTCTGTACCTTTTGGAGCAACAACAGTTTCGATCTCTGCGAACTGATTTGCGCCTAAGGCATATAAATCACAACTAAAGCCAGTAGCAGGACGTGCGCGACCAAAATGCTCACCAATACCATCGTAACGGCCACCCTGCGCTAACGGCGCAGCACGGTTCGGCGCATATACTGCGTACATTAAACCAGTGTGATAGTGATAACTACGTAGCTCTACGACATCGATACCGATATTGAGATTTGGCCAGCGCCCTTTAATTTGCTCAAGCGTCGTCTTAAGCGCATCTAATGCTGACTTAAACTCTGCATCTTGCAAGATATTGGCACTTAAATTCGACTGCAATGCTTCTAGATCACTAGAATAACGACCAAGCGCATAGAAATCAGAACCCATATTTAGGCTTTGAGTAAATTCTGCTAACTCTGGCAATGCTTTTCTTTGATAAAGATCAGACAGTTCATGCTCTTCATTTTTTGACAGTCCAGCATACTTGACTAGACTACGGAACAACCCTACATGGCCCAAATCTAAATGCGCGCCTTGCAAAGTATAGATGTTCTCAATCAACCCCAGCATAACACCGACCATTTCGACATCAGCTTCGATACTATCGTGGCCATATAATTCGGCACCTAATTGTAAAGGCGCACGAGTGGCATTGAAATTTTGTGGTTTAGTATGTAATACAGTCCCTGAATAACAGTAACGTGCAACGCCTTCAACTGGTCTTACATGTGCATCAATACGTGCAACTTGTGGCGTCATATCAGCACGAACACCGAGTAAACGGCCTGAGAGCTGATCAATAACCTTAAAAGTTACTAAATCTAAGTCTTGATTTGATTCTGATAATGAAGACAACGATTCGATGTATTCGATAAATGGTGTATATACCAATTGATAACCTCGTACCGCGAGGAAATCTAAAGCTTCACGGCGAAGTTTTTCAATGACTTGTGCCTGTTCCGGCAATACATCGGCTACCCCGTCAGGCAGCAACCATGTCTCTGAAATGGTCATATTTCAAGCCTAAAATCTGATCAACGTGGAACGACCCCACATAAAAAAATCGGGAACACACCCGATTTCTCTTAGTGTAGCATGATACTTTCTGCCATGCACCTGACAATTTGCATAAATGTTTCTTAATAAACTATGAAGTCAAAAAGAAGTTTTTATGAATTAGCAAGTGGATTCAATATCTTACTATCACTCACTTAAATTATAATCAAAAGTTCTTCGACCAAAGAAAGGGCCAATAACTGAACTATCACCTTGTTTCCAATTCACCAAATTTAACTTTTGAATAGCTTGAGCTGCTTGAGTATTAAAAGCAAAGCAACCTTTTTCAAGATTTGCAATTTTTAATTTCTGCTTCAAAGCATTTGAGGAGTGCACATTATTAAGCGGGTTATCTTCTATAGAATAAGGATGAGACTTTTCATAAGCCAAACTTTTGTCAGCATCCCATAAGTTGCTTGACTTAAACTCTATAAAAGCAGATTGATCATTATTATTACCTAGTACACTTTGAGTATCACCAGTTTCTAAGTTTTCTAAAACAGTTAAGTTATAGCCGTACCACTGCGAATTTAGAAGCCTAAAATACTTTTTATCTTGACCTAAGTTATTATACCTTTCGATGATTGACTGCTTTTTCTCACTAAACGAGGGATTTGCATTAAAACTAGATATATCTGAAATATAAGATTGATTCCATTGAGTCTCTTTTAAACGATAACAATAACTATTTTTTGGAAACGTAACATTCTTATAGTTTTGATAAAATTCAATTAAATTTTTATCAAGTTGACTATGAAGGCCCGTTTCTAGATTTTTATTTTCTTTATAGCCCGGTAATACACGGTCAAAGATATTTTCACCATCCAACTTCACAATTTCAAACTTTAAATTCTTTTTCAAATCAGGCGTTAATTCATAAGCCCAACTGCTAGATGTTAACCTTTTCACAATATTGGTTTGTAACGTCCCTTTATTTAAAATTTTCTTTTCAGTTAAAAGTTCAGTTTCTAGCGGTAGGTTATGTGACTTTGAAAAAAATATTTCATTATTTTTAATTGGATATTGAGTGATTTCAAAAAAATCACTATAAACCTCTGAAGAAAAATTAGAAGGTTGGTAATAAACTTGGTAAATTGCATCGTCTTTTTCTAAATTACTTTCAGCTTGATCATTAGTATTTTGATCTGAGCCACCACCACCACAAGCGGTTAAAATAATAGTAGATGTAATAATTAAAAAACCACTTATTTTTTTTGATTTAAATTTCATATGAACTCTATAATTAAAATTTTAATGTTTGCGAATCATACAAATAGAGATAGTTTTTCACAATATAAATATTTAAAATTTTAAAATAAATTTTCTTTTAAGTTATTTCTATAACTATTCAGATCATAAATTAGTAATTATAAAAAAGGATGTCAATTTAACATCCTTAAATTATTTCAATTGACGTTTAGAAAGAATCACACAAATCTAATAATCGATTTGCATAGCCCCATTCATTATCGTACCAAGCAAATACTTTAGCTTGATGCCCCACCACCATTGTCTGGGTTAAATCAACAATAAGAGAATAAGGAGAATGGTTGAAATCACTTGAAACTAATGGTTCATCAGTAACAGCCATAATTTCTGCATAATCTGTTTGAGAAGCTTTAATCAATACTTCATTAATATGATGCACAGTAATTGGCGATTGAGCGATAAAAGTTAAGTCAATTGCAGCTACATTAATAGTAGGTACCCGAATTGAATAACCGTCTATACGGTCTTCCATTTTTGGCATAACGCGCTTTAATGCACCTAATGCACTAGACGTAGTTGGTATAATATTTTGTCCAGAAGCTCTGGCACGACGCAAATCACGATGCGCGTGATCAAGTACAGACTGGTCTGCTGTAACAGCATGAATTTCTGTCATGAGCGCTGTTTCAATTCCAAACGCATCATCAATGATTTTAACTAAGGGTACTAATGCCTGCGTAGTACATGACACACTTGATATGATCTGATCAGTCGCTTTCACATCTGCATGGTTAACACCATAGACAATTGCTGCATCTACATGATCAAAAGGTGCTGCACCAATAATTACCCTTTTTGCTCCAGCTTGTAGGTGGCGGGTTGCATCAGCGTGGGAACGGAACAGTCCGGTACACTCAAGTACGACATCAACATCCAAACTAGACCATGGCAAAAGCTCAGGTTTTTCCTGTTTTAAAACTTCAACTTTTAGTGTTCTTTGATTTGATTGAATGTTCAAAAAAACTTTTTCATTTTCAATAAATATTTCTACATTTCCATTAAAACGGCCATGTGTGGAATCATATTTAAATAAGTGCACTAATGTTTGTACATCTGCTATATCGTTAATCGCCACGATTTCAAATTGAAATTGTTTTGAGCTCTCGAACCAAGCACGTAAAACATTACGTCCAATCCGCCCAAACCCATTAATGGCGATACGTTGCATGACCTATCCTTATCTACAAAACTAAAGACTAAAGAAGGCATATAGTAAAGCACGTCACGCCCAATTGAATATAGATTTTTAGCCAAATCACAGTTTTGTAAGATATTCCTTTTAAAATCGTTGGTTCGGTGGGGTTTTTCCGCTACAATTTAGCGTTTTTAAAAAATAAGCCCCGTATCAAATGCTCAGGTTTGACATAAAACAAACAGGCATTGATACATTTAGCCAAATTCGAAAATATGGAGTGACTTGGTTGTGAGTACTCGTTTAATGACATCTGCTGAAATTCGTGAAGCATTTTTGCGCTACTTTGAGACGCAAGGGCATACACGTGTCGCGTCGAGTTCTCTTGTTCCTGCCAACGACCCAACTTTATTATTTACAAATGCTGGGATGAACCAGTTTAAAGACTGCTTCTTAGGTCTTGAAAAACGTGACTATGTACGTGCAACTACATCACAAAAATGTGTACGTGCTGGCGGTAAACATAATGATTTAGACAACGTTGGTTACACTGCACGTCACCATACATTCTTTGAAATGTTAGGAAATTTCTCATTTGGTGATTATTTCAAACGTGATGCTCTTAAATTTGCTTGGGAATTTTTGACTAGCGATGAGTGGCTAGCACTTCCTAAAGATCGTTTATATGCAACCGTTTATCACACCGATGATGAAGCTTATGACATCTGGAATAAAGAAATTGGTTTAGCACCTGAACGTATTATCCGTATTGGTGATAATAAAGGCGAAAAATACGCATCTGATAACTTCTGGGCAATGGGTGACACAGGTCCATGTGGTCCATGTTCTGAAATTTTCTTTGACCATGGCGATCATATTTGGGGTGGCTTACCAGGCACACCTGAAGAAGACGGTGACCGTTTCATTGAAATCTGGAATAACGTTTTCATGCAGTTTAACCGAACTGCTGATGGCGTACTTCACCCTCTCCCTGCTCCATCTGTTGATACAGGTATGGGCTTGGAGCGTATCTCAGCTGTATTGCAACATGTTAATTCAAACTACGACATTGACTTGTTCCAACACTTATTAAAAGCTGCTGCAAACATTATTGGTATCGAAGACGAAGGTCAGCCTTCTTTACGTGTAGTTGCAGACCATGCGCGTTCATGCTGTTTCTTAATTGCTGATGGTGTAAACCCAAGCAACGAGGGCCGCGGTTATGTATTACGTCGTATTATCCGCCGCGCTGTGCGTCACGGTAATAAACTTGGTGCAACTGGTACGTTCTTCTACAAAATGTTGCAACCTTTAATCGAAGTTATGGGTGATGCATATCCAGAACTTGTAGCGCGTAAAGATGTGATTGAAGCAACTTTAATTCGTGAAGAAGAACAGTTTGCTAAAACACTCGAGCAAGGCTTAAAACTACTTGAAGGCGAGCTTGCTCAATTAAAAGATAAGACTATTCCTGGTGCGACTGTATTTAAACTTTACGACACTTACGGCTTCCCAACAGACTTAACAGCTGATATTGCACGTGAACGTGACTTTATTATTGACGAAGCTGGCTTTGAAGTAGAAATGGCTGCACAGCGTCAACGTGCTCGTGATGCTGGTAAATTCGCAGTTGATTACAACAGCATTGTACAAGTTGAAGGCGAAACCCAATTTGACGGTTACATCAACACAACTGGTCAAGGCCAAATTGTAGCGATCTACAAAGATGGCGTACAAGTTGATGAAGTTTCTGAAGGCGACGAAGCACTTATCGTTTTAAACCAAACTCCTTTCTATGCAGAAAGTGGTGGTCAGATTGGTGATACAGGTATCTTCAAAAACGAAACTGGTATTTTTGAAGTTCAAGATACGAAAAAATCAGGCGGTGCCTTTGTTCATCAAGGTATTGTGACTGTTGGTAATCTTAAAGCCGATCAAAACGTTGAAGCGATTGTTAAAGCAGACATTCGTGAGGCAACAGCTCGTAACCACTCGGCAACTCACCTATTACATGCTGCCCTTCGTCAAATCTTAGGTTCACACGTACAACAAAAAGGTTCGTTAGTTGCAAGCGATATCTTACGTTTTGACTTTGCTAACGACCAACCAGTAACGTTTGAACAGTTACAACAGGTTGAGCGTTTGGTAAATGCAGAAATTATTGCAAATACCGCAGTAACCACTGAACTCCTTGACATCGAAGCGGCAAAAGCCAAAGGCGCAATGATGTTGTTCGGTGAAAAATATGGTAGCGAAGTTCGTGTTCTCGCTATGGGTTCAGTGATTGATGAGAAAAACTTCTCAATCGAACTTTGTGGTGGTATTCACGTTAAGCGTACAGGCGATATCGGTTTATTTAAAATCACTTCAGAAGGTGGTGTGGCTGCCGGTGTACGCCGTATTGAAGCAGTTACAGGTACTAAAGCTTTAGATGTAGTACAAAAAACCGATTCAGATATCCAGCACATTAATAGTTTATTAAAAGCACAGAAAGACCAAACTGTTGAGCGTGTACAAGCCAATGTAGAACTTGTTTCTACATTACAAAAGCAGATTGAACAGCTCAATCAGAAATTGGCAAACTTCCAAGCGTCAGAATTGATTGATCAGGTACAAACGATTGCTGGTCGTCAAACGCTTATTACCACTGTTCAGGGTGTAGATGCGAAATCACTTCGCAACTTGCACGACAGTGTTAAATCAAAATTAGAGAACGCAGTCATTGTGTTAGCTGGCGTAGAGGGTGACAAAGTTAGCCTGCTTGCTTCAGTTGCATCACAATACACTGCAAATCTAAAAGCAGGTGACATCATCAAGCATCTAGCAACCGAGTTAGGTGGTAAAGGTGGTGGTAAACCTGACTTAGCACAAGGTGGCGCGCCACTTAACGAGAAGTTTGGACAAGTTATTGCTGCATTACCTGCATGGCTTGAACAAAAATAAGACTTCACTTTTTGTGTAACTGACCCTGAAAAGCCTCTCAGGGTCATGGCTTATATGGAAAAACTATGGCATTAATCGTTCAAAAATATGGCGGTACTTCTATGGGTACCCCCGAGCGCATTTTAAATGTTGCTCGTCGTGTTAAGCGTTGGCATGATCACGGTCACAAAGTTGTTGTGGTCGTATCTGCAATGAGTGGTGAAACAAACCGCTTACTTGCTCTCGCTAAAGCCATTACCGAAACACCTGACCCACGCGAGTTAGACCAAATGGTTTCAACCGGTGAACAGGTGACGATTTCCATGTTAGCTATGGCACTTAATTCGATTGGTGTGGAAGCTAAATCCTATACCGGACGTCAAGTCGGTATTAAAACTGACAGTGCATTTACCAAGGCGCGTATTGAGTCTATTGATACAGATGTCATGACCAATGACCTTGATGCAGGGCGTGTTATTGTTGTTGCTGGTTTCCAAGGCTTTGATGCTAATGGAAATATCACAACTCTAGGCCGTGGTGGTTCAGATACTTCAGGTGTTGCGCTTGCTGCTGCTCTAAAAGCAGATGAATGCCAAATTTACACTGATGTAGATGGCGTTTACACCACTGACCCTCGTGTTGCTCCTAAAGCCAAAAAAATCGACCGTATTTCTTTTGAAGAAATGCTAGAAATGGCTTCATTAGGTTCAAAAGTTTTACAAATTCGCTCAGTAGAATTTGCCGGAAAATATCAAGTTCCTTTGCGTGTATTATCAAGTTTTGATAATGATAACGACGGCGTGTTTGACGATGAATTTAAAGAAAATGTAGGTACACTCATTACTACTGAGGCGGAAGATAATATGGAACAGCCAATTATTGCAGGTATTGCTTTTAACCGTGACGAAGCAAAATTAACGATTTTAGGTGTACCTGATGAACCAGGTATTGCTTCTAAAATTTTATCACCAGTAAGTGATGCCAATATCGAAGTCGATATGATAGTGCAAAATGTTGAAGAAGATGGCACAACAGATTTCACTTTCACTGTAAACCGTGTTGATTTAGCTAAAGCTGAAAAAAT
The DNA here is from genome assembly GCF_031799075.1 of Acinetobacter sp. V91_7. Lineage (NCBI taxonomy): Bacteria > Pseudomonadati > Pseudomonadota > Gammaproteobacteria > Moraxellales > Moraxellaceae > Acinetobacter > Acinetobacter sp. V91_7. The sequence continues at coordinate 389,019 of NZ_JAVQNT010000031.1, forward strand.
CTTAAACGAAACTGCCAAAAATATTGGTGCACGTGAAGTTTCAACACGTGATGACATTGTTAAAGTGTCTATCGTGGGTGTAGGTATGCGTTCACATGCAGGTGTAGCGAGCAAGATGTTCACTGCCCTTGCTGATGAAGGCATTAATATCCTTATGATTTCAACATCTGAAATTAAAGTTTCTGTCATTATTGATGAGAAATACTTAGAACTTGCTGTTCGTTGTCTACACACCGCTTTTGGTTTAGATCGTGAACATGGTGAAAGCAGCGCCCGCGCTTAATTTTACCAATCGGTCAATTATTCATTAAAAAATGTTTACTTGTCCGACAATAATTAAAGAAAACACAGAGCCGCTATAGTTTTTTTTATAGCGGCTCTGTTATATTAAACGGAAAGTTTTTTGGCAGTGATTATCAAAATATGACTTTGTTCTCATATTTCTGTTAGAATCTGACTGAAAACTGAGGTTGAGCTTTTATTTGGGTACCAATATTGCAGTTTTAAGCGTTTAGCAAGGAGATAAACATGCTGATTCTGACCCGCCGTGTCGGGGAAACATTAATGATTGGGGATCAAGTCAGTGTTACTGTGCTTGGCGTCAAAGGAAATCAGGTTCGTATTGGTGTGAATGCACCAAAAGAGGTTTCTGTTCATCGCGAAGAAATTTATCAACGTATTCAACATGAACGTGCAATGCATGAACACCTTCAACATCTTGATCAAGATTATCAAGTTTCTTTTGAAGATGATAATTTTGCACAGAAAAACTTCAATCGTTAACATGAAGTTATTCTCTCCCTAATTAAAGCGACTTTATAGTCGCTTTAAATTTTTTAGGAAGTTGTATTTATAAGCCTAGAGCACGTTTAACAGGTGCGTAACTACGGCGGTGCTGATCAATTACACCATGCGCTGCAATCGCTTCAAAATGCGCTTTAGTTGGATATCCTTTATGTTTGGCAAAACCAAATAATGGATATTGTTGATCTAATTCTTGCATTTGTCGATCACGCGTAACTTTTGCCAGAATACTCGCTGCACTGATCTCAGCATGGCTCGCATCTCCCCCAACAATCGCTTCACAAGGAATAATGATTCCTTTTGGAATTTGATTACCATCTACAATCACTTTTTGTGGTTGAGTTTTCAAACCATCAACTGCACGTTGCATAGCCAAAAAAGTCGCTTGTAAAATATTTAATTCATCAATTTCACTGTGCGTTGCTTCTGCAATTGACCAAGCTAAGGCTTTTTCTTGTATTTCAATAAACAACTTTTCACGTTTCTTTTCAGTTAATTTTTTAGAATCATTTAATCCCGCAATTGGATTATTCGGATCTAAAATAACAGCCGCTGCCACAACAGAACCTACCAAAGGTCCTCGTCCCGCCTCATCTACACCAGCAATAAACATCAACTCTCTACCTTTAAACAAAAGAGGCTGATCAATAGTAATCAGCCTTCTTTAATACAAAAATCATTAATTACTTTTGTAAAGCTTCTGCCACACACTCATTTACAGTTTTTGAAACCACTTGGTTTACAATTGTAGCACGTGCATTTACATCAAATGCAGCCGCAGCCAATTCTACTGCTGTCACACTATTTGGTGCTTTTTCACTCACACAACCACAAACATTGGTTTGAATGCTGTCACGTTGGTCAGCAGTCATATATTTCGTTGCTGTTTTCCAAGCTGAAACATTATTAATCTCTGTAATACATTTTGCATTTACAGCAACTTTTAATGCAGCAACACCCAACTGTTGAGTTGTAGTTTGTGCAGAAGTAGCGCCTGTACCCGTACCTGTAGTCGTTGCACACGCTGTTAAAGCTAAAACAACTGGCGCTAGAGCGAGCATCAATTTTTTCATCATTTTTTCCTTTGATTGAACGTTGGCAGCGCGTATTGTGCCTAAACTCAACTTTATAAGAAACAAATAATTTGATGCATTTATGCAATCTATTTTCCCCTGCAAAACTCAGCTCAACAAATGTATTTTTTCTTAAACGTTCTGTTTTTAGCACGCTCTGTTACATTTAAAACATTTCTCAAAATCAGCGCTTTCCCATAAAATTAAAAATCAAAACGACAAAAAAATAGGGTCTTTTATGCCTGCTGTTTCATCTCAGTATTACACCCGTACCGCACAAGTCCTGCATTGGGTGATGGCAATCATTTTCATCGCAGCGTGGGCTATTGGCTTCTATAGTGGAAATTTTTTAAGTTATGACGTTGATGGCCCCTTTAAAGGTGATGTCATTACGTTGCACAAGAATATTGCGACAACCATTATCTTTTTGGTGATTATCCGTATTTTATGGCGCTATACACATCCAGCGCCAAAATTACCAGATACGATGTCACCAACCATGAAAACACTGGCACATATTGGTCATCTATTCCTTTATGTGATTTTGGTGGCGTTACCTGTCACTGGTTGTTTATTTAGCTGGAGTGCTGGTCACCCTGCCCCTGTTTTATATTTATTTGAAATTCCGCGTTTAGTACAAGATAACCCAGAGCTTTTAGCTGTCGTTAAACCATTACATATTTATATTTCTTGGTTTGCAGGCTTTCTTATTGTTGGGCATGTGCTGGCCGCTTTAAAACATCACTTTGTTGATAAAGACAATATTTTAAATAGTATGACCAAACAACCAAAGTAATTGTATGTATAAAAAACCGCCTGAGATAGGCGGTTTTTTTATTTAGATTTTTTTGATTTCTGCAATCCACTTTTGTTTCTCTTCATCTGAGATGAAAGAGGCTTCAAAAGAGTTGATTGCGAGTTTTTTCAACTCATCATTTGTTAGGTCTAAAGCTTGCTGAATTGCAAAGAAGTTATCATTCATATATCCACCGAAATATGATGGATCATCTGAGTTTACAGTCACGTGTACGTCTTTTTGTAGCAAACGACGGATATTATGATCTTTCATATCCTTTACGACACAGAGCTTTAAGTTACTTAAAGGACAAACCGTTAGAGGCATTTTTTCGTTAATTAAACGTGCCATTAACTGTTCATCTTCTTCAGAACGTACACCATGGTCAATACGGTTCACTTTGAGCAAGTCTAAAGCTTCCCATACATATTCAGGTGGACCTTCTTCACCAGCATGAGCAACGATTAAGAAGCCCTCTTCACGCGCCTTAGCAAAAACACGTTCAAACTTAGCTGGCGGATGCCCCACTTCACTTGAATCAAGCCCTACAGCAATAATGTCTTGCTTAAATGGTAAAGCCTGCTCCAAGGTCTCAAAAGCTGCCTCTTCGCTTAAATGGCGTAAGAAACACATAATAAGCTGAGAACTAATACCAAACTTAGCTTTGGCATCAGCACAAGCACGTTTTAAACCGTTAATCACTGTTGAGAAAGCAACGCCACGATCAGTGTGAGTTTGCGGGTCGAAGAACATTTCTGTATGAACCACACGATCTTCGGCACATTTCTCAAAATAAGCCCATGCTAAATCATAAAAGTCTTGTTCATGTACAAGAACATTTGCACCAGCATAGTAAATATCTAAAAACGACTGAAGATTATGGAAGTTATAAGCTTGCTTAACTTCTTCAACAGATTTGTAAGGAATCTGAATCTGATTGCGCTGGGCAATTGCAAACATTAATTCAGGTTCAAAAGTCCCTTCAATATGCACATGCAATTCGGCTTTTGGTAAGGCGCGAATCAGCTCGACTTGATTCATATTAACTCCACGTCTAAAGAAAAAAGGGTGTGGTAAAAATCACACCCTTCTATAATTTTCTTCTTATTAAAAACTATGACTAAGACAGCTCAAGAAGAAAATTATAAAAAATCATATTAACCGCCAAACGCGATAAATTTAAATACCCAAAGTGCAGCAATAATCCACACCATGTACGGTACAGTTTTTGCCTTACCTGTGAATAATTTAACTAATGCATAGCTGATAAAGCCCATTGCAATACCATCTGCAATTGAATAGGTAAATGGCATAAATACAATAGTCAAAAATGCAGGAACAGCTTCTGTAATATCATCCCAGTCAATGTGAGTGATCCCTTGAATCATCAACACACCAATGAACAATAAAGCTGGTGCTGTTGCAAAACCTGGTACAGATTGAGCAAGAGGCGCTAAAAATAAACAGCAAATAAATAAGACCGCAACCACAACAGCAGTTAAACCAGTACGTCCACCTGCTGCCACACCTGAAGCTGACTCAATATATGGCGTAGTTGAAGATGTACCTAACGCTGCACCAGCAACAATTGCAGTAGAGTCAGCAAATAATGCTTTTTTCAAACGAGGTAATTTACCATCTTGCAAAAGACCAGCACGGTGTGAAACGCCAACCAAAGTACCCGTACTATCAAACAAATCGACAATAAAGAATACGAAGATTACGCCAACCATACTTGCAGTAAATAGACCTTTAAAGTCCATTTGCATAAAGGTTGGTGCAATTGAAGGAATTTGACCAACTACACCCTTAAATTCATTTAGACCTAAGGCAGTCGCAATGGCTGTAACAACCAAAATACTAATAATGATTGCGCCACGGATTTTTAATTGGTGTAAAACCACAATCATTAAAAATCCAAATAACGCTAATAATACTGTAGGTTGTTTGATATCACCCAAGCCAACTAATGTCGCTTGATTATCAACAATGATGCCAGCATTTTTTAAAGCAATAAGTGCGAGGAATAAGCCAATACCACCACCAATCGCAAACTTCAGCGACATTGGAATGGCATTTACAATCGCTTCACGAATTTTAAAGAAGCTAATTGCAAGGAAGACAAGACCTGAAACAAAAACAGCTGCTAAAGCTGTTTGCCATGGCACGCCCATACCCATACAAACTGAATAGGTAAAATAAGCATTTAGACCCATACCAGGGGCCAGTGCGATTGGATAATTAGCAATGATCCCCATCACTAAACAGCCGATTGCTGCTGCCAAACAGGTCGCAACAAATACGGCGCCATGATCCATGCCGGTTTCAGATAAAATGAGTGGATTGACAATAATGATGTAACACATCGTTAGAAATGTAGTTACACCAGCAAGAACTTCAGTCCGGAAAGTGGTTTTATTGTCGCTTAACTTAAATAAACGCTCTAACCAGCCTGCCGAAGAATTGGGCGCCGCCATAAGTAGCCTCTATGCAAAATCTGAACTGTGGAATATTTACTTCTATGTAGGTCGCTGAACAATATTGTTTTTCTGTTCAGGCCTATCAACAAGAATCTCAAATTTAAGAAGCAACAAATATGCCACTCATTTGGTTTCTAGTTCATACATAGGAAATAACCACAGCCCCTCTTGAAACACAAAAAAGCTGCATAACCCCTATGCAGCTTTTTTACTATACGTTCAATAAGTTTAACAGATTCAACCGAAACATGATCAAAATTTATGAAAAGATATGACCAATGACGATGCAAAAAATCAGAAATTTAAAGCGCGATATTTTTAGAAAATAATTTTTTTCTCGCTTATATAGCCTTGCAAATTATAAGAAGCCAAATTGCTGTGATGAGCATGATTAGGATTGCGTTCGATACTTTGTAAATTTTGTTCTGCTTCTTGAATGATTCGCATCAATTCCTGATGTCTTTTATTTTGGGTATCTAAATAAGCCCAATACCCTAATACAAAGACGATACTCACACACAACACGATTAATACTTTATTGATCATTATTATTATCTCTATGTTTTTAATGTTAATGATCTTAACAAAAAAAAATAGCTTTGTGAATGTTTTCACATTTATTTACAATAACACACATTTACTCAAATATTTGAAAATAAAGGTGATTTTAAATCTATCACTACAATGATTGATAAATACAAAACATTTCCATTGAAAAGTAACTTTATTTTAAAACAGTTCATGTTTAATTATTTTTAATATTAGCTTTTTATTCATTTCCATTATTAAGTTCATTTAAATATGCAGTGTAGACAAATGTGTATATTGCATGAAAGATCTCTAAATTTTCTATCTACTGAATAAGATAAAAAGATCGATTTTTCTTTCAATTGTTATATTTAAAATTGTTTTTAGCTAGCCATTTCCCTTTTTCATCTTTAGCTTTAAAAGTAAAATTCCAATTTTAACTAAAAGAACCCTTTTTCTTATTTGAGAAATAGCTTTCTATTTCATCGTTCTATAAATCGTACCAAGCTTTCCATTTTTAGAGATTTATTACAATAATCGCTACGATAAACTGCACTCAGAGAAAAAATTAAATTAGGAGAGTAGATCATGTTTGATATGCGTTTATCTCATGAACGTGGCGCAGCACATCACGGCTGGTTACAATCAAAACATAGCTTTTCATTTGCTAACTATTGGGACCCGAAACAAGTCGGTTTTTCAGATCTACTTGTAATTAATGATGATAATGTTGCGCCGTCTAAAGGCTTTGGTACTCACCCTCACCGTAATATGGAAATTATTTCCTATGTACTTGAAGGTGCATTAGAGCACAAAGACTCGATGGGTACAGGTTCTGTAATTGTACCTGGCGACATTCAGTTAATGAGTGCAGGTCGTGGAGTGGCTCATAGTGAATTTAACCATTCTACGCAAGAAGGCGTACATTTTTTACAAATTTGGGTCGTTCCAAATGAAGTAAATACAGATCCAGGTTATCAACAAATTCATATTGATGAAGAAGACAAACGCGGTAAATTGCATTTGATTATTTCACCAAAAGGCGGTGAAAAAACTTTATCCATCAAACAAGACATTAATATTTACTCAGGTCTTTTTGATGGTGAAGAAACTGCCGAATTTACGATTCCTGATGGTCGATATGTGTACCTACATGTTGCCAAAGGTCGCGTTGATGTAAATGGTAAAACCTTTAACACAGGTGATGCAGCACGTATCCGTGATGGTGGAAACTTATCGTTTACCAATGGGGATCATGCTGAAATTCTGATTTTTGATATGCGTCCGGAAGAAGTTCCAACCATGCCATAATGAAGCTAAGCCCTCACATAAATTTTTATGTGAGGGCTTTTTTAGCATTTATACAAATTGAAAAAGTCTAACTGTGATCAATGCTCTTCTGAGCGCGACATCTCTGCATTGATATAACTCATGATCATAGTGGTTAACCCCTGCACCATTTCATCAAAACTGATATAAGGGTTTGGCAAAATAAGATGCCGCGCCACATTAAAAATCCCACTATTAATACAAATATAGGTAATTACAGCCAAATTATTAATTTTTAAATATTTAGGATTGTGCATCATATATTTCATGATGACTTCCACTAAAGCCTGCTCAATTTTGGGAATGTATTTATCGTACTGTAACTCGCCTGCATAACGTAAAACAGTCAAATAGCGGTCGTTATTTTTCTTTAATAAATCACTAAAAGTATAAAAAATCATTTCAATAACAGGTTCTAACTCCAGCTGTAAAATAGTTGGCGTAAGTTCCGTAATCATGTCCAAAATTTCTCGAACAAAATAGTGATTCATCGCATCGTAAATTTCTTCTTTATTTTTAAAATATTCATATAAAGATCCGACACTCACCCCTGCAATTTCTGCAATATGACGTGTGGTGGTGCCACTTGGTCCATGAAGTGCCACTGCAATAAAACCTGCTTCAATAATCGTGTCGACAGTGACTTTGGCTCGAGTTTGACGAGGTTTACGCGTAGTCATAACGATCTAATCAATAATCCGAACATAAAGTCAGATTAGCATGTAATTTGACTCAGAAGAAATATAAAAACAAAATCCGAATAGTTGTCAAACTTGATCAAAAAAAGCCTTCAAAATAGATGCAATTAAGGATATCTAAACATTCTTATATTTACTCTAACGACCTTAATATAAATAAATTATTTATTATTTTTCAAAAATATAAACAAATTTTATGAAAGTTTTTCTTATTCAAGAAATTGATAAATTACTTTTATATATTTAAAAAATTTACCCGAATTGAATCCGAACATAAAGTCAGATTAATATGAAAAAATTAAAGAAGAGTCACTGAGAAATTCTGTGTGTCTCAACTCTTCTTTCCGTTATTCAGCCAAATAATCAAACAAATAACGGAGCAACAACACCGTAGTCAATCCAGAGAACACTCTGCTTTGAAAATGGAATTTACAGTGCCTTGTTGAACATTAAGTTTATTGATTTTCATCAAAATGCACTACTACTGATTTGTCTCAAGGTGTCGCTATGATCTCGACCACAGTAAAAAAATCATTTAACAAACTTAAATTTCAACGTGAAATTGAGTTGCCGGATTTTGCCAGTAAAAGCACTATTCCAATCCGTCATTTAAATATTGGTTTTGATGGTAAGGAAATTGATGTCAGATTCTATATGGACAATCAATTTGCCACCTTGTTTTTTGCCACACTTTCAGTTTTTTTAACTTATGGTGAAGATCTGGTGATCGAAACCGCTCGCCATCACCGTGAGTTTATTAAAGACCCTATCTTAAAACAGCGAGTGACTTCGCTCATTGGTCAAGAAGCAATTCACTCAAAATTGCACAATGAATATAACGATGCACTTCAAGATGCTGAATATCCTGTTGCCCTATACCGTTTTCTTGGCTCGAACTTCTTTAAATATGTGTTTTTAAAGTTTCCGCAGCCACTCAAATTATCGATGATGGCGGGTATTGAGCATTTTACCGCAGTACTTGCTGAATACATGATGAAGCATGAAAAAAACTTTTATTATTCAGATGATGCGAAGAGTCGTGCTTTGTGGATGTGGCATATGCTTGAAGAATCTGAACATAAAGATATTGCCTATGATGTCTACCAAATCTTAAATGGCAGCTACCCATTACGAGCGTCTGGTTTCGTCCTTGCTCTAATTACCATTTTAGGACTTATTCCTGCGACGACCTTATTTGTCCCTGTTTTAAGAAAACCGCAAGAGATGTTCACCTTAAAATTCTGGAAAGATGCCCGTCGTGGTGTAGGTTTAATCTTTGGCCCGAAAGATGGCGTTTTCGGAAGTACAATTGGTCAAATTCTTGACTATTTACGTCCAGACTTTCATCCAAATGACCATGATACGACTGAATATCTTGAGTACTACAAAAAGAAATTGCTGAACGAAGGTGGTGCAATTGCTCCTTACTTTGTTAAAGAATTTACCCCACCAGTACGCATGTCTTAATCGTCCTGCATTTCCAGCTATCAAACAGATAGCTGGTATATCTTCAAGTTATTTATGGATGAATCATGATTTTATTTGGCAAAAAGAAAGTTAAACCAAGCCAAAAAGCTTATGCCGTGGTGACAGGTGCAGGCAGTGGGATTGGTCGAAGTTTTGCAATTGAACTGGCAAAACGTGGTGGCAGTGTGGTTTGTGCAGACATTAATCTCGAAGCTGCTGAAGAAACCGTAAAAATTCTTGAACAACAAGGCGCGAAAGCTTTCGCTATACGTTGCGATGTCGGTAACTCCGAACAGGTTACAGATCTAGCAGAAACTGCTGAGATCTTACTTGGGCACCCTGTCACCCTTGTCATTAATAATGCAGGTGTAGGTTTAGGCGGAAAATTCGATGAAATGACGCTCGAAGACTGGAATTGGGTCATGAATATCAACCTTTGGGGTGTTATTCACGGTTGTCATGCTTTCGTCCCAAAATTTAAAAAGTTAGGTTATGGTGCAATTATTAACGTGGCTTCCGCTGCCTCTTATACAGCTGCACCAGAAATGACCGCCTATAACGTGACTAAAGCAGGTGTACGCGCGCTTTCAGAAACGCTTTCTGCCGAGCTGCATAAGTTCAATATTAAAGTTAATGTACTCTGCCCCACTTTGGTTCCAACCAATATCATCAAAAATGGTCGGATTCCAGGACGATATTCAAAGCTTGCAGACCATGCACTCATGAATTATGCCCTCACCACAAGTGATAGTGTAGCCAAATTAACACTGAACCGCCTTGATCAGAATGAGCTTTACACCATTCCTCAAATCGATGCGAAGTTATTCTGGCTCATGAAACGTGCATCACCAAACTTGTATAACAAGTTCCTTGGCACGTCTTACAAATTATTTAAATAAGAAATTTATAGGTAGTACACATATGACTGCTCAAATGAAAACAAATGCATCAGCAAAAAAAGCTGTCAATTCACCCAACCATATTTTCGACACCTTTATTGTAGGTGCCGGCATTTCAGGTATAGCTACTGCCATTCGCCTAGATCAAGTTGGCTATACCAATTATAAAATTATTGAAAAAGCTGGCCGTGTGGGTGGCACATGGCGTGAAAATACCTATCCAGGCTGTGGCTGTGATGTGCCATCTGCGCTTTATTCTTACTCGTTTGCACCAAGTGCAAAGTGGAGCCATTTATTTGCTCGCCAACCAGAAATTTTAAGTTATCTGGAAGATGTGAGTAATGAGTTTAATGTCTCATCTAAAATCGAATTTAACAACGAATTGCTGAACGCCGCATGGGATGAGTCACGCCATGTGTGGGTACTTGATACCACTACTGGTCAGTATTTATCTAAAACTGTTATTTTCGCTACAGGTCCAATTACTGAAGCACAAATTCCACGTCTTGAAGGTTTAGATACGTTTAAAGGTGAGATGTTCCATTCAGCTAAATGGAACCATGATTATGATTTGACAGGTAAACGCATTGCCGTGATTGGTACTGGTGCATCTGCCATTCAGTTTGTGCCCCAAATTCAACCAAAAGCGAAAGAGCTTTTTGTGTTCCAACGTACAGCACCTTGGGTACTACCAAAACCAGACACAGACTTGGGCGAATTTAGTAAATCAGTGATTGCTAAGTATCCATCTATTCAAGCAAGCTGGCGTAAAAGTGTAGCGTTAACTCTGAATGCAATTAACTTTGGTTTACGTAACCCGCTTGCACTTAAACCGGTCAATGTACTGGGTAAGCAATTACTTAAATTGCAGATTAATGACCCTGTGCTGCGTAAAAATGTAACGCCAAACTTTGATATTGGTTGTAAACGTATTTTGTTTGCTAACAATTACTACCCTGCATTACAAGCACCAAATACGACCCTTATTCCTCATGGCTTGGTTAAAGTTGAAGGCAATACTGTTGTTGCTGCCAACGGTGAACGCCATGAAGTTGACGTAATTATTTGGGGCACTGGTTTTGAGGTATCTCACCCACCAATTGGTAAACGTGTTCATAATGAAAAAGGTCAATGTTTACAAGATTTATGGAAAGATAGTTCACCTGAGGCTTATTTAGGTACCAACATTGAAAATGTGCCGAATGCATTTTTAATTTTAGGACCCAATGTCTTGGTTTATGACTCTTTTATTGGCTTAGCTGAGGCTCAGCTAGACTATATTGTAGATGGCTTATTGAAAATTAAGAACAAGGGTATTAGCAAGTTCAACGTTAAGCCCGAAGTTATTAAAAAGCATAATGATTTGGTACAAAAGCACTTAAAAACAACTGTATTTAATAGTGGTGGTTGTAAGAGTTATTACCTTGATGCAAATGGCCGTAACTTCGCTGCATGGCCATGGTCATTGAAAAAGCTGAAACAACGTTTGAAAAACGTCGATTTGAAAGATTATGAAGTGATATATCAAACGACAAAGACTCATTAATTTGTAATTTTGATCAAATCCGTTGTAAGAAATAGGCGGTGTATTTTAGGTTTTCATGAAATACACTGCCTTCTTCGTTGAATATCTTCAAGAAATAAAAAAACAGGATAAAGATGAAAGAAGGTCAATCAAGTCGTACCGCCGAAGCCGCCGCTGCATTACGTGCAAATCACTTTAAAAATACGGTCAGCCCTGTATTTTCAGACCCTTATGCTTTTGAACTGACCAGTAGAAGCTGGAAAAAACTTCTATCAAGCCCACTTCTTGTTAAATTAATGAATTCTGCGGTTTTAAACCGCACTTTAGGTTTACTCACTGGGCAAGTGGTCGGACGCTCTCGTTATGCCGAAGATTTACTTGATCAGGCTATCCAATCAAACACTCAACAATATGTTTTAGTAGGTGCCGGCCTAGACTCTTTTGTACTACGTGAGTCTCACCATTACCCTACTTTGAAAATTTTTGAAGTGGACCATCCTGATACTCAAGCGGCCAAACAAGCCAAGCTAAAAAAGCTAGGAAATATTCCTGCTAGCGTTGAGTTTGTTGCCATTAATTTTGAAAAAGAGTCTATTTCGGAAGCCTTGACCAGAAGTCTCTATGAGCGATCCGCTCCTGCATTTTTCTCATGGCTTGGAACAACTCACTATTTAAACCCTCAAACAACCTTGCAGACCTTAAAAAGTATTGCTGAATTTGCAGCAAACGCTAGTGAGGTGGTACTCGACTATTCGACCGATTTTCAGGAATTAACTGGTATCGAACGTATTGGTAGCATGGGTGTTGCCCAGTTTACGCATTTGCTGAAAGAACCATTATTAGGTCAATTTAAACCGACTGATTTACATCATGCCGTGGAGCAGATGGGGTTTGAAGTCGTTGAAGATTTGTCAGGTGAAGCCATTACTGAACGTTATTTTAGTGCACGAGTAGATGAGATTCGCCATACTTCAGCAACACGCTTATTGCATTTGCGCTTGAATAAATAAAGTCAGCTTGATGATTTACCACTTAACCGTACTGCATGCGGTGTCTTACCATGCCATCTTTTATATGCATGAATAAAACTGGCAGGTTCGGCATATCCCAACCATTCGGCAATTTGCTCAATAGAGGCTTTCGGTAAAGTCAGATATTGTTCTGCTAAAACCTGTCTGACTTCTTCACGAATTTGAATAAAGGTCATACCTTCTTGAGCCAAATGACGGCGTAAGGTACGCGCGTTTAAGTGCAAACGATCGGCAACCATGTCCATAGATGGCATTTCCCCTCGTACCTTCATTAACTGCTGCTGCACTAAATTAATAAATTTCTTTTGTGTTTGGCGCCTATCTAAAATTTGCCGACATTGTTCTTCAGCCGTATGTAAAATCAGGTCATTGGCCATTTGTAGTTTTTGATCTACTTTGTGCGGATCGAGTAAAACAAAGTTCTTAGCCGCGCCAAACTCCGGCAGAATTCCAAACAAATCGATATAGGGTTGTACCTCAGCTTTAGGCTGGAAAGTGAAAGCCATATATTGACAAAAATTATCTTGTACCAAGTCCCGTTGCACCGTAATGAGCGCCGCGGCGTCCCGTTCAAGAATAAACTGGCGAACTGAAGGTGGTACGCCCTCATCTTCAATCTCAATCCGAATACCTTCATCTGTATCTGAAACTAGAAATCGGGTAAAAGCAAAAGTAAGTGAAAAATAGGTTAAAGCTAAATCAAGTGCTTCACGAATGCTGGCACTGCTCATGAGGGCCATGCCTAAAGGCCCAAATGTTGTAAAGTGATAGCGTGTACCTACATCTAAGCCTAATGTCGGCCTGTCTCCAAGCTGCTCAACCAAGTTATGAATAACCTGCAATTCTTGCTGACCTGTCACCACCATATTAGGGTCAAGCAATTGCTGTTGACTGATTCCAGTCTCTTCTAAAATGGTCTGATAAGAAATGCCTGATTCCACCGCAAAATCAGCCATTAATCGAACACTATGTACACTGCGTTCAAAAGCCCATGCATACTTCACTGTATTGCTCAGAATGTCCTCGAATCACAATATTTTGTCCTCATCCATCCTCTAAATCAAGCAAATAAACGACTATTCTGCATACAGGAAATTGCGATTCTTTCGCCCACTGTTTTTAAGGATTTTAGAGCAGCCTATGTTTAATTCGTCAGCTAATTCAAATAAAAATGTACGTATCGCCATTATTGGCACTGGCTTTGGTGGTCTAGGACTTGCCATTCGCCTCAAACAAGCAGGTTTTGAACAATTTACTCTCTTTGAAAAAGCTGCTGATGTGGGCGGTGTCTGGCGCGACAATACTTATCCGGGTGCTGCGTGTGATGTACCTTCACATCTTTATTCTTTTTCTTTTGAGCAAGAGCTGGGTTGGAAAAATCGCTACGGGACATCTCAAGAGATTTATCAATATTTACGCCACTGTGCCGATAAATATGACATTCGCCCACATGTTCAATTTAATACCGAAATTGCCAGTGCCGAATTTGATGCTCTGCAAGGTGTATGGCACATTCAAAGTACTTCTGGTGAACAGTTCGAAGCTGAATTCTTAGTGGGCGCGGTAGGCCAACTCAACCTCCCAGCCTATCCGAAACTCAAAGGCATTGAAAACTTTAAAGGTAAGGCTTTTCACTCCGCGCGTTGGGATCATGACTACGATTTAAATGGAAAACGTGTTGCTGTAATTGGTACAGGTGCAAGTGCCATTCAGTTCGTACCTGAAATTGCTAAACAGGTTGCTCATCTCGATGTTTATCAACGCTCGGCACCTTACGTGATTCCTAAACCAGATCGGGTTTACCAGCCTTTAGAGAAAAAAGCATTCCGCAAATTACCGATTTTGCAAAGTCTAGATCGTGCCTTGCAATATGGACATCACGAAATTCGTCTGCTGGCTTTCACCACTTCGCTGAATGAAATGCCTTTGGTGGAATATTTATTCCAGCGCCACATCCGTAAAGTCGTTAAAGATGGTAAGTTGCGCCACCGCTTAATGCCGGATTATCCAATTGGTTGTAAACGTATTTTAATCTCTAACCACTGGTATGAAACACTGACCCAGCCTCATGTTGATGTGATTAATACGGGCATTCAAGAAATTACTGAAAATGGAATTTTAGATACGGACGGAAATCTAAGAGAGGTTGATACCATTATTTATGGTACAGGCTTTGCCGCAACAGAATTTATGGCGCCCATGCAGATTACAGGTCTTGATGGTCGCACCTTAAAAGACACATGGAAAGATGGTGCAGAAGCTTATCTCGGTTTAACTGTGAGCGGCTTTCCAAACTTCTTTATGCTTTATGGTCCAAATACCAATCTTGGGCACAACTCAATTGTCTATATGATTGAAAGTCAGGTGAACTACATTTTAGATGCCATTCAAACAACCCTACAAAACAAACTTCTGTTCACCAATGTTCGTGCAGAAGTTCAACATGAGTTCAACCAAAACATTCAAGAAAAAATGAAGAAAACCGTATGGGCACAAGGTTGTACCAGTTGGTATCAAACTGCTGATGGTAAGAATACCAATAACTGGCCAGGTTTTACCCTTGAATATCGACAACGCACTCGTCGCTTCGATGTTGAAAACTACACGCAGGTTTCGGCTATTTCTTAAACAAGCTTCACCATAGGAAATGAGAAAAATAAACGGAGAATTTTATGAAGTCTTTTAAAAATAAAGTCGCAGCTGTGACAGGTGCTGGCTCTGGTATTGGACAGGCAATTGCTATAGCACTCGCGAAACAAAGCTGCCATCTAGCACTTTCCGATATTAGTGAAGCTGGATTAGCTAAAACAGTCGAGCTGTTAACGCCTTATTCAGTCAAAGTAACCACACAAAAAGTCGATGTGGCTAAGCGTGATGAAGTTGCAACTTGGGCAAAAGCTGTTGTAGATGAGCATGGCCAAGTTAACCTGATTTTTAATAATGCTGGTGTCGCAATAGGTAGCACGGCTGAAGGTGTGAGCTATGAAGATCTTGAATGGCTTATTGGTATTAATTTTTGGGGCGTAGTTTATGGCACCAAAGAATTTTTACCATTTTTAAAGCAAAGTGGTGATGGACATATTATTAATATTTCCAGCATGTTTGGCTTAACAGCTCAACCGACCCAAAGTGCCTATAATGCCAGTAAATTTGCTGTTCGTGGCTTTACTGAATCTCTGCGTCAAGAACTTGATCTACAAAATGCTGGGGTTAGCGCGACCTGTGTTCATCCGGGTGGTATTCGTACCAATATTGCCAAAGCTGCACGTATGAATAATAGCGTCCAGTCTTTAGGAATGGACCCTGTTAAAAGCCAAGATGCTTTCGATAAATTACTGCGCACCCCTGCTGACGAAGCTGCTCAACAAATTTTAGAGGCTGTTCGTAAAAACCGTCGCCGTTTACTGATTGGAGCCGACGCAAAAGTCGTTGATGTAATTCAACGTATTCTTCCACCGGGTTACCAAAAGATTTTTGCAACTGCAACCGCGTTGCAAACTCGCCTACTCAACAAATCAGCAAAATAAAAATAGTGGTCAGCATACTCTTACTTTTAAGAGATGCTGGTCAATAAATGACAAGCTCTAGTATGAGTTCTTATTATGAAGCAGCTTCTTGCATGGACCATCCGTACCACGCTACGTCCAGCTTTATCCCCCAAAACACCACTCAAACTACAACGTTTTTGTAGTGATGCAGCCAGTGTTATTGTGCTTGGGCCACGTGGCTATAAAACAAAAAAGCAAACAATTGCTCAAGTGCCAACAGTTCATATTCAGCCCAAAACGACTAAGTCAGGGCTGGGTATCTTGTATTTACATGGCGGTGGCTATGTTGTTGGCAGTTCAAAAAGTCACACTAAGCTTGCTGCTCAAATCGGACATGCAGCTCAAGCTCAAGTCTGGTTACCTGAATATAGCCTCGCTCCAGAGCACTCAAGCCCCGCTGCTATTGAAGATGTCATTGCAGTTTATAAAGCTTTACTTGCTCAAGAACAAGACCCAAAAAAACTCGTGATCGCTGGCGATTCTGCGGGCGGCGGACTCAGTTTAAGTACTGCAATTGCGATACGGGACGCAGGGTTACCGTTACCAGCGGCGTTAGTTTTACTTTCACCTTGGGTTGACTTAAGCCTCTCTGGAAGCACGATGAAAACTCATGCAGTTCAAGATGCAATGCTGTCAGAAGACTGGTTAGCTTGGTGTGCAAAAAACTATTGCGCGAAAAAATCAGTAACCGATCCAACCTGTTCCCCACTCTATGCCGACTTAACTGGATTACCGCCTATTTTGATTCATGTTGGTACAGAAGAAGTTTTATTAGATGATGCAAAACGTCTCGCTGAACAAGCTGGAAAATATGGTATTCCGACGAACTTTAGGATTTATGACCAAGTCGGACATGTTTTTCAGTTCCACACGGGTATACTAAAAGAATCTAATGACTCGATTGAGCGCATTGGGCAATTCATTGATAAGCATCACAGTCAATATAAAAAATAATCGCCAGAGAGGAGCCTCGGCATGACAACAAACAATTATGACT
The DNA here is from genome assembly GCF_031799075.1 of Acinetobacter sp. V91_7. Classification (NCBI taxonomy): domain Bacteria; kingdom Pseudomonadati; phylum Pseudomonadota; class Gammaproteobacteria; order Moraxellales; family Moraxellaceae; genus Acinetobacter; species Acinetobacter sp. V91_7. The sequence continues at coordinate 406,194 of NZ_JAVQNT010000031.1, forward strand.
ATGATTATCTCATTATTGGTTCAGGCTTTGGTGGTAGTGTTTCTGCTTGCCGTCTAACCGAAAAAGGTTACTCAGTTGCTGTAATGGAAATGGGGCGTCGCTGGAAAGCCGAAGATTTTGCGAAAAATAACTGGAATTCCCGCCGTTGGATTTGGCGTCCGGGCATGAAGCTTTTCGGCTATTTCAATATGCGCTTTTTTCGCCATGTCACCATTATTTGTGGTAACGCCGTAGGTGGAGGCTCAATTACCTATGCCAATACCCTACTCGTTCCACCTGAACATATTTGGGACGAAGGCACATGGGCAGATGCTGCGGACTGGAAAAATGAAATGCCTCAGCACTATGCAGAAGCAGAACGCATGCTTGGGGTGACGGATAATAAAATTTTTGGTCCAGCTGACCATATGCTCAAACAAATGGGTGAAGCTATCGGCGTGGGTCACACATTTAAACCGACTCGTGTTGCGACTTTCTTCCCACCCGAAGGTGAACAAGGCGGCAAAACCTACCCTGACCCATATTTTAACGGTGAAGGTCCAGACCGTGCGACATGTACCGCATGTGGCGGTTGTATGACAGGTTGTAAACACAACGCAAAAAACACTTTGGATAAAAACTATTTGTACTTTGCCGAAAAAAATGGTGCCAAGGTTTATGAAGAAACCAAAGTTGTTGATGTTAAACCACTCAATGGTAAAGCAGATGGCAGTGATGGCTATGAAGTAACCACTGAATGCTCAACCTCATGGTTTAATAAACAGCGTCGTACATGGCGAGTACGCAACGTGATTTTCTCGGCATCTTCTTTGGGTACTCAAGAGATGTTGTTCCGCTTAAAACAGTCTGGTTCTCTGCCAAATATTTCCGATGACTTGGGTAATCGGGTTCGTACCAATGCCGAATCTATTTTAGGGGTTCGTTTCTTTGGTAAAGATGTCGACATGAGCAAAGGTGTTGCCATTGGTTCAAGTATTTACATCGATCATGACACTCATATTGAGGCAACTCGCTACCAAAACGGTTCCGATGCAATGGGTCTCATGTGTACTTACATGGCAAAAGGAAAACCGGGTTGGACACGTATCTTCTTTTGGTTATGGGCGTTAATCTGCCATCCATTTATTTTTCTACGCATGAGCAATCCAGTTGGTTTTGCGCGTCAAACCTTGATTTTCTTGGTGATGCAAACTGCCGATGCCTCAATTAACATGCGCTTGAAGCGTAACTGGTTTTGGCCTTTTGGCAAGGTGTTATCGAGCGAAGGTAAAAAGCTACCGGTTTATATTCCACAGGCCAATACATTTACCGAAAAAGTCGCCAAAATGTTTAATGGACACCCTATGACGACCATTACCGAAATTTTATTTAACGTGCCTTTTACCGCACACTGTATGGGCGGCTGTGCAATTTCCTCAAGCCCAGAACGTGGCGTGGTGGATGGACAAAATCACGTTTTTAACTATAAAAACTTATATGTTGTAGATGGTTCAATGTTAGGTGCCAATTTAGGTGTTAACCCAAGTCTCACCATTACAGCTTTAGCAGAACGTGCAATGTCTTATATTCCGGCTAAACACACTTTGGGCGAACATCAGGATCATAGAGCAGAGGCAGAAACCGTAGAGATCACGAAAGCTTCTGCTTAAAATAGAAATTTGTTTTATAAAAAAAGCCTATTTTTAAATAGGCTTTTTTTATTTCGCTTTTTAAATTACATCGTTACGGCTTTAGCACGAGCTGCATGCAATTTTTTATAGCTCTCGATCAGACGTAAATGGCGATCAAGTCCTTCTAGTTTCATGCTAGTCGGCGTTAAACCGTAGAAACGAACGTTACCCTCTACAGAACCTAATACTGCCTCCATTCGTGTGTCACCAAACATACGACGGAAATTAGTCAGGTAATCTTCAAGCTCTAGTTCTTCATCCAACATCACTTCAAGCACCACGTTCATGCACTGATAGAACAAACCACGCTCAACGGTGTTAGTGTTATATTGCAGGTAAGTTTCGACTAACTCTTTTGCCTCTTCAAATTGCTGCAAAGCAACGTAAATCAACAATTTCAACTCTAAAATCGTGAGCTGTCCCCAAACTGTATTGTCATCAAATTCAATGCCAATGAGTGTGGTGATTTCGGTGTAATCGTCTAACTCACATTCTTCTAAGCGTTCAACCAATGCTTCAAGTTGTTCATCATCCAAACGATGCAGATTTAAAATATCTTCACGGAATGAAAGTGCTTTATTGGTATTGTCCCAAATCAAATCTTCAACGAGATAAATTTCTGAATAATCCGGTACTAAAATACGGCAAGCGGTCGCACCTAGGTGCTCATAGACTGCCATATACACTTCTTTGCCCATCTCTTCGAGAATACCGAACAATGTTGCAGCTTCGTCTGCATTCGACTCTTCGCCTTCTCCAGAAAAATCCCACTCAACAAAGTCATAGTCAGATTTAGAACTAAAGAAACGCCAAGATACCAAACCGCTTGAGTCAATAAAGTGCTCAACAAAGTTGTTCGGCTCAGTCACCGCATTACTTTGGAAAGTCGGTTGAGGTAAATCATTTAAACCTTCAAAACTACGACCTTGAAGCAGCTCAGTCAAACTACGTTCTAATGCAACCTCAAAACTTGGATGTGCGCCAAACGATGCAAAAACACCACCCGTACGCGGGTTCATTAAAGTCACACACATCACAGGGAACTGACCACCTAACGATGCATCTTTAACGAGAACAGGAAAGCCTTGCTCTTCTAAACCTTTAATACCAGCAACAATACTTGGGTATTTTGCTAATACGTCTTCAGGTACATCTGGAAGTGCAATTTCACCTTCCAAAATTTCACGTTTTACAGCACGTTCAAAAATTTCTGACAAGCATTGAACTTGGGCTTCCGCCAAAGTATTACCCGCACTCATACCATTACTTAGGTACAAGTTTTCAATTAAATTTGATGGGAAATATACAACTTCATCGTCAGACTGACGTACAAAAGGCAGCGAACAAATGCCACGCTCTACGTTACCTGAATTGGTGTCATATAAATGCGTACCGAGTAATTCATCATCTGGGTTGTAAATCTCAAGACAGTATTCATCTAAAATTTCTTGAGGCAATTCACCATTTGGGCCCGGTTTAAACCATTTTTCATCTGGATAATGCACAAATTCAGCATTGGCAATCTCTTCACCCCAGAACTGGTCGTTATAGAAGAAGTTACAGTTTAAACGCTCAATAAACTCGCCTAATGCAGATGCCAAAGCACTTTCTTTAGTTGCACCTTTACCATTGGTAAAACACATCGGAGACTGTGCATCGCGGATATGCAATGACCATACATTCGGAACAATATTACGCCAAGATGCGATTTCAATCTTCATGCCCAAATTCGCCAAAATGGCAGACATATTGGCAATGGTTTCTTCTAATGGCAGGTCTTTACCCTGAATATAGGTATGGCTTTCTGAAGTTAAGCTTGGCAATAACAATGCTTGCGCATCTGCATCAATACTTTCAACTTCTTCAATAATAAATTCAGGGCCAGTTTGAATAACTTTTTTAACAGTACAACGGTCGATTGAACGTAAAATCCCTTGGCGATCTTTATCTGAAATATCGGCTGGTAATTCAATCTGAATTTTAAACGTTTGCTTGTAGCAGTTTTCAGGATCAACAATATTATTTTGCGATAAACGAATATTATCGGTTGGGATATCTCGAGCTGCACAATACACTTTTACAAAGTACGCTGCACATAATGCGGAAGATGCTAAAAAATAGTCAAATGGGCCCGGTGCCGAACCGTCACCCTTGTAGCGAATTGGTTGATCGGCAATTACCGTAAAGTCATCGAACTTAGCTTCCTGTCGAAGATTGTCGAGATAATTAACCTTGATTTCCATGCTGGCACCTAAATATTTTTATGTGTCAGCACAGACACATAAAATTCTAAATATTGAAATATAAGCCGAATCACAGCGAAGAAATTGACTTAAAAAAAATGAGAGATTAAAGCCATGTGTTTAATGAACGACTCAATTGGCTTTAATAAGATTGGCGGTATTATAGAGTGATTTTGTGAAGTTGATAACTAAAGTTAAAACATTGATGCTCACAATGCTTTAACTTGTCTTTAATTTACTTAAATATTGAGCATTAAAATTTAAAGGTGTAGTCAACATTCAACCGTGTTTCATTTGCCGAGTGAAATGTCATATTGCTTGGCATATCGTTACGATAGTGAGAAAAACGAGCTCGCATGCCTAGGCCTTTTAATTTCCCTTCAGGAATTTTATAGCCTAAATCAAACTCCATCGACTCTTCTTTAAAACGCTGATCGCCATATTGCAGCAAATCAATATCTTCCCCTTTTGCATAGCGGGTCATAAAGCGCAGTCCATTTAATGAAACATCACCTAATCGTGCATTTTTAAAGTCATATTCATAACGAATCGAATAGACTTTTTCGTCTTTATTTGAGTAGTCAGAACTCATAAAATCAAGCACGACTGGACTTTCGGTTCCCGACAAAAACGGCAAACCAGTCGAGCCAAACGACTGCATATAGCCCAAAGAAACCGTATGGTTTTGATAGTTCAAACCAAATAAACCACTCATATGGCGGTTATCGACCTCTCCTATTTTTTTGCTTCCAGTTTCTTCACTATTAAAAAAACGCACGTCACTTAAAAAATTAAGCTGGTCATTTAAAGGCTGTTTTCCGTTAAAACCCAAAAATTGTTGCTGGTAAATGTCTTTGAGTTCAGCATGGTAGGCACGGAGACGATAGTCTTTTAACTGATAACTTCCTCCCAGCGTGTAAAAAGAATCAGTGGTTGCCGCCTTGTCAAAACGACGGTTGATATTGTCCGTTCCAACATCTGTAAAGCGAATTGAATCGCGCTGCCGCACTTCGTCGACATAAAACCCTTCGAGTTGAAGATTTGGAATTTCATTTGAAACAAAGCGAATACCGCGATAAGTCTGGGGGAACAAACGGGCTGGCGATGAAAATATGGTCGGTAATTGCGGAACCAGATCACCCACAAAAAGCTCATTTTTTCTAAATTTAGCCTTCCCTGTAATACCAATTTTTCCATAATAATCGTCACGAGAGTTATCAGTATTGACGGGTAATAAGCCACTACGTGCATAGTCATCAGCGCGACTTCCCATCAGGTTAAAACCCGCCATTGCCAGTACATCAACACCGAATCCAACTGTCCCTTCGGTATAACCCGACTGTCCTTTAAAAATTAGACCCTGCGCCCAATCTCTGGCAGCTGTATAGGGATATGGATCTTTTTTATAGTCTCGGTCAAAGTAAAAATTACGCAGTGTTAGCTCAGCTTTACTGTCTGCAATAAACTCCGCATGCACAACTTGACTAAATAATGGGCACAAGCATACCCCCACCCACAATGGTGTCTTTTTCATTTTTTATCTCAACTATTTAATTTTTAATGGATTAAGGTGCTGTTTTAAGCGAGTAGTTCTGCTCTTTCTTACTTCGGTAAAAAGCGCTACCCAGACTTAAAATCAGGAAAATAGCCAAAATAAAGACCACACCGTAATAGGCATAAAGCGTTGCGGGCGCAATACCTTTATCCAGAAAAATACCTGCAATCGTTGGCGATAAAATTGCCCCAATACGGCCAAAACCAATGGCATAACCCACACCGCGACTACGGATTTCGGCGTCATAAATTGTTGGAGAAATAGAATATAGACCTGCCACACAGCCATTAATAAGTGTGCCGAGTAATAACCCCACCATGAGTGCGACACTCACTTGAGACGAGACTGCGACAAATAGGAAAACACAAGCAGACGTTAGCCCTAAAAATAGGCTTAAGGCATAGAAAATTTTTATGCGTGATGCGAGTAAACCAATAATGGCTGCACCGAAAATACCGCCAATACTAATTAAAATACCGGTACTTACCCCTTGCTCTGGTGACATTCCCATTGAAATAAGAATTTTTGGCGTCCAGCTCATGACAAAGTAAAAGCCGAACATCACTAAAAAGAAGGCAAACCAAAGGCAAAGTGTTTGAAACCCCAGTTGTCCGGCAAATAATTTGCTGAGTTCACTGCCATTTTGCGTACTCATTTTTTCATAGCGCGGCATAACTGATAGTTCGTTAAACCCCATACGATTTACAGTTGTATTGATTCGTTCTAATGCCTGTTTTGGTCGTTTCGCGAGTAAGTAATCTAAAGATTCAGGCAATAACCATGCACTGATCAGCAACATTGCAATGGTGGTGATTCCACCCGCTAAAAAGATTGAACGCCAACCTAAATGTTCAATCAATGCCAATGATAGTACTCCGCCAAGTGTCGCGCCAATTCCATAACCTGTCGACATTAAGCTAACTGCGAGACTGCGCCAGCGAGCATTGGCATATTCACTTGCTAACACATTACTACTGGCAAGAATCCCCCCCACCCCAATTCCGGTAATAAACCGCAATGCTGCCAGCATGCCGTGGCTTTGTACAAAAGCACAGCCCAACATGCTAAGACCTGCGATCACAAGACAAACCAAGATGAGTAAACGGCGACCGATTTTATCAGCTAACGGTGCGAGAAAAATTGAACCAGCAGCCATTCCAAAAAGACCTGAACTGAGCAACAAGCCAATTTGTGCGCCTGAAAGTGACCATTCTGCTGACACGGACGGTGCGGTAAATGCCATTACCATCACGTCAAAGCCATCAATAATATTGAGACAAATACAGATCAAAATAACAAACCATTGGTAGCGGCTCATATTGTTCTGATTGATCTCACTCAGCACGTCTCTTTCCATTTGTGTATCTCCCTTGGATAAGACATACACACGACATTGCTAATATGAGCGATTGGGTGGTTATGCACATCCGTATCCATAATGACCTAGAGGAATATTTGTTTTTTGAGCATCCTGCTCTTTTTCTATACTGAATATTTGGATCCAAAAAATCAACTAAAATTATAAACGGATTATTAATAAAGTATATAAACGTATAAATTATATAACTATAAAATTATTAAAAACATAAAATTAGAAAGCTTAAATATTTTTATGGATCCATATTAAAAAATCTATTATGATCGATTCCAGAGCATTTTTTAGCCAAAAAAAAGCTCAGTTTATTTCCAGGAAATGCAAGATGCATTTATGAAACTTCAAAGGATTGTTGTTATGAAACTCAAAAGAGCAAGCCAGCTTACATTGGGACTTTTTTTTGCCAGCCAATTGTTTTACACAACGCAAGCAGCACCTCCAAAAAATCAACAACCACCTAACATCATGATTATTTTGGCCGATGATCTTGGATTTTCAGATATTGGCGCTTATGGCGGCGAAATTAAAACCCCTCATATTGATAGCCTGTTAAAGCAAGGAAAAATGCTTTTTAATTTTCATGCTTCATCAATGTGCTCACCCACTCGTGCGCAGCTTATGACAGGTGCAGATAACCACTTGGTAGGTTTAGGTGCGATGTATGAAACTTCAAAACGACAAGAACAAGTGGTTGGAGCCGATAGCCCGCGTGCACTCCTCAAAATTGATGGATATTCAGGTCACTTAACGCAAAATGCTTATACACTCGCAGAGATTTTAAAGACAAAAGATTATTACACCTTCATGGTCGGTAAATGGCACTTAGGCTATGCTCCCGAACAAAACCCTAAAGCCCGTGGTTTTGATCAATCTTTTGCTCTGCTCGATGGCTTCGATTTACACTTTAAAGACCAACCTAAAAACTATCCTCGTAACACCCAATACACTGAAAATGGTCAAAAGGCCACATTACCTGACAACTACTACTCGACCGACTTTTTTACACAAAAAGCTTTCGAGTACTTAGACAAAAATAAAGCACAAAAACCATTTTTTGCTTACCTAGCCTATACCGCTCCACATTGGCCAATACAGGCGCCTGCTCACTATAGAGACTTATACAAAGGTAAATACGATCAAGGCTACGATGAAATTCGAAAACAACGCTTTGAGAGACAAAAGCAATTAGGATTAATTCCTGCTAATGCAGAATACCCAGTCGAGCGTGGCAACCAAGCTTTAGGTACCAAAAGCTGGAATGAACTGACATCACAAGAGCGCAAATACGAAGCGCGTAAAATGGAAGTTTATGCGGGCATGGTTACCCAATTAGACGACCGCGTGGGTGATGTCATTCAATATCTTAAAAAGCATCATTTATATGACAACACTTTGATTGTGTTTATGTCAGATAACGGCGCTGAAGGTGGTGATCATAATTTCCCAATGGGTGATGCCGACAATCGCTATGAAAATATAGGCCATGCCAGCTCATATGTTTATATGGGACCACGCTGGGCCGAAGTGAGCAGCACACCATTTACCCACTGGAAGTCAGCTGCTTCAGAAGGCGGAGTACGAGTTCCATTTATTGTTAAATCGCCTGTGCAAATTTCTAAACAACGTGGAATCAACAATAACTTTGCGACAGTCAGAGATATATTCCCAACTGTTATGGAACTCGCGGGGATTCAAAATAATCAGGTTTATCCAACTTCAAGCACCAAAATTAAACCATCGGGCTTTAGTTTGATTCCTGCTTTTAAAGATAACACTGCCCGTATTCGTCCTGTTAATTATTATGACTTCAAAGAATTACATGGCAGCCGCTACGCCAAAACTGACGAATGGAAGCTTATTGAAAACTCACCTTCTAAATTTAAGAGCCATGGCTGGGAACTCTACAATTTAAAAACAGATTTTAATGAGCAACATAATGTTTATGCAGCCCATCCTGAGATTATCAAAGTCTTAAATGATAAATATTTAAGATATGCCGATGAAAATGGTGTTGTGGATTTTGAGCAATACAACAAAAAGTAGGAAAAATTAGATGAAACAGATCATGATGCTTTCATCGTTCCTCTTACTTTGTGCATGCCAAAAAACCACACCTCAACTAGAACAGACCACCTTGCCAGACTTAGGCAGCAAAGCTAAATGTACTTCTTATTCGGGCCTTCCTTCGGGTTGGCCTAAAAATAAAGAAGCAGGCATGGCCAAACTTCCGCAAGGAAAAATTGTTTTAGGCACTACACAAGGTTATGAAGATGAACGCCCATTAAATTTACAGGCAACTTCAGTTCCCGCTTTTTTAATTGATGCAACTGAAGTCACCAATGCTCAATTTCAAGAGTTTGTTAAACAAACGGGTTATGTCACCGATGCAGAGAAGCAAGGCGGCGCAGCTATGTTTGTACAACCAGATCGTCCAGTTGAAGAATTACAATGGTGGCGATTTGAAAAAGGTGCCAATTGGAAACATCCATGGGGTTTAAATAATCCCAAACAACCCGCACCTCACGAACCTGTTCGCATGGTGACATGGAATGATGCCTACGCTTATGCAAACTGGCTGGGTCATGACTTACCGACTGAGCTTGAGTGGGAATATGCAGCCAAGGGTTTTCAGCAAAATTCCGATATCGGCCCTACCCATGAAGGCCATATTGTAGCCAATTTCTGGCAAGGTGAATTTCCTTACAAAAACGTTCAGGAAGATGGTTTTAAGGATGTTGCCCCTGTTGGCTGTTTTAGTAAAAACCCCTTTGGGTTATATGACTTGATTGGCAATGTATGGGAATGGACGCAAACACCCTACACAGGCCCACGAGATCACCACATGGGAGATCCATCGAAATATCGGCAAAGTCATGAACAGATTTTGCAATACACGATTAAAGGTGGGTCTTATTTATGCGCAACTAATTATTGCGCGCGTTATCGTGCTGCCGCAAGGCATCCACAGGAACTCGACCTTGCAACTAGCCATGTCGGATTTAGAACAGTAAAACGCTTTTAAACGGATTTAAAAATGAAGCATATTTTTATTTATGGGATTTTATTCTCAGGGACAATCCTTGCCTGCTGTTTAGCTCACAGTGAAGTAGACGTTAATTTTCAAAATACACTCACACTAAAAACATTCAACTTCGACAGACAATATGAAAATGGTACTAGTCCCGATACTCATAGCTTGAGTCAAGGCTTGATTTATCGTGGTGACTGGACAACCAAGCTTAATGATGTACAACTACACCTCAATCCAAGCATTCAATATGCATATCGCCTAAGTAGCGACCAACACACCAATGATATGGTCATACCCTTTGACACAAATACCAAAAAACAAGCACAAGACCAAGTTAAATATGGCTTAGGTGCTGGAGTTGAATATCAAAACTTTCGCATGAATATAGGTGAAATCACCCCCGACTCACCACTTACCCCACAAGTCGATACACATCAATTACGGGTGAACTATAAAGGCTTAGAATTAAAATATAAGACATCGCAACAAAATTTCGAGCTGGGTTTAATTAACCGTTATTCGCCAAAAAATGAGGAGGACTACCACAAACTTGCCGTCTCAAAACATGAATCTGATGGGCTTTACTTTTTCCAGTGGGATGGGAAAACGCCTCAATATAATTGGAAATTTTATAATGGTTACTTAACAGATCTCATCAATCAAAGTTACTTTGCTTTTGATTATCAATGGACAAAGCAGCACACCACAAAATTACGTGTGTTTCGACACGACGATGTCGGTAAATCAAATCTTGGTGAATATGACAATACATCCGTAGGGGCTATGCATTTTATCAAACATGGCAATTTTACAACTGGAATTGGCTACCAAGAAAACTTTGGCAAAGATGGTATTCCAAAACTCGACAATATGCCCATCCCGCATATGGTTAACTGGACCTTAGGTGCGTTTACCAAAGCAGATGAAAAATCCTATCATTTCCTTGCTTCGTATGACTTTAAAGAATATATCAAAGGTCTAAAAATCACCTATAAATATATTTATGGAGATTCATTTCAGACCATGAATCAAAATGATTTTGAGCAAGAAAGTGATGTGTTGATTCAATATGACCTAAATGCTTGGATTAAAAATCTTAAATTTCTTTTCTTAAATATTAACTACGACACTAAACATGGCAAAAGTCTGGATGAACAGCGCATGATGCTTCATTACACCGTTAATTTCTAAATCTCAACACTCCCATAATGGCTTAACCACAGCCATTATGGATCCAAACTAAAACCACAAAATATTTCGCTTCTAAAATTCAAAAGAAATACAAAATCCTTTAATAGCAATTAAAAATACACAAAATAACCAAATCAAAAGAACAATATTTCTTAAAAAATATACTGCTTATCAATTGACCAATATTTTTATTTACTATAAATTGGATCCAATAAGTGATAAGGAGTCGTCACAATGTTTATTAAAAATGCATGGTATGTTGCCTGCCGTCCAGAAGAAATCCAAGACAAACCACTAGGTCGCACCATTTGTGGCGAAAAAATCGTTTTTTACCGTGGCAAAGAAAACCAAGTTGCAGCCGTTGAAGATTTTTGTCCGCATCGTGGTGCCCCACTTTCACTAGGTTATGTCGAAGATGGAAACCTCGTGTGTGGCTATCATGGTTTAGTCATGGGCTGTGATGGAAAAACCGTTTCAATGCCAGCCCAACGCGTAAATGGTTTCCCTTGCAACAAAGCATATGCAGTTGTTGAAAAATTCGGTTTTATTTGGATATGGCCAGGCGAAAAAGCTTTAGCTGATGAAGCAAAACTGCCAACTTTAGAATGGGCAGATCATCCTGAATGGAGCTATGGCGGAGGCCTGTTCCATATTCGCTGTGACTATCGCCTCATGGTCGATAACCTGATGGATTTAACCCACGAAACCTATGTTCACTCAAGCAGCATCGGACAAAAAGAAATTGATGAATCATTACCAATCACTAAAGTTGATGGTGACCATGTCATTACTGAACGCTATATGGAAAATGTGATCGCACCTCCATTTTGGCAAATGGCCCTTCGTGGCAATCACTTGGCAGATGATGTGCCTGTTGATCGCTGGCAACGTTGCCACTTCTTTGCCCCAAGTAATGTCCATATTGAAGTCGGTGTGGCACATGCTGGACATGGCGGTTATCACGCACCAAAAGACAAAAAAGTTTCATCAATCGTCGTAGACTTTATTACTCCAGAAACTGAAACCTCACATTGGTATTTCTGGGGAATGGCACGCAACTTCCAGCCAGACAATGCTGAACTCACCGATCAAATTCGTGAAGGCCAAGGCAAAATCTTTACTGAAGATTTAGAAATGCTGGAGCAACAGCAGCAAAATATCTTAAACAATCCACATCGCAAGTTACTAATGCTCAACATCGACGCAGGCGGTGTACAGTCCCGTAAAGTGATTGAGCGACTCCTTGCTGAAGAAAATAAAACGCCTCCTGAAACATCCGCACAAAAGTTTCCAAACATTCGGATTATTTAAAGGAGCATGAACATGGACGTTATTATTCAGAAAATTCACCAGCTTACCCCGACCATTCGTGCTTTTGAATTGGTTGCGGCAAATGGCACAGCGCTACCGAATTTTGAGGCGGGTGCACATATTGATGTGCATCTTAAAAACGGTCTAACCCGCCAATATTCACTTTCAAATTGTTGCAGTGAAAAGCATCGTTATGTAATTGGTGTTTTACATGATGCTAACTCACGCGGTGGTTCACGTTGTATCCATACTGAATATCGTGAAGGTGATCATTTAAAGATTGGTGAACCACGTAATTTATTTGAGATTCATCCTCAAACAAAGCAGGCGGTTTTATTTGCGGGTGGTATTGGCATTACCCCCATTTTATCGATGGCGTATCGACTTAAGTCAGTCAATATTCCTTTCGAATTGCACTACTTTGTCCGTAGTCATGAAATGATTGCCTTCTATGGCAATTTAACTGAGCACTTCGGTGATCAAGTCTATTTTCACATTCAAGATCAGCCAGATACCGAATGTAATATGGCAGAGGTTTTAGGTCAGAGTTCACCAGATAGACACTTATATGTATGTGGGCCTACAGGGTTTATGCAGTTTGTAATGAGCTCGGCTGAACAAGCTGGCTGGCACAGCGAGCAATTACATCAAGAGCACTTTGTCGCACAAAAAGCAGATACATCAAACAACGAAGCATTTACTATTGAAGTTAAAGGTACGGGCCGCCGAATTGAAGTATTGCCAGAGCAAACTGCTACTGAAGCATTAATTGCAAATGGTTTTGATATTCCTGTTTCGTGTGAACAAGGCATTTGCGGAACGTGTATTACTCGCGTTGTAGAGGGTACGCCTGATCATCGGGATCTATTTATGACCGATGAGGAACATGCTTTGAACGACCAATTTACGCCCTGCTGTTCTCGTGCAAAAACTAAAAATCTTGTGATTGAGCTTTAATAGCTAAGTTCCTTTATTAAAAAATAAAGAAACTTATTTCACCTTAAGCACTAAGAACATTTCTTAGCGTTTCACCTAAAATCACTACACTACTGTGCTCACGCATTAAGGTTTCAGCACGCCCTGCCTGACGATGTGTCAACGCATCGAAAATCGAACAATGCTGTAAATGTGCATAGTGCAAACGACGATATTCCGACAAAGCTTGCTTCTCATCATAGGTAATGGCTTGAGCAGAAGCCATCGGCAATTGATTGTTTTTTGCTAAAGCTTGTATGAGTGCTACATTTTGCGCGCCCTCAATAATCGTGTCATGAAAAATGACATTAAAATGATGGTAACGTTCTAGTTCAGCATCGCCAAACTCGTCTTTTTCATTAAAGAGTTTTTCAGTTTCTTGAATGCAATGTTGGAGGGTCTTTTTCTGCTCTTCGCTTAAACCTTGTTCTGCCAAAGTTTTTGCAGCCAACCCTTCCAGCACACCTCGCACTTCAAGCGCATCATGGACCAGTTGTTCTGAAATTTCACGGACGGTGTAGCCACGGGTTGGGTTCTTGATGAGAAGACCTTCTTGTTCGAGCAGCCGAAATGCAATACGAACAGGCTGTCTCGAAACACCAAGTAACTCGGCAGTGGGAATCTCAGCAATTCTGGCACCACCTTCAAGTTCCCCTGAAATAATCATTTTTCTTAATTTAAGTAAAACTTGTTGCCCTGAAGACATTTGCTGCCACACATTGTCAAAAACGTCACTTCGATGCTAACAAGTTCATTTGCAAAATGAAATAAATTTTCTGTGTGAATCAGTGCGTAGGAATTTAGCTCAACCTAAACAAGCTCATTTATTTAAAGGCTTTTAAGATTATTCACCATGATATCGAGATTATTACGAATTAAATAAGCCAGATTGATATCAATGCCTTCAAGCATTTTCTCTTCAACTTTTAATACAACTTCATTGCATTTATTGAGTTTTTCAACACCGCTTTCGGTCAGTGTAATTAAAATACGGCGGCCATGCGTAGGGTCTGGTTTCTTTTCAATCCAACCATTAACCAGCAAATCTTGCAGAATTTTATTGGCCGATTGCGGCTTTATGAAAGAACGCTCAGCAAGTTTTGCATTGGATACATTACTTTTTGAAGCTAAAACAGAAAGTGCCGTAAATTGTGGCAAGGTAATTTCAAGCTCTTTTAAATGCTCTGTTAAATGTTTACTAATAATTCGGTCAACACGAGCAATCATGTAACTTAACTTAGGCTCATCTTCTACTTTTTTTTGAACTAAATTTGAACGTACCATAACCTTTCATTCATCATAAGAAAATCTGTAGTGAAAGTATGAGATAGTCACCCCATACTTTCGTTAAAACTTAGCGAGCACCTGAGCTTTGTACTAAATGTACAGGCTGTTTAGGTTTTTTGACAAGAAGTAATGCAGAGATCGCTGCAATTAAGATCACAGGAATGCTTGAACCAATCACAATGGTCGGGCTTTGTCCAAGTGAGAGTAAAAAACCAGCCATTAAAGGTCCAGCAAAAGAACCAATACGCCCAATTGCAACCGCTGCACCAACTCCAGTTCCACGCATTTCGGTTGGATAATACATTGCTGCCAGACCGTACAATGCCGATTGTCCGCCCACAATGAATAAACCACAGCCCACTGCCGAAAGTGCCAGTAATGCAACGGTTGGAGAAATTGCCAAGCAACAAAGTGAGAATAAAATGCCTAGATAAATCAGCTTAATCACAAAACTCATGCGTAACTTATCAAGCAATACACCCATTAAGATTGAACCCAAAATTCCACCAACGTTGTAGCCCATCTGTACATAGTTTGCTTGTAGCTTCGATAAGCCTTGCGCACCCATCAATAACGGCAACCAGTTTAACAAGAAGTACAGCACCACTAAGGTACAGAAGAAACTCACCCAAAGCTGAATGGTCGACATGCGGCGTTCTTTAGCAAATAAAACTTCAAAGAATGGTGTGGTTTTCTGCGCTTGAACTTTACGTTGCAGGTAATCATTTGACTCAGGTAAAAAGCGCATGATGAGTGGAATTAACAAAATAGGCGCAATCCCACCAATATAGAAAATATGACGCCACTCTGCATCACCCGCCAACGACATGGCAACCACAGAAGTCAGTAATCCACCAAAAGGAATGCCGCTATACATGATACTTACCGCTTTGCCCTTGTGCTGGTCAGGCACAGCTTCAGAGGCAAGTGTAATCATCATCGGGAGTGCCCCACCCATTCCTAAACCGGTACAAAAACGGATGAGTAACAGCAAACTGAAGTTAGCAGCATATGCTGTTAGCAAAGACATAATTCCAAAAAGCAGAATACTAAAAATCAGAATTTTCTTACGCCCGACAATATCTGCAAATCTGCCGCCTAATATGGCACCCGGTAGTGTTCCTAAAATTGCAGCACTAAATGCCCATGCCATCTGGCCATTATCCAACATAAACTCAGCCCGCATTCGTGGAGCGGCTACCCCCATTGATTGAAGATCAAAACCTTCAAAAATTGCGATTGCAAAACAAAGCAGTAACGTAATCTTTGCTCTTGCAGACTGTCCTAATATCTTTTCCATTGTGTTGTCCTTTATTGACTAGTCGTTCCATTTAGCCCTTTGTGTATTGTTGTTTAAACACACCAAAAATATCAGTTAAACTTACTAAAAAATCAACATATTTTTATATAAAATTATTTATTAAATTAATTTTTATTTAAAATACATGCAATTATAAAATAATTATTAAATTTTAGAAAAAAGACTTGAATGTAAGTTTAACTGATATTAAATTAAATCTCAGAACATCACAAAATCATTCAAGGAGTATGAAGATGACTTATGAAAATCGCTGGGAAACCGTAGATGTTAAAGTTGAAGATGGAATTGCTTGGGTCACACTAAATCGCCCAGAAAAGAAAAATGCCATGAGTCCTACACTCAATCGTGAAATGATTGATGTGCTTGAAGCCATAGAACTTGATCAAAATGCACGTGTTTTAGTGTTAACTGGTGCGGGTGACTCTTGGACAGCTGGCATGGACTTAAAGGAATATTTCCGCGAAGTCGACACTCAGCCTGAAATTTATCAAGAACGTATTCGCCGTGACTCATGTCGTTGGCAGTGGCAACTTCTTCGTATGTATTCAAAACCAACTATTGCAATGGTTAACGGCTGGTGTTTCGGAGGCGGTTTCTCTCCATTAGTAGCATGTGATCTTGCAATTGCAGCAGATGAAGCAACCTTTGGTTTATCTGAAATTAACTGGGGTATCCCACCGGGTAACCTTGTAAGCAAAGCAATGGCAGATACTGTGGGCCACCGTGCATCTTTGTATTACATCATGACGGGTAAAACCTTTAGTGGTAAAGAAGCCGAAACCATGGGGCTGGTAAATAAAAGCGTACCACTTGAACAGCTAAAAGCAGAAGTGACTGAGCTTGCAAATTGCTTACTTGAGAAAAACCCTGTAGTGCTTCGTACTGCTAAAAATGGCTTTAAACGTTGCCGTGAACTGACATGGGATCAAAACGAAGATTACTTATATGCCAAGTTAGATCAATGTATCCATCGTGATACTGAAAATGGTCGCCAAGAAGGTTTGAAACAATTTTTAGATGAAAAATCAATTAAACCGGGTTTACAGAGCTATAAACGTACTGGTTAACTTTTGATTCTTTAATGGCAATGTAAGGACACAACCCATGCAAAATGTACAGTTACTAATTCACGGTCAATCTGTTGATGCATCAAATCAGGCAACTTTTGAGCGTATTAGCCCCATTGATGGATCAGTGGCAAGCAAAGCCGCTGCTGCAACTTTGGACGATGTTGATCGTGCAATCGAATCGGCACAACAAGCTTTTAAAGTATGGTCGAAGCTCTCACCTACCGAACGCCGTTTACGTTTGTTAAAAGCAGCCGATTTAATGGACCAAAAAACCGAGCAATTCATTGAAACTGGAATGCAAGAAACAGGTTCAACTGCCACATGGTATGGGTTTAACGTTCACCTTGCTGCCAACATGTTACGTGAAGCAGCAGCAATGACCACGCAAATTGACGGAAGCCTGATTCCGTCAGATGTGCCGGGCAATCTTGCGATGGGTGTACGAGTTCCTTGCGGTGTGATTGTAGGGATCGCACCTTGGAATGCACCTGTCATTTTGGCAACACGTGCGCTTGCCATGCCATTGGCTTGTGGCAACACAGTGGTGTTAAAAGCATCGGAAGCCTGCCCAGCAACACATCGTCTCATTGGTGAAGTGTTACATGAAGCGGGTCTAGGTGAAGGTGTCGTGAATGTGATTACGCATGCCGCTGAAGATGCACCACAAATCGTGGAGCGCTTAGTGTCTCATCCAGCTGTGAAGCGCATTAATTTTACCGGTTCAACCAAAGTCGGAAAAATTATTGCCGAGACTGCTGCTAAATATTTAAAACCTGTTTTACTCGAATTGGGTGGCAAAGCCCCTGTTGTGGTTTTAAACGAGGCCGACATTAATGAAGCCGTAAATGCAGTTGCTTTTGGAGCATTCTTTAATCAGGGGCAAATCTGTATGTCGACCGAACGTGTTTTGGTTCAAGACAATATTGCCGACCAGTTTATTGAAAAGCTCATTGAGAAAACACGTTCCATTCAGGCGGGCAACCCAACCTCGAAAGAAAATGCACTCGGTGTTTTAGAAAGTCGCCGTGCCGCAAACCGTATTCAGCATTTACTTGAAGATGCCCAAAACAAAGGTGCCGACTTACCTTTAGGTATTCATATTGAAGACACCACCATGCAACCGACGCTGGTACTCAATATTAAACCTGACATGCTGCTTTACCGCGAAGAATCGTTTGGGCCTGTCTGCACAGTTCAACGTTTTACAACCGTTGAAGAAGGTGTAGCACTGGCAAATGACAGCGAGTTCGGTCTTTCTTCGGCAGTGTTTAGCCAGAATATTTTGCAGGCATTGGAAGTGGCTAAACAGATTGATTCGGGTATTTGTCATATTAACGGCGCAACCGTGCATGACGAAGCTCAAATGCCATTTGGTGGTACAAAATCGAGTGGTTACGGACGATTTGGTAGTAAAGCCTCTATTGGTGAATTTACCGAACTACGCTGGATCACCATTCAGACCCCATCACGCCATTACCCGATTTAGTCGGATTAATGCGAACAACGACATATTAAATAAAAATTGCATGATGCAAAAAATAAAGCGCAGTGATGCGCTTTCCATGGAGTGAAAGAAATGCAAATGAATGCCACTCAATCACAAGACCGCGAACGGTTCGTAAAATTAGGGCAACATGATATTCATTATCACCATAAAGATGACACGCTCTATATCAGCCCAAAAGAGCAATTAAAACCGTATCCACAAAAACTGACAGATCGGTTAATTCATTTTGCACAAACCAAACCAGACCATATTTTTGCAGCAAAACGCAATGCTCAAGGTGAGTGGGTCAAACTAAGTTATGCAGAAGTTTTACAACGCGCATGGCATATTGCTCAGGCTTTACATGAACGTAAGTTAAGCCAAGAAAGACCTTTAGTCATTTTAAGTGGTAATGATCTTGAACATTTAACACTCTCTATGGGTGCTATGCTGGCGGGTGTGCCTTTCTCTGCTATTTCCCCTGCCTACTCTCTTATTTCTCAAGACTTTGGCAAACTCAAACATGTGTTTGAAGTGCTCACACCTGGATTGGTCTATGCCAGTGATGGTCAAGCATTTGCCAAAGCCATTCAGGCATGTATTACATCCGACATTGAAGTGGTGACCAACAAAGGTATTGTGGGCGATCAGATCTGCACGTCTTTTCAATCTCTGTTAGATACGCCTGTTTCAAATGTTCAAGAGTTTTACCAAACCCTTGATGAAAACCAGATTGCTAAATTCCTATTTACATCAGGTTCAACCAAATTGCCTAAAGCTGTACCGACCACACATTTAATGTTGTGTGTTAATCAGCAAATGCTATTGCAGACTTTCCCTGAGTTTGAAGAGACTCCTCCTGTTCTTCTTGACTGGTTGTCTTGGCACCACACGTTTGGCGGCAGTCACAATGTCGGCATCGCGCTCTATAACGGCGGTACGATATACATTGATGACGGCAAGCCTGTTCAGGGAAAATTTGACGAAACCATTCGTAATCTCAAAGAAATTTCTCCAACAGTTTATTTAAATGTGCCAAAAGGTTGGGAAGAACTGACCGAAGCTTTAGAAAAAGATGAAGAATTAAGAGAGCGCTTTTTTGCCAAAGTTAAAATTTTATTCTTTGCAGGTGCAGCACTTTCAGAAGCGGGCTGGAACAGGCTCGATAAAATTGCTCAGCAACATTGTGGAGAAAAAATTCGCATTATGAGCGGATTGGGTATGACTGAAACTGCACCATCTTGCGCTTTTACAACTGGTCCACGCGTGATGGCTGGCTTTATTGGCTACCCTGCTCCGGGATGCGAAATTAAGCTAGTGCCATGTGGTGACAAACTTGAGTTTTGCGTTCGTGGCAAACATGTCATGAAAGGCTATTGGCGCTTAAAGGCGGACCAGCAAAGCACAGTTTTTGATGATGAAGGCTTTTTCCACACAGGTGATGCTGTTCGTTTAGTCGACATCAATGATCCAACCAAAGGCCTCATGTACGACGGACGCATTGCCGAAGACTTTAAACTCAATACAGGCACTTTCGTCAATGTCGGCACACTACGCAACAAAGTGCTTATTCAAGGTAATTTACTGGTTCAAGATGTCTGTATTACAGGTTCAAACCTGAATGCTGTTGGCTTTCTGATTTTTCCAAAATTAGAAACTTGTGCTCAATACGCAGGCCTTAAGCTTGGCGAGCATTCTGCAACAGAGATATTACAGCATCCTAAAGTTCAGCAATGGTTCCGCCAATTTTTAACGACATTTAATAAAGATGCGACTGGCAGTTCAAATACAGTCTCAATGCTTTATTTAATGACCGAACCGCCTCAGCTCGATGCTGGAGAAGTGACCGATAAAGGCAATCTCAATCAAAGCAATATTACTAAACGTCGTGCTGCCTTAATTGATGAGCTTTATCAAAAGCAGGGCGACAACCCACTCATTATTCGGGTACCTACCTTAAAGCAATAAACAGTTGAAATAAAAAAGGAAGCTCAAACTTCGGTTTGAGCTATAGCCCCACTTTTGCCTAAAAAAAGGTTCAACATGCCACACGATACAGAATTTGAACTATTTCGAGACAGTTACCGCAGGTTCTTAAAAGAACAGGTCGCTCCGTATTACGAACAGTGGGAACACGATGGCCTAATCCCACGTGATCTATGGCTTCGTCTTGGGGAAAATGGCTTTTTGTGCGTAGATGTGCCCGAAGAATATGGCGGCTATGGCGCTCCTGTTCATTATTCTCTCATGCTAGTTCAAGAAACTGCTCAAGCTGGCTTTGCATCTTTGGCAGTTGCCATTGGTGGGCAAAGTGAGCTGGTTTCTCCTTACTTGCAAAATATTGGTTCCGAAGAACAAAAACGCTATTGGTTACCGAAAATGGTGACAGGTGAAGTTGTCACCGCAATTGCGATGACCGAAGCCAATGCAGGCTCAGACTTACAGGCCATACGAACTCAAGCCGTTTTAGAAAATGATTACTATCGTGTAAATGGTTCAAAAACATTTATCTCAAATGGTTTGCACGCCGACCTGATCGTTCTTGTGGCTAAAACCAATCCTCAAGCCAAAGCAAAAGGTATTTCAATTTTTCTAGTCGATGCCGCTTTAAACGGTGTTAAAAAAGGCCGCTCTTTACAAAAAATCGGACTACACGCTCAAGATACTGCCGAACTTTTTTTTGATGATGTGTATGTTCCTGCAACCCAGCGTTTAGGTGAAGAAGGACAAGGCTTTGCCTATTTAATGCAAGAGTTACCGCGTGAACGTTTAAGTATTTCCATGATGGCTTTGGGGTCAATTTTAGGCGCCATCGAACTGACCAAAGACTATGTGCTGGAGCGTAAAGCTTTCGGACAACCTTTAAGCCAAATGCAAAACACACGGTTTGTGCTCGCGAATGCACAAATCAAAGCGAAAGCCGCCCAAGCTTTTGTAGACCAATGTGCAGCGCTGTATCAACAACACCAGTTAAGTGTCACTCAAGTTGCCGCACTGAAATGCTTTATCACCGATGTCCAATGCGAAGTGATTGATCAATTACTTCAGCTTTTTGGTGGCTACGGTTACATGCAGGAATACCCGATTTCACGCTTTTTTGTGGATGCACGGGTACAAAAAATTTATGGGGGAACCAATGAAATTATGAAAGAAATCGTTGCCCGAGAACTGCTCGGAAAATAATTCGATTTAAAAACCAAATAAGGCAGACAGAACAACCATGCCTTGTTGAAAACAAAAAATGATATTTCAGGAAGAAATGCTATGTCGAAATTATGGATGTACTCTACCCTTATGCTCTCTGGTTCAGTGTGGGCTGGCAATTTTATTGATAACAGTTCAGTAGAACTCACCACACGAAATTTCTATTTTGACCGCGACTACCAAGAGCAATCTGCCTACCCTGCTGCCAAGGACTGGACACAAGGGTTTATTCTTAAAGCCAATTCAGGTTATACCGAAGGGACTGTCGGTTTTGGGCTGGATGTGCTTGCAACGGCAGGCTTTAAACTCGATGCCGATGCCGAGCATGGAGGTACAGGAAACTTACCCAGAGACACTCGCACCAATGAGCCTGCCGACTCATATGGCGAAATTGGTGTAACAGCAAAAGCTAAAATGAGCCAGACAGAGCTGCGCATAGGCACACTAATGCCGATGAACCCTGTTTTAGTAGCTTCGCCTGCTCGCTTGTTACCTCAAACTTATCGAGGAATTTCACTGACCAGTAAAGATATTAAAGATTTTGACTTACAGGCAGCCTATCTCGATAAAGTGAATCATCGTGATTCAACTAACTATGAAAAAATTAAAATTTCAGGAGTGAATGGACGGTTTAAAAGTGCCGAAACTGACGGACTGTATTATTTAGGTGGGAACTATCAGCTTGATCCAACAATCAAGCTCACAGCGTTCTATATGGATGTTGATGATCTTTATAACCAGACCATGGTCGGTGCCTTACACCAACACAAAATTAATGACACTACTAATCTGAGCTCGCAGTTACGCTACTACCGCAGCCGTGATGACGGACAAGCGAAGGCTGGTTTAGTCGATAATGATCTTTATCATGCTCACTTTGAGTTAAAACATCAAAACCATAAGTTTATTTTTGGAACCTTCCAACATCACGGCGACACTGCCTTTCCGTATTTGACCGGCGGTGAAACAGGCCTGTTAATTGATACATGGCCGGGCGAGTTTTTAAACCCAAAAGAAAAAGCCTATAGCTTCCGTTATGAATATGACTTTAAAGATTATGTACCGGGTTTACGTTTCATGACCCGTTACACCACAGGTCACAATATTTATGCACCTAACTTAGGTGGAACTAATCTAAAAGAACGCGAAACAGACTTTGATTTAGGCTACACCGTTCAAAGTGGCTGGTTAAAAAATCTAGGGTTACGCGCGCGCTATGCAATGTATGACAACAACATGCTCTCCACTGCCAACATCAAGCCTGTAAATGAAACCCGTATCAACATTGATTACACATGGAAATTTAAATAATTCAAAACAAGAGGTTCAGTTACACATAGAACCTCTTTTTATTTCGGGAAATTCATCATGAAGAAAGTTGTAACGCTACTCTGTGGAATGAGTCTGATTGCCCTGACTCATGCCGAAACGCAATATAACCCACCACCTATTCAGCTTGAGCCTTTAGCAAAATTTAGTGTTGATTTAAATGCGCCTGTTTGGGAATTAGGCACAACCAGTGATGCTGGTAAACGCCGAATTATTCCTATTACAGGAGGGTCATTCGAAGGCAAATCACTTAAAGGGCGCATTTTAAATAATGGCGCAGATTGGCAAATCGTTGACAGTAAAGGACTAGCCATTATTGATACACGATATTTGTTAGAAACCGATGATGGTGCGCTTATTTACCTTCAAACCAAAGGTTACCGCCATGGCTCGGCAGAAACACTAAAACAGCTTGCTCAAGGCAAAGATGTCGACCCAAAAAATTACTATTTCAAAATTACCATGCAGTTTGAAACCAGCTCACCTAAATATGCCTGGCTTAACCAGACCGTTGCGGTAGGTAGTGCAATGCGTTTGGGTAAAGCAGTTATTTATGATGCCTATACCCTGAAATAATAATTTTTATAACACCTACAAAAAGGATGGACCCTTCATTATGGATCAAAAAACTTTAGAACATTTACCACCAATCCATCACCATTTGGGTGGACACAATATCCATTGGAATGAAAAAAACACTGAGCTCGCCATCCACTACACGGCGCTAGAAAGCTTTACCAATCCACGCGGCACCGTTGAAGGCGGCATGATCTGCGCCATGCTTGACGACGTGATGGGACTTTTTGCATTTCTTGCCAATAACCATAAACCCGCCACCACCATCAACTTAACCATGGACTTTTTAAGACCCTGTGCTGTGGGCGAAGTCATTACAAAATGCCGATTCATTAAACAAGGCAAAACTGTACTGAATATCGAAAGTGAAGCTTGGCAAAACAACAAAATGATTGCACGAAGCACAGCTAATTTTCTGGTTTTAGATTAATTGCAAACATTCATTCAATAAGGATATGAATAAATGAATTACACCAACAATAAACGAATTTTGACCCACTCCGCTTTAGTACTTGCCATGCTTGGTTCTTTGGCAGGCTGTGGAAGTGATAGTGATGACACAACTACTCTCTCAACAACGAAACCGCCTCAGTTGTCTCCTGCTGTGGGCGTAAAAATGACAGGAAGCTGTTCAGACTTACTCGGATTTCAATACAACAATACCGTCATTAGCTCAGCCACTCTTCAAGAGGCAGGCACATTGACTGTAGCCAACAAACCAATTGGGGCTCATTGTTTGGTCAAAGGTTATATGGACCAACGTGTAGGCCCTGTCGATGGACAAACCTATCAAATTGGTTTTGAAATGCGCTTACCTGTTGATTGGAACGGCCGTTTTCTCTATCAAGGCAATGGCGGAACCGATGGTAATTTAATTCCTGCAACGGGTCAGGTCGGCAGCGGCGGTCCACTTACCAATGCCCTTCATGATGGTTTTGCTGTTATTTCTTCCGATGCTGGACATAATGCCTCACAAAATCCAATGTTTGGTTTAGACCCTCAAGCCAGAATCAACTACGGCTATGGTGCGATTACCAAACTCACGCCTATGGCAAAAAATCTAATTAAAACAGCATATGGTAAATTGCCAGACCGCTCCTATGCAGGCGGCACTTCAAATGGCGGACGCCACGCCATGATTGCCGCAACCCGTTTAGGCGACCAATATGATGGAATTCTAGCAAGTACACCCGGTTTTCATTTACCTCGTGCAGCCGCAGCTCAACTTTACACAGCACAGCAGCTTCGTCGTGTCGCAACCGATGAAAATGACTTAAGTACCGCTCTTACCCTTTCAGAGCGCAAAGTATTAGCAAAAGCGATTTTAGATCGATGCGATGCTCTAGACGGTGTTGCAGATGGGCTGGTTCAAGATGTTGAGGCTTGCCGTACTGCATTTGATATTCACAAAGACGTACCCGTTTGTTCAAGCACAAGAGATGGCACCTGTTTAAGTACCGAACAAATTGATGTACTAGCCAACATTTACCGTGGCCCTGTAAATTCGGCTGGACAAGCCCTCTATGCAACCCAACCTTTCGACCCAGGTTTAGTCGGCAGTAACTGGGCAAGCTGGAAATTTGAATCTTCGGTTGGAACAGCGCGTGACCCAGTTGCTGTCGGTATTCTTTTTCAGGTTCCACCAGACCCAACTGTAGTTCAAAACTCTAGACAGTTTGCTTTTAACTATAATTTTGATACTGATTATCTAAAACTATCGGCGACCAATGATGTATACACCGAAAGTTCGATGTCCTTCATGATGCCGCCCGATGAATTGAACTTGGATAAACTCCGTAATCACGGTGGAAAAATGATTGTGGTACAAGGTACAGCAGACGGCGTTTTCTCTGTGGATGACACCCAAAATTGGTACGATCAACTGCTACAACACTATAAAAATGATGCAAAAGGTACAGCGCCTGAATTTGCACGTTTCTTTAGAGTTCCAGGCATGAACCATACCCGTGATGGCATTGCGACCGACCAATTTGACGCATTGACTACTTTAGTCAACTGGGTGGAATATGGGCAAGCGCCTGACAAAATCATTGCGACTGCACGCGGCGCAGGTAATCCAAGTGGTCAAGTGAATACTGAACTTCCGCAAGACTGGGCACCAGACCGTACTCGTCCACTTTGCCCTTACCCACTGATCGCTCGTTACAATGGTCAGGGTGATAGCGAAAAAGCTGAAAACTTTAGCTGTAAATAACACCCTATAAGATAAAAAGAGAGCTTACATAGGCTCTCTTTTTATCTCACTCAACTTAATCTTAGCTCAAGCTTTACTGCTTAAACTTTTTAATACTTTTAGACAGATGAGCACGCATCATTTGTCGAGCCAACAAACCATCTTGATCAACAATTGCGTTATAAATATTGACATGATCATGGTGAACCGCTTTTAAATACTCTTCACGGTTTTCTGGGCTTTGCTCAATAGATTTTAAGCGTGCACGCGGAATAATTTTTTCACCAAGGTACTTTAAAAAATCAACGAAATATTGATTTTCAGAAGCTTCAGCAATCGCAATATGAAAATCATAATCTGCTTTTACCGTGCCATCATTTGCATCTGAAGAAATATGTCGCTCAAAGTCTTCAAGCGCTGCCTTCATTTTATCGATATGGATTTGCTTACGACGCTCTGATGCTAAAAAGACAGCTTCAGACTCAAGGCTAATCCTAAGCTCCAATAAAGAAACAATATCGTTAATGGTTTCTAAACTGGCATTAGAGAGCAAAAAATTCTGTTCCACAGTCTGCTCTTTGACAAAAGTACCAATCCCGTGACGAGTCTCTACAAACCCTAAAGAACGCAACTCAGTGATTGCTTCACGAATGACAGAACGGCTTACTTCAAAAGTTTCAATTAATTCAAGTTCGGTCGGAATCTTCTCTCCGACTTGGAAGTCTCCAGACTGAATTTTTTCGATCAGTTGTTCTACAATAATCTGGCTTAGTTTTTTTGTTGATCTAGGTTTAATTGCACTAGACATAATCTGAAGAACTCATGAAATGTTGAAAAAATTAGAAAATTCATTTTACTATAAACTTAGACGATAGTCATATTCGGTTTTTATACCCCTAAGTTATTAAAATCAAAATATTTTATCTCAATTATCAAACATTCACACATATTTAAAAAGTAAGCAACTTGTACTTATTTGAATATTTAATAATTCGTTGAATAAGTTAAAAAATATGCAGCCCAATACCCTTGATTGAGCTGCACAATTTTTAAATTTGAGCCTGACTTAACTGCCCATTGACCAGACGAGTAATCTGTAATGGATTACTATCTTTTAAGGCATCGGGTAATAAAACTTGTGGCGTATTTTGGAAACATACTGGACGCAAGAAACGCTCAATTGCTCCCGTACCTACCGAAGTTCCGCGTGCATCACTGGTTGCAGGGAAAGGGCCACCATGCACCATAGCATCAGACACTTCAACTCCTGTCGGGAAGCCATTAAACAATACACGACCCGCTTTGCCTGTTAACAAATGAAGAAGCTCACCTGCTTGAGATAATTCAGCGTCATCACCAATAATGGTTGCAGTAAGCTGGCCACCTAAAGCGTCAATTCCTTTTAATAAGGTTGCCTCATCTTCTACACCAATCACAATCGACATCGGTCCAAACACTTCATGTTGAAGTTTCGGGTTGCCCGATAATAAAACAGATTGGTCTGCTTTAAATAAGTGTGCTTTTGCTTGAGAAACTAGCTCAGGTTCCTGCCCCATTGCAATCACTTCAAAACCAGATTCGCCAGTTAATGCATCAATTCCTTGTCGATAGCTTTTTAAAGTACCTTCGTTTAGCATGACTTGAGGTACAGATTTTTGCGTAGTTTCACTTAAAGCTGCTACAAAACGATCAAACTCAGGACCTTGTACACCTAAAATGAGTCCTGGTTTTGTACAGAACTGACCACATCCCATATTAAATGAAGCAACCGTTTCTTGAGCAATTTGTTCACCACGTGATGTAAGGGCTTCGGGCAACACAACAACCGGATTAACACTCGACATTTCCGCAAAGAATGGAATCGGCTGAGGACGGCTCTGCGCAAGGTTATAAAGCGCCATTCCACCTTCAAGAGAACCTGTAAAACCAGCTGCTTGAATCAGTGGATGTTCTACTAAGTTTGCACCAACACGAGATCCAAAAATCATGTTGAATGTGCCTTTAGGCATATCGCAAACTTCAATTGCTTTTTCAATGGCTTCTGCTACAAGCTCAGCGGTTGCCATATGGCCTGAATGTGCTTTGAACACAACCGGACAGCCTGCTGCTAAAGCAGCTACGGTATCACCGCCGGCGGTTGAAAATGCAAGCGGGAAATTACTTGCGCCAAAAACAGCAACCGGACCTACCCCAACTTTGTACTGGCGAAGATCAACACGCGGCAAAGGCTTACGTTCTGGCAATGCAACATCTATGCGGGCACCGTAAAAATCACCACGTCGTAAAAGTTCCGCAAATAGTCTTAATTGACCAGTAACACGGCCTGTTTCGCCTTGAAGTCGGGCAAGTGGCAAACCTGTTTCAAGTGAAGCCACTTCTTGTAAGTTCGCGCCTAATGCTTCAATTTGACGAGCAATTTCTTCAAGAAAAGAGGCACGTTGCTCTTGAGATGTTTGGCTATAAACTAAAAAAGCATTATGTGCAGCTTGAGCAGCTTGATCCACTTCTTCAAGCGTTGCCTGACTAAATACATAACCTGTTGGTTGATAGTCTTTTGCACCTACACTTTCTATGCTTGGTGCATTTGCAGCAATACGTTGCCCATTAATAAACTGCTGACCATTATTTTTACTCATGTTTCGTCTCCAATGCCTGAATACATAAAATTATTGCGGACCTAAGGTTGCGATTAAGGCAGCTAAATCGTCATAGTCTGCTTGAGTTAAATCGCTCAATGGTGGACGTACAGGACCTGCATCATGCCCAACAATTTTGGCACCTGCTTTAATCATGCTTACCGCATACCCTGATTTACGGTCACGAATTTTAATAAGCGGCAAGAAGAAATCTTTAATTAAACGATTCGTCGTTGCAAAGTCATCACTGCGAAGCGCGTTATAAAACTCCATTGCAGTCTTTGGAATAAAGTTAAATACAGCCGATGAATAAACTGGACAACCTAAGGCTTTATATGGTGCTGCAAAAACCTCTGCTGTCGGCAGGCCACCTAAATATGACAAACGATCACCAATGGTTTGCGTTACCGCAGTCATCATGTCGATTTGACCAGAGCTATCCTTAAAGCCAATTAAGTTTGGGCACATCTCAGTTAATTTCTGAATCGAATCCAGATTTAATCTTGATACGCTACGGTTATAAAAAATTACGCCAAAGTCTACTGAGTTACATACTTGCTTGACATGTTCGATCAAACCTTCTTGGCTTGCTTCAGTTAAGTAATGCGGCATTAACAAAATACCGTGTGCACCTAAGCGTTCTGCTTCTTTCGCTTGTGCAATCGCTTGTCGTGTCGGACCGCCTGCCCCAGCAATAATAGGTACGCTACCTTTGCAAGTGTCTACAGCGGTCTTAATCACTTCCGAGTATTCATCTCCAGTTAACGAGAAAAACTCACCCGTACCACCCGCAGCAAATAAAGCACTTGCCCCATAAGGCGCTAGCCATTCAAGACGTTTTGCATAAGAAGATTTGTTGAAGTCCCCATTTTGGTCAAAGTCAGTCACTGGAAAAGAAAGAAGACCATCAGAAACAATGTTTTTTAACTCAAGAGCATCCATTAGCAAATATCCATACGTGTTTATGTTGTCAGACATCTTACATCACAAGTTTTATTTTTATCAATACATTTTCTCAATGAAAACTGAAAATTTTTAAAGAGCTAAAACTCCTCTATAACAACCTAATTAAATTAGACTTAAATATTTGTTTTATATTTAAAATTTAAAAATCACCTCAAATTTGTGTACAAACACAAAAAAGCTGCCCATCAGGGCAGCCATAAAATAAAAACATGTTGTATTTAAAACTAACGAACCAGACACGGTTTTTTATTATTAAACGACCAGTTTGGTATTAAAAATTGCATGGCATCGGCATCATTACGGGCACCTAAACCTTTTAATTTATAGAGTTCATGCGCTTGGTTAATTCGGTCCCAGTCCAGCTCAACACCAAGCCCCGGTGCTGTTGGTACCTGAATTTTACCGTCTTTAATTTCAAGCGGCACTTTCGTTAGCTGATCTGTACCTTCTTGCCAAATCCAATGTGTATCAATTGCCGTTACCTTACCTACCGCAGCAGCTGCAACGTGGGTAAACATAGCAAGTGAAATATCGAAGTGATTATTAGAATGTGAACCCCACGTTAAGTTGTACATATTGCAGAGCTGTGAAACTCGAACCGAACCTTCCAATGTCCAAAAATGTGGATCAGCCAGAGGAATATCAACGGCTTGCAACTGAATGCTATGCGACATTTCTCGCCAGTCAGTAGCAATCATGTTGGTCGCAGTGGGTAAACCTGTGGCACGTTTAAACTCGGCCATAATTTCGCGGCTTGAATAACCTTGTTCTGCACCACACGGGTCTTCTGCATAAGCCAATACACCTTTAAGATGTTTGCCTAACGCAATTGCTTCGTCTAAAAACCATGCTCCGTTTGGATCAAGCGTCACACGTGCTTCTGGAAAACGGCGCGCGATTGCTGTGACAGCTTCAGCTTCTTGTTCACCGTGCAACACCCCACCTTTAAGCTTAAAGTCTTTAAAGCCATATCGGTCATAAGATGCTTCGGCCAAACGCTGTACAGCATCGGGTGTTAATGCTTTTTCGTGACGAACTTTGTACCAGTCATGGTTATGCTGAGGTGTGGTCGCATAGTCTAAAGAAGTCTGTTTTTGGTCGCCAATAAAGAATAAATATCCTAAAACCTCAACTTCACTACGTTGCTGCCCTTCGCCAAGTAAACTTGCAACATTCACATTTAAATGCTTACCAAGCAGATCAAGTAATGCTGACTCGTAGGCAGTCACTACATGAATTGTGGTACGTAAATCAAAGGTTTGGTTCCCTCGTCCACCACTATCGCGATCAGCAAAATTTTGCTGGATTTTTTTGAGTAAATTCTTATATTCCCCAATAGGCTGCCCTTCTACCAATGCTTTTGCATCATTTAATGTGGCTAGAATTTTTTCTCCACCCGGAATTTCTCCAACACCAATATTTCCAGAGTTATCTTCGATAATAAGTATGTTACGAGTGAAATAAGGTCCATGGGCACCACTCAAATTGAGCAGCATACTGTCATGTCCAGCAACAGGAATTGCTCGAATTGATTTAACGATAGGTGTAGAGGTCGCCATTAAAATACTCCTTGGCATACTGATGTATTTTTCACAAATAAAACTTACAAGACATCATATGACTTGTCAATATAATCTCGCATAAAAATTATTTTTCGAGGCTACTTGCCAAAATAATATTTTTAATCATATGATGTCATACATCTAAAGGCGCGGTTTTAGAACTAGGACTATAGAGTAGATACAAAATTCCGTTTTCTCATCTATTCTATCGATGAATTTGACATGACGTCACCTATTTCACGGATATGCAAATAGGTCGATTATTAAAAGAGTTTGTATATGGATAATTTGCAAACAAATATCGCTGTAGTGACTCAGCAAAGAGCCAAACATACGAAAACTCGCTATTACATTCTAGCGATGATTTTTTTGGTAACGGCTTTTAATTACGGTGATCGTGCAACCCTTTCAATGGCTGCAACGCCAATGTCTCATGAACTGGGCATCGACTCGGTTACCATGGGATATATCTTCTCAGCCTTCGCATGGGCTTATGTTATTGGTCAAATTCCAGGTGGTTGGTTACTCGATAAGTTCGGTGCTCGCCGTGTGTATTTCTGGAGCTTGTTTTTATGGTCTTTATTCACTGTTTTAATTGGGTTTACCAATATTTTAGGTGACACAGCGACCATTATTACTTCTCTATTTGTCTTAAGGTTTTTAGTTGGATTATCCGAATCACCAGCTTTCCCAGGTAACAGTAAAATTGCTGCTGCATGGTTCCCTACCAAAGAACGCGGAACGGCTGCTGCCATTTTCAACTCTTCTTCTTATTTTTCCACTGTACTTTTCGCCCCCCTCATGGGTTGGCTTGTTGCAACCGTACATTGGCAATCTATTTTTTGGGTCATGGGTGGTTTAGGAATTCTACTTTCCTTTATCTGGCTAAAAGTTATTTATAGCCCGACCGACCACCCGACAGTTAACCCAGAAGAAGTAAAATATATTGCTTCAGAAGGTGCTTTACTCGACATGGGTGAAAATAGCCAGAATACTAAAAAAGAAAAAATTACATGGAGCAAGGTCAAACAACTACTCTCATCACGCATGATGCTCGGTATTTTCATTGGACAATATTGTGTAAATACGCTCACTTATTTTTTCTTGACTTGGTTTCCTGTCTATCTTGTAAAAGAAAGACATCTCAGCATTTTAGAAGCTGGTTTTGCAGCAGTTGCACCTGCACTCTGCGGCTTTGTGGGCGGGATTTTAGGCGGGTTAATTTCGGATAAATTAATTCGCATGAATTATGGCTTAAGCTTTTCAAGAAAGCTTCCAATCGTGGTCGGATTCTTAGTTTCAACCTCAATCATTATGTGTAATTACGTCGATTCTCAAGCGGCCATCGTGTTCTTTATGTCGTTATCTTTCTTTGGTAAAGGCGTAGGCTCTTTAGGCTGGGCAGTTATGTCTGACGTTGCACCGAAAGAAATGGTAGGACTATCTGGTGGAATGATGAATGCATTTGGTAATACAGCAGGAATCGTCACCCCAATTGTGATCGGATATGTCTTGGCAAGTACGGGTTCTTTCAACCTTGCATTGACTTATGTAGGCGTGCATGCAATTGCAGCTGTCATTTGCTATACCGCTATTGTCGGCAAGATCCAACGCTTCGAGTTAAAACCAACATCTTAAAACTTTAGCGCTATAACGCTTGAACAAATTAAGCGTTATAGCCCCCCTCTTCAAATGTATACAAGGAATGATCATGCCCAAGCCTATCCTGATAAGAATTAGTCCCCTTGATAATGTTGCTATTGTAGTTAATGACGGCGGTTTGCCACCATCTACAAATATTGAAGAATATCAATTAACCTTGGTTGATCATGTACCTCAAGGGCATAAAGTTTTATTAGAAGAATTAAAACAGGGCGAAGCAATTATTCGTTATGGCGAAACGATTGGCTATGCCAACAAAGACTTACCTGCAGGCTCATGGGTGAATGAAAATGTTACCGAAATGCCCCAAGCACCTGAACTAGATGATCTCGAGTTAGCAACCCGTCCTGATCCACAACTTCCTACTCTTAGCGGATATACATTTAAAGGCTATAAAAATAAAGATGGCAGCGTAGGCACAAAAAATATTTTAGGCATTACCACAAGCGTTAACTGCGTAGAAGGTATTGTCGATTATGTCGTCAAAATTATTGAAAAAGATCTATTACCTAAATATCCAAACGTAGATGGTGTCGTCGGTTTAAACCACTTATATGGATGTGGTGTGGCCATTGATGCACCTGCTGCAATTGTGCCTATTCGTACTATCCATAATCTTGCACTCAACCCTAATTTTGGTGGAGAGATTATTGTTGTAAGTCTGGGCTGCGAAAAAATGCAACCTGAACGACTCCTAAATATTCCAAAAGAAAACAAATATATTCCCCTAGCAAATGAAGACATTATTCAGTTGCAAGATGAACGCCATAACGGATTTGAAAGTATGGTGAACCATATTTTAGCCGTGGCAGAACAACATCTGGAAAAATTAAACCAGCGTACACGTGAAGAAGTTCCAGCATCTCATCTTGTCGTAGGAATGCAATGTGGTGGGAGTGATGCATTTTCTGGAGTAACCTCAAACCCTGTCATTGGTTTTGCAGCCGACCTGATTGTGCAATGTGGTGGCACAGTCATGTTTTCCGAAGTTACAGAAGTTCGCGATGGTATTCACCTACTCACCCCACGCGCAGCAAATGAACAAGTTGCCAAAGACTTAATTCGGGAAATGAAATGGTACGATGACTATTTAGCAGCAGGCCAAGTAGATCGAAGTGCCAATACCACGCCGGGCAATAAAAAAGGTGGACTCAATAACATTGTAGAAAAAGCGATGGGATCGATTGCTAAATCTGGTCGCTCACCGATTGTAGAAGTCCTCTCACCCGGGCAAAGACCGACTAAAAAAGGATTAATTTTTGCAGCAACACCTTCAAGTGACTTTATCTGTGGTACTCAACAAATGGCATCGGGAATTACCGTTCAAGTCTTTACCACAGGTCGTGGCACCCCCTATGGTTTAGCAGCAGTGCCTGTCATTAAAATGGCAAGCAGAAACAATATTGCAAACCGTTGGTATGACCTGATCGATATCAGCGCTGGTGATATTGCCATTGGTAAGAAAACCATTGAAGAAGTGGGCTGGGAACTTTTTGAACTGATTTTACAAGTGGCGAGTGGTGAGCAACAAACGTGGTCGGACCGTTGGGGAATCCATAACTCACTTGCTGTATTTAACCCTGCACCTGTGACCTAATAAGATTTAAAAGATGAGGACATTTCCTCATCTTTTCACATTTTAGTTATTAATTACGACACATTTCACCAAAACTTACCATCGCTGCTAAAATAACACAGAAAATTAAGAACTCTATTTCTCTATGCAAAACCAGACTGCTCCAACTCTCCCCTCAACTCAACTTGGAAAAGCATTGCTTTGTCTCATGACATCGGCATTATTATTTTCCATTATGGGAGTATGCATTCGTTTTGCTTCACAAACAGTGGACAATGCCACCGTCGTATTTTTTAGAAATGCAGTGGGTTTATTTATTTTTATTCCTATGCTCTTTAAGCAAGGGCTGGACTTTGTTAAGACCGATAAGCTTTGGATGCACACGTGGCGAAGTGTCGTGGGGCTCGCTGCAATGTATGGTTTTTTCTATGCCATTGCCAACTTAAAACTATCGAATGCGATGGTTTTTAGCTACTCATCTCCAATCTTTATTCCACTTATTGCATGGCTTTTCTTAAAGGAAAAAATCACAAAATCGATGATTTTTGCCGCCGTTATTGGGTTAATTGGAGTTTTATTTGTTGCTAAACCCGATCAAGGCCTACTCAATGCATTGTCCTTTATTGGTTTAGGCGCATGTTTTTTATCAGCGATGGCTTTTGTAACTGTAAGAGCTTTAACCAGTACAGAACCACCTGAACGTATTGTTTTTTACTTCTGTATTTTTGGTAGCTTAATTTCATCAATTCCAATGTTCTGGCATTGGCGTATTTTCACTTGGCATGAACTCGCATTGCTGATTGCCGCAGGACTTTTAGCAAACATTAGTCAGCTTTTTATGTCTTATGCTTATAGCTTAGCACCAGCAGGACAAATTGGCCCAATGAACTACATTGCCATTATTTTTGCAGGAATTTGGGGATTTGTTTTTTGGCATGAATTACCGGATCTGTTTACTCTGATCGGCATATTTATTATTTTATTTGCTATTTTGCTCTGTAATCCATTTTTGCAAAAAAAGTTATTCTCTTGCTTTAAGTAGCAGGCAAATCTTATTCTAATTTTGATACTGTAATCGATACTCATTCGGTGAAATGCCTGTCCAGTGCCGATAGGCTTTTCTAAAATTAGAAGTATCTGAAAAGCCAATTCTCTCGGCAATTTCATCTATAGATAAAGTCGTCTCTCGCAAATATTCATCCGCAAGACGGCGCCGAGTTTCATCTAACAATTCTTGATAGGTTAAATTAAAACCCGCTAACCGCCGATGTAAGGTACGCTTTGAAATATGCAACCGCTCAGCCATTTCTTGAGCCGATGGGAAAAGTCCTGTTCCATCTAACAAGATCAAACGAATCGTTTTCACCAACTCAGGCTCTTCAAGTTCAGCTGTACCTAACATCCGCTCACAAAAAGACTTACACATGTCTGCAGTAATCGGGTTGGCATTTGGACAAGGTACATCGAGCCACTTTAAATCAAAATGCCATTGCATTACGCCAGCATTAAACTGAACGGGGCAATGAAAAACTTTTTCATATTCTCCTGCATAGTCAGGTGCTGGATAAGGCAATAAAAGCTTCTTTGCTTGAAATGGCCCTTCAAGCACACGTTCAATTAAGGTTTGCATTGAGCTAAACCAAAACTCGCACACCAAAGGCAGAAGCTTACCAAGTGCAATAATGTCTTGCCCTTCAAAAACAGCAGCATCCTCTCGAATATGAAAAGACTTCTTTAAAATAGGCCCAGCAAGTTTAATATGTCGAATGCCAAGTTCTACCGCTTGTCTAAAATTACGCGAAGAATAGAGTGCGTAACTATATACCCCAAAATCTGACAGCCGCTGCTTTTGTCCTGCACGCAATCCAATTAACGGATCATGAGATAAACGTTGAATATTTTGAAATAACTGGATTTTTTGAAGTTGAGAAATATATAAAGAGGGTTGATTCATCGCATCTGATGAAATATTTGTACCAGATAGAACATCTGACATTGAATGGCCTTGCAAGCCCATTTCATCAAATAAACTGGTCAACCCCAGCAAATATGTATTCGAACCAAAAGATGTATTATCATAATTTCCTTCGATAACAACATTTGTATTTTTATAAATATTATTAGCCATTTAACTCACACCATCCATAGAGTGACGTGCATAATGGCACTAAACTACCTCTTGTTGTCTCAATTTAACATCGACCATACAACGCTTCAAGCATAAAGTATGATAAGCAAAAGTATGGGAAGGAATAAAAATGGAACACTCCACTTTAAAAGAATATAGCGGCTCTGCCACCGAACATATGGAACTTATTTTTTCCAAACAACGTGCTAATTTTGAAGCGGACCCTTACCCAAGCCTTGAGGCTCGCCGAACAAAACTGCATCAACTCAAAAAACAAATTATTCGTTATCAAGATGCTTTAGCTGCTGCGATTAATGCTGACTTTAGTTCAAGATCACTGGATGAATCTAAACTATTAGATTTACTTGGCTCTGTGTTAGAGGCTGATCATGCAATTCATCACTTACGCCGCTGGATGCGCCCAAGTAAACGCCGTACCGAGCTTTTATTTTTATCAAATCGTTTAAGTGTGCAATACCAACCTAAAGGCGTGGTTGGTGTAATTGTTCCTTGGAACTTTCCAGTTTATTTAGCACTTGGTCCGCTCATTGCCGCATTAGCTGCGGGCAACCGAGTCATGATTAAATTGTCTGAAATTACACCGAATACCAATGCAATGCTACGACGTATGCTCGCCGAAGTCTTTAATGAAGATGAAGTCGCAGTTTTTGGTGAAGAAATTACAGACCCAGCAAGATTTACCTCTTTACCGTTTAACCATATTGTATTTACTGGCTCTCCAGCTATTGGCAAAGTCGTAATGAGAGCAGCGGCTGAAAACCTAACTCCAGTTACACTTGAGTTAGGTGGTAAATCACCAGCAATTGTGAGCCGTAGCTACCCGATTGCCGATGCCGCAAAACGTATTACGCATGGTAAGGCTACCAACAGTGGGCAAATCTGTGTAGCGCCTGACTATGCTTTGGTTCCCAAAGAAAGTATTGATGAATTTGTGGATGCTGCAAAATCAAGCTTTATAAAAATGTTTGGTCAAAACATTACAAACAATGAGAATTACACGTCCATTGTAAATGACCGTCATTTAAAACGTATTCAAGATATTTTGACCGATGCACAAGAAAAAGGTGCGCGGATTATTCCTTGCGACTCTTATAGCTTTGACCAACAAGGCCGCAGAATGCCTGTACAAATTGTGCTTAATTGCACTCCCGACATGCGCATTATGAAAGAAGAACTCTTTGGCCCTGTTTTACCTGTGGTTGCATATGATTCTTTAGATGATGCGATTACTTATGTGAAATCGGATGAACGACCTTTAGCACTTTACTTCTTTACACATAGCTCAGTAGAACGTGATCGTATTTTACGTGAAACTCATTCGGGTGGTGTGACCATTAATGATTGGGGTTGGCATGTAGTTAACCATGATGCTCCTTTCGGCGGTATCGGCAACTCAGGCATGGGGTCATATCATGGTGAAGAAGGTTTCCGTGAACTTTCACATGCAAAAACGGTATTTACACGCCATCGGTTTTTCCCGACTCAACTTTTCCACCCTCCTTATGGAACATTCCTACAAAAATTAGCGATCCGCTTTTTCTTGAAAAAAGGTGATCCAAATATTAAATAAGGATTATAAAAAAGCCTCGTAATGAGGCTTTTTTTATTGGGTTTAAGATAAAAACACTTCTAATAAAACCACTAGACTTTATTTAAATATAATCAACCTTTTGAGCTTTTAAAATATCAAGCTGCAACATCTTTTTCTTTTTATATCTATAGGCAATAAACAAACCAATAAACCAGATTGGTGAACACTCAAGTGCAATTAAAGTGTCATGATCTAAAGCTAAAATTACAATAGTGAAAACTAAAAACAGCATCGTAAACCATGCCATAAATAATCCACCCGGCATTTTATATTGGGATTGAATATGTAATTCAGGGAATTTTTTACGATAGGAAATATAAGAAAGTACAATCAACATGAATGTAAAAATACATAAAATTGAAGTGAGCGCTGAAATAATTGTAAACGCAGTCATAACGTTTGGAACAATAAATAAAATAGACGTTCCCACCGTCACGCAAGCCATCGAAAATACGAGTCCTCTAATTGGAACCTTACTTTTAGATAACTTACTAAAGCTTTTAGGTGCATCATTGTCTAATGCTAAACCGTATAACATACGACTGGTCGCAAAAATTCCGCTATTGGCAGAAGATAGCGCTGAAGTTGCTACAA
Organism: Acinetobacter sp. V91_7; assembly: GCF_031799075.1. Taxonomy (NCBI): domain Bacteria; kingdom Pseudomonadati; phylum Pseudomonadota; class Gammaproteobacteria; order Moraxellales; family Moraxellaceae; genus Acinetobacter; species Acinetobacter sp. V91_7. Next base: position 444,748 of record NZ_JAVQNT010000031.1, read on the forward strand.
CAAAATTGATTAAACCTGCTGCAATTGGTAAACCCACCAATGTAAACATTTCTACAAATGGGCTTTTTTCTGGTGAAACTTTTGCCCAAGATGTGACCGCAATAATACAAATCAATGCACCTACGTAGAACAATAAAATACGTAAAGGAATAGAGTTAATCGCTTTTGGAAGTGATTTATGCGGGTCTTTGGTTTCAGCAGCAGTTGTACCCACCAGTTCAATACCCACAAACGCAAATATGGCAATTTGGAAGCCTGCCAAGAAACCTGTTACACCATAAGGAAACATCGACTCTGTTTCAAACAAATGGCTAACCGATGCCTTAACACCATTTGGAGAAGTAAATCCGGTACTAATTAAGTAAATACCCGCAAGAATGAACAGAATAATTGCTGTAATTTTGATGAGGGAAAACCAAAATTCGAGTTCACCAAATAGCCGAACGGCTACAAAATTGAGTATGGTTAAAATTGCTAATGAAGTAAATGCAGGAATCCAAACGGGTAAATCGGGATACCAAAACTGCATGTACCCTCCGATCACAATCACATCGGCAATAGCAGTAATAATCCAGTTACACCAGTAGGACCAACCCAGGAAGAATCCCGCCCACGGACCAAGATATGCCGTTGCAAAATCTGCGAATGTTTTAAAATTAGTATTCGCCAGAAGCAACTCGCCCATTGCTCGCATTACGAAGAAAAAGAAGAAACCAATAATTAAATAGGTTAAAACAATTGAAGTTCCTGAAATACTTAATGTTTTACCGGAACCCATAAATAATCCAGTACCGATTGCACCGCCAATCGCAATCATCTGAATATGACGATTGGTTAATGAGCGTTGCAATTTCTCTTCTTCTTGCTCAGTCATATGTTGACTACCAAGAAGATCTCCTTCCAGGAATTGCTTTCCGTTATTCTTACTCATGTAATATTTACTCCAATTTATAGCAATCGTTGTAAATGTTTTAATAATAAATAAATTATATGATTATCAATTTAGTCCATTAAATCATGTTAAAAATATTATTAAATCATTTAAAACCTTATAAATTCCTTTTTAAAAGCTATTACCTATAACAATAAAAATTAATCATAAATCCTTTCCTTCATTATTATATTAGCCTGACCTCTATCAATATAATTGTCTGTCGTTTATAGAATAGCGGCAGGCTAATGAATTCCAGATCAGCGAGCAAGATTGTGTTTATCCATGTACCAATCTTGCGTTAGCGATAATATAGTATTCCTTCTTAAATTTGGTGAAATGTATAGTATTTCTGCTTAATTAACAGCCATTCGCAAATGATCAGTCTCTTTGAGTTTGTTTACCACTTCTGGACTCGAAACCTGTTTAGCTTGAACACTTAGCACACGAACTAAACAACCATTTTCGGCATTCAATTGTTCTGCCTGTTCTTTAGTTAATTGCAGCTTTTCTCGATAAGGTTTGCTGTATACAAGAATGGCGCGATAATTTTCATAGCCATCATTGGCTACAATGTAAGGTTCATCCCCTACCGCAATATTTTCAGGTTGTTCAATTTGGACCACTACAGATTGACTTTCTTTAATCGCTCGTAAGTTTTCAATATCGGCCTGCAATGTCGCCCCACCATCAAAAATATCGACATATCCTTTATAGCGCAGCCCTTCTTCTAGCAAGAGATTATAGGCTGGTCGAGTATTTGGATGAACAATACCAATCGCTGCTTTAGCATCATCTGGCAACATATCGACATAGAGTGGATGTCTTGGCATCAGCTCTGCAATAAATGCTTTTTGCCCGACTCCACTTAAATAATCGGCTTTGGTAAATTCAATATCAAAAAACTTATGACCTACCGCATTCCAAAATGGTGACTGCCCATTTGCATCGGAATAGCCACGCATTTCTGCCACAATGGTTTCTTCAAAATATTGGCGAAATGCCGACAGAAACAAGAAACGAACTTTAGATAAAAATTTGCCATTTTTATTTAAGCGATAGTCCGGGTCTAAAAACAAAGTGCAAAGCTCACTACAATTGGTATGGTCATTACTCAAATATAGTGTTGGTAAAGCTTTATAAACACTTAGCGGTTCCGAGGCATGAACTTGCGTCCCTACATGAAAGTTGTACCAAGGCTCTTTTAAACCAAGTGCGACTTCAATGCCACAGACCCCTACTACTTTGTTGAGTTCAGTGTCTTCAAGAACAAATAAATAAACCTGATCTGCCTTTGGTAATTCGCCTGCGACTGTTTTACACGCCCGTTCAATACGAGCAGCAAGCTTTTCCATATTTGGCTGTAAAGATGTCAAACCAAAACCTGCTTTTTGCGCCAACAGGTAAAGGTCATTAACATCTTTAGGTTCGATGTAGCGAATAATCATCATGCCGCTTGTTCATCCTTTTGAATTGCTACGAAGCGAGCAAGTGCACGATCAAATCTTTTTAAACCTTCATCAATATCAGCCAAAGGAATAAGCAGAGATGGTGTAAAGCGCACAACATTTGGACCAGCAATAAGACTAAGTAATCCCTCTTCACCCGCAAGGTTGTTAATATCTTTTGCTTTGCCAGCGAACTCTGATTTTAAGACACAGCCAATCAGTAAACCTTGACCACGAATTGTTTCAAAGATTTCATATTTTTCATTTAATTTATTTAAAGCTTTTTTATAGTAGTCATGACGCGCTTTAACCCCGTTAAGCACTTCAGGGGTATTAATAAATTCGAATACTGCACCTGCAACTGCACTTGCTAATGGGTTACCACCGTAAGTCGTACCGTGGGTACCGACTGAAAAATGTGATGCAAACTTATCGGTTGTTAACATTGCGCCAACTGGGAAACCACCACCTAGTGCTTTTGCAGTTGTAAGAACATCTGGAATAACACCAGTGTTCATGTAGGCATAAAGAGAACCTGTACGACCTACACCAGTTTGTACTTCATCAAAAATAAGTAAAGCACCAAACTCATCACATAGTGCGCGTAAGCCTTTTAAAAATTCGATGTCAGCCGGAATAACGCCGCCTTCACCTTGTATCGGCTCAACAATGACTGCGCATGTTTGCTCATTAATCACTGCTTTTGCTGCGTCTAAATCATTAAAGGCAACATGGTTAATGCCGTTTGGAAGCGGTGCAAAGTCTTGTGAATATTTAGGTTGACCGCCTGCTGAAACGGTAAATAAAGTACGACCATGAAAAGCATTTTTAAATGCCACAATGCCACTTTTACCAGCAACACCGCTATCTAAACCCACTTTACGAGCTAGTTTTAATGCCGCTTCGTTAGCTTCTGCACCTGAGTTACAGAAGAATACCTTGTCTGCAAATGTATTTTCAGTGAGTTGTTTTGCAAGGCGTAGAACAGGTTCATTTGTATAACCATTGCCTACATGCCAAAGTTTTGTTGCTTGTTCTGTTAAAGCATTCACTGCCACTGGATGCGCATGACCTAATGCGTTTACTGCAATCCCGCCTGCAAAATCAATATATTCTTTATTTTCTTGATCCCAAATACGTGAACCTTCACCACGTACAGGAATGAAATTTGCTGGTGCAAAAACTGGAACCATCCAGTCGTTAAAGTCACTACGAGAAACTGCAAAATTATTCATCTTATCTAGTCCATTAAATTAAAATTATTAGGGTTAACTGATGACCCTATTATTCAAAATCAAATTGATTCACAAAATTTGTAATTCAGTAAAAAATGAATTATTTTTTACCAATCTGATAATTGACAATTACAATATGGATAACATTGATCAAATTATTTTAGGTTTGCTTAAAGATAACGCACGGATGTCTGTTACCGAGTTAGCCGAAAAAGTTCACGTTTCAAGAGCAACGGTAAAAAAGAGAATCGAGTATTTAGAGTCGTCAGGCATCATTACCGGATACACGGTACGGTTTAAACCCAATGCAGAACGAAATGTCATCCGTGCATGGATGAGCATTATGGTTGAAGGCACTAAAGCGCAGTCTGTGATTAAAGAACTACGCCTAGAAAGTGCGGTCGAATGTTTGCATAAAACCAATGGCAAATGGGATATTTTGGTCGAGCTACGATCTGACACTTTAGAAAACTTCGATAAAGTTTTAGAAAGAATTAGAAATATTTCAGGTATTTATAACAGTGAAACCAGCATTCTGCTTGCGAGTCATAAGACCTGACAACTCACTTTAATTTCAAATAATAAGGACGAAAAATTGATGGGCTAAGCATAAGGTTTGGCTCATCAAGCTGCTCTCGATTATAAAAATTCTTCTATTGTCTTTCGTCAAATCAACAAAACTATTACGACGTTCAACCTATTCTAAAAATCTTCAATAAATTTTTAACTTTTTTTAAACAATCAAATCAAAAACTTAAAATCTAATTTGATTTAAATTCCACCTTTTTTCACTCACTCCCCTCATCAAAGCATTTGACAGAAAATTTAAAACATAATACATATAGTATTATATGTTATATGTTAAAACCTAAGGACAAGGTATAAAAATGGCTAAAACTCAACTAAAACACTTTATTAACGGCGAATATGTTGCTAGCAAAGGAAATGATTATTTCGACTTGGTAAGTCCAGTGACTGGTGAAGTTTATGGTCAATCGCCTAATGCAACCGAGGCAGAAGTTGATGCTGCTTACGCTGCTGCAAAAGAAGCTTTTAAAATTTGGGGACGCAGTACACCTTCAACTCGTCAAAAAGCATTATTGAATTTGGCAGATGCTATTGAAGCAAATGCGGAGCGTTTAATTGAGGCGCAAAGTCGTAATACGGGTCAGTTAAAACACTTAATTGCATCTGAAGAAGTCGGTGCATCGGCAGATCAGGTTCGTTTCTTTGCAGGTGCTGCCCGCTTACTGAATGGCACAGCTTCAGGTGAATATTTAGAAGGTTTAACCTCTTCTATTCGCCGCGAACCAGTCGGTGTAGTGGGTCAAGTTACACCTTGGAACTATCCACTCATGATGGCTGTTTGGAAAATTGCTCCTGCTTTAGCAGCTGGTAACACTGTGGTACTTAAACCAAGTGACACAACACCAGAAAGTACACTTTTACTGGCAGAAATTGCTGCACCATTTTTTCCTAAAGGTGCATTTAACGTGGTGTTAGGCCAAGCTCAGGTCGGTTCAAAAGTTGTATCACATAAAACACCTGCGCTCGTTTCTATTACAGGTTCGGTTCGTGCAGGCTTACAAGTTGCAGCTTCTGCGGCAGCAAATTTAGCGAAAGCCCACCTTGAGCTTGGTGGGAAAGCACCTGTAGTCGTTTTTGAAGATGCCGACATCGATAAAGCTGTTGAAATGATTGCTTTAACGGGTTACTTCAATGCAGGACAAGACTGTACCGCTGCAACGCGCGTGATTGTTGCTGAAGCAGTGCATGACGAATTTTTAAGCAAGTTGGTTGAAGCTGCAAAAAATACACGCTTTGGTGAACCAGATGATCAAGACGCACTTTATGGTCCACTCAACAATGCTAATCAATTAAAGAATGTTAAAACCTTTATTGACAACTTACCTGCTCACGCCAAAGTTGAAACTGGTGGCAAACAAGCCGATCGTCCAGGATTCTATTTTGAACCAACTGTGATAAGTGGTTTAAAGCAACACGACGAAGCAATTCAAAATGAAATTTTTGGACCAGTCATTACTGTTCAAAAATTTACAGATGAAAATGATGCCATCGAAAAAGCCAACGATATTGAATATGGCTTGGCTTCAAGTGTTTGGACCAAAGATCATGCCCGTGCAACTCGCCTGTCTCGTGAACTTGATTTCGGAACCGTTTGGATTAACACCCATATTCCTTTAACTGCAGAAATGCCACACGGCGGCTTCAAAAAATCAGGTTATGGTAAAGATTTATCAGGCTACGGTTTTGAAGAATATACTCGCGTTAAACATGTAATGAGTTCAAATGAATAATAAAAATCAGATTTGAAAGGAGATCAAAATGAATAAACAAGAAATGAAAGACTTTGTGAGTAAGGCGCACCACGAGTTATTTAATTTACATGACACCACTGCTCTAGACCGTTATTTTTCGGAAGACTTTATTGAGCACTCTCCACTGGTTGCCAACGGTATTTCAGGATTGCGTCAACTGGTAGAAGACTGCCCCGACATGCAACATGAAGCTGTGCGTGTACTGGCAGATGGCGACTTGGTTGCGATTCATGGGCGCTTTCAAGGACTAGATGAAAACCCGTTAGTTGGCTTTGATATTTACCGAGTGAAAGACGGCAAAATTGTAGAGCATTGGGATGGACTGGTAGCAGAAGCAGCTCCGAATGTGAGTGGCAGAACACAATTAGATGGTCCAACCGAAATCGTAACTCATCATGACCCAGAGGAAAATCGTGAGATTGTGACCTCTTTCTTTAAGAAGTCATTAATTGATGGTAATTACGAAGCATTTAAAGAATACACCCAAGGCGATCAGTTCATTCAACATAGCCCAGATATTGGTGATGGCGTTAAGGCAGTGATTGATTTTTTGAACAATATCCGTAATGAAGGGCAAGGTTTGGTATACTCCAAAACTCATCGCTCCATTGCTGATGGTCAATTTGTATTGACACATTCTGAAGGAAATATTGCTGGAAATCGACATGCTTATTTTGAATTGTGGCGTGTAGATAATGGCAAAATTGTTGAACTTTGGGATGCAATACCAGCTGTGCCTGAAGATGAACAGGCAGTCCATCAATATGGCGTGTTTTAATCATTTATCCGTTTCATTAAGCTAAGTCACTGACTTAGCTTTTAGAGAATTCGCCATGTCAGCATATACGATAATTTTTGCACCTATCGCTCAGGCAACTCGCTCGGAACAAGTTGTTGAACGCTTGGAAAATGCAATTATCTCTGGATTGCTCAAAAGCAATGAACAACTTCCTAACGAGGCGGATTTAGCTCGCTTAATGGGAGTGTCACCGATTACCGTTCGTGAAGCGTTAAATACTTTACGGGTAAAAGGTCTGATTGATACACGACGCGGACGAAACGGTGGAAGTTTTGTTTGTGAGTTACCTTCTGACTTACTCTTAAACAAACATCCTTTGCGTCAAGCTTCAAATGAATATCTTGCTGATCTAGGTGAATTTCATAGTGCAATTTTAAGCCATGGTGCCTATTTAGCAGCACAAAGAACCACTGAATATGAACTGGGCAAAATCAAAGAATTGATTGAGCAATTTGAACAAGCCGTTGAAGCAGACACTCGTGCCCAGCTTGATTTACGTTGCTTGCTGACGCTCACCTCTTTTGCCCAATCAGCTCGACTAGCAAATCAAGAGTTAACCATACAAGCCGAATGGGCACCGCTCATCGCAGTGCTTTATCAAGATGATCATTTTCATCAATTGGTCGTCGCGCAATACCACCAACTTTTATCATCTTTTGTTCAAGGCAATGAAGATGATGCTGTTATTCAAGCACGAAAAATTATTTCGATGCTAACAGACCAAATGCTTCGATATAAGTTATCTATCGAATAAAAATAATAAAACAGAGCGCTTATCAAATATCGAGTGAGAAATACGGAATTTTAGGAGTTATAGGAATGACCCAACATTTAGATATAGAAGAGCTTCAAAATTTGTTAAAGACGGTGGTTGAAGAAACGACAGCCATTACAGAAAAATTAGCGGCTAAAGCGAGCAAAATTCTGTCAAAACATGAACCTGAAAAAACAAAAGATATTAAGCTTTCAGGTTCAGAACGTTCAGCTTTGCAAAAGGAAATTAAAAAGGCACTACAGGAAAGCCATTACAGTCAAGGTATCGGCTTTGCAAGTTATAGTCCTGCAACGCAAGAAGAACAAGATTATTGGACACTCGAATGGTGGTATAAAAAAGAAGATCAGTTACAACAAGCCAAACTTGAAAACTATCAAAATGCTCAGCGATTTTTAGATTTTCGCTCTTTTGAGTGGTTCCATAAACCAGCTCAAAATAAAAGTCCGTGCATCCATGGGCCTTATGTCGACTATATCTGCAATGGTGCATATACCATCACCCTTGCCCATCCGGTCATGATTCGTGATCAATTTATCGGTGTAATTGCCACCGACATTTTAGTTTCAGCACTCGAAAAACTTCTTATGCCGAAGCTTAAAAACATCAAACAAAAAGCAATCGTGATTAACGATTCTTCTCGAGTCATTACTTCAAATGACGTCACCATCAGGACAGGCACACTATTTAGAAGACAAAGCTCTGAGCAGGTTCTCTCACGACCGTGTCAATCTTTTCAATTGGTCGTTATCTAGAGCGAAGTCAAAAATACTAAATATTTGACCTTGCTTTAGGGCATCACCAAAGCGAAACAGCACCTGAAGCCTCTGGCTTTTGTTCAAACTTTCTTCAAATAGACTTGCTCATTCAGGTCTTGGGGAAGTTTTGGCTCAAAAATAGCATCGCTTTTCCGGATGAAAAGCAAAACAACGAAATTTGAGGTTGAAATGACATGGAAAATAAAACGTCTTCCTTAAAAAAACTGTCTCTTTGGCAAGTCACGATTATTGGTATTGCCTACATGACGCCAATGACAGTGTTTGATACTTTCGGCATTGTCTCTGGAATTACCAATGGTCACGTGCCACTTGCATATTTACTCGCACTTGGTGCCATGTTACTCACCGCTTGGAGCTATGCAAGATTCAGTAAAACTTCAGAAAAGTCAGGCTCGGCATATAGCTATACTGCCGAAAGCCTAGGCCCTAAAAGTGGCTTTTTTGTCGGTTGGTGCTCCCTACTCGACTATCTGTTATTACCACTCATTAATGTTTTGCTTGCCGCAATTTATCTCACTGCCCTCATTCCAAGTCTGCCTTACTGGTTTTGGGTGCTTGTGTCGGCGAGCTTAGTCACCTTAGTAAACTGTTTCCGTATTCGCTTACTGGCCAATTTAAGCCTGTTGTTTGTGTTTGCACCCATCATACTCATGGTTATTTTTGTCTATTTAGTGATTCAGGGTATTGGCTCGACTCAAGGTTATGAGCATGTGCTTACCTTGGCTCCCCTCTGGCATGAGCACCAATCTTTACTACCGCTCGTGGCGGGCGCCTCAGTTTTGTGCTTTTCATTTTTAGGTTTCGACGCAGTCACAACGCTTTCAAATGAAACCAAACAACCCACCAAAAATATTCCACGAGCAGTCATGTTAACAACACTTGCTGGTGGATTCATTTTCTTTACCGCCGCTTGGTTTATTCAGCTTTATTTTCCAAACAATCTTCGCTTTCAGCATCCTACTGAAGCGCTTCCTGAAATTGTGCTTTATGTCGGCGGGGCTTTTTTCCAGTCCATATTCTTATGCGGGCAAATTATGAACACTGTTGCCTCTGGCCTAGCCTCACATGCCAGTGCTTCACGTTTACTGTATATAATGGGCACTGACAATATTTTTCCTAAAAAGTATTTTGGAACAATTCATATCTCCTTAGGTACACCATTTTTCTCGGTTTTATTTGTTGGTCTTATTTCGATGTCCGCGGTTTTTCTAGATTTAGCACAAGTCGTAAGCCTTATCAGCTTTGGTGCTCTAGTCGCTTTTACAGCCGTAAACTTCTCGGTTTTTATGAAATTTTATATTAAAGATAAACAGCGCTCAGGGTTTAAAAATAAATTTCTAAACCTATTTTTGCCGCTTATATCAGTCATCAGCATTATTTGTCTCTGGCTTAACCTTGACTCATCTTCACTGACTTTCGGATGTTTCTGGTTATCTTTAGGCATTCTTTTATTTATCTATAAAACGATTAAAAAACAAAGTATTGCTATTAGTAATGCTTATTAATTTTTAAGGAAATTCATCATGAATATTATTTCTAAACCCCTGTTTTTAAAAGACGTGGAATATAAACCAAGTAAATCTCTACAAGTGGGCAAAGAATGGAGTTGGTTAAATCCGAAACATGCAAAATTTGACACAACCACTGTAGAAGGCACATCGGTAGATAATCCAGCGAACTACTATGAAAGCTCGCTTTCTGATTGGCATACATTTGACAGTTTAAAGGCCGATTTAGAATGTGATGTGGTTGTTATTGGTGGCGGTTTATTAGGTTCATCGACAGCCTTACATTTAGCCGAACAAGGCGTAGATACCGTTTTATTAGAAAAAAATCGTATTGGTAGTGCAGCTTCTGGTAGAAATGGCGGACAACTCACCCCCGGTTTGGCACGCTGGGAAGCTCAAGAAATGGCCGATCGATTAGGTTATGAAGATGCAAAAAAACTGTGGCATTTTACCTCTACAGAAGCCATGCAACTTATTGATGACATCTCGGAAAAATACCAGCTTAACTTTGACCGAAAATACGGTCACATTACTGCCGCCGTTCATGAAGGACATTTAGTGGGTCTGACCCAAGGCGCCGACGCCCGAAAATATTTAGGTGAAGACCATACCCGCATTGTAGGTAAACATGAACTCATGGACTATATTAAGTCTGATTATTATACGGGGGGTTTAATTGATGAGTTGGGTGGACAAATTCATCCTTTAGCTTTAAACCGTGGCTTAATTTATGGTTTTTGCCAAAACGGCGGTTCTGTTTATGAGCAAACAGAAGTCATTTCGATAGAAGAAAAGGCAGATGGTATTTATGTTCAAACTGCAAATGCTGTCGTGAAAGCTAAAAAGTCTGTGGTTTTGGCAATTCACCATGCTTCGTTTAAACTTTTATCAGAACAAAACAATACCACTATTCCATTTTATACCTATGTTGCGACCACCGCTCCGCTAGAGCTTGATACAAAAGAGCTTCTGCCATTTGGACATCCGGTTTATGACACCCAGTTCCAGATTGATTACTACCGTCCTGTGTTTAACAACCGCTTACTGTTTGGTGGTCAAGGCACTGGAACGTGTTGGGGTCCAGAGAAAACCTTAAATTATCTAGAGCACCGAATTCATACGGTGTTCCCTCAAATTAAAAATCTAGAAATGGATTTTGTCTGGAGTGGAACAACTGATTTAACGGTAAATGGTGCAGTGGATAGCCGTAAGTTTGGTAATAAATTCCCAATTTATGCTGTTCACGGCTGGAGCGGTCATGGTGTGGCGCAGACTGTTCGTATTGGTAAAGCCATCGCAAGTGATTTTGTTGGGCAATCTAACGACTTCGAAATGTTATCTAAAATTGACCATCAAAATATTATGTTTGGTCGTACCCTTGCACCCGTTGTTATTCCGCTCGCAAAAAGTATGTATGGCATCGGTGCAATGCTGAACCCCGGCAAAATGGTGTCTTTCTAATTTATAGAACCACTAATTTTCAAAAAAGGATTCGTATAGCTTTGTACGGATCCTTTTTATTTAACTGAGTAAAATCCTTTTCAAACTAGGTTATCCCTAACCAATCTATTACAATAGTGCCAGCTTTTTAATTCAGCGCATATATTTTGAGCAACTCATCTTCCCAATTAAAACGTGGACTTAAAAATCGTCACATCCAGTTAATCGCTATGGGTGGTGCTGTCGGGACAGGTTTATTTTTAGGTTCTGCACAAGTCATCCAGTCTGCTGGTCCTTCTATTATTTTAGGTTATGCCATTGTCGGTTTGGTTGCATTTTTAATTATGCGCCAAATGGGTGAAATGATCGTAGAAGAACCTGTAGTCGGCTCTTTTAGTTACTTTGCACAAAAGTATTGGGGCAAATTCCCAGGTTTTTTATCGGGCTGGAACTATTGGGTGGTTTACATTCTGGTTGCAATGACAGAACTAACAGCGGTTGCTAAATATGTGCATTATTGGTGGCCCCACATTCCCGCTTGGATATCAGCCTTATTTTTCTTTGTTCTAGTCACATGTTTAAACTTAGGCAATGTTAAATTTTATGGTGAATCTGAATTTTGGTTAGCCATTATTAAAGTCGCTGCTGTCATTTCGATGATTGTGTTTGGTCTATATTTATTGCTTACAGCGGGTAGTGACTCTATCGCTAGCTTCTCAAACCTATGGCAGCATGGCGGATTTTTCCCACATGGGTTCTCGGGCCTATTTTATATGCTCGCCTTTTTAATGTTCGCCTTTGGCGGCATTGAACTGATTGGGATGACTGCTGCTGAAGCGGAAAATCCTGAAAAAAGCATTCCACAAGCGATCAACCAAGTCATCTTTCGAATTTTGATTTTCTATGTGGCTTCACTTGCCATCATTATGTCACTTATTCCGTGGAATCAGCTTGACCTTGGTGGATTAGATAAAAGTCCATTTGTCATGATTTTTAGCCAGCTTGGCATTGGTTGGGCTGCACATTTACTCAACTTTATTATTTTGACTGCTGCGCTTTCGGTTTATAACAGCGGCATGTATGCCAACAGCCGTATGTTATATGGGCTTGCAGTACAGGGCCATGCTCCAAAAGTTTTTGCACAAGTGAGCAAACAAGGTGTTCCTAAAGCTGCTGTTATCTTCTCTTCTATTTTGATTTTTGGTTGTGTATTACTTAACTATTTCGTACCAGAAGAAGCGCTAAGCTATCTCATGTACATGGCCGTAGCCGCTTTAGTTTTAAACTGGGCAATTATTAGCTTTACCCATTTGAAGTTTAAACGTGCGATGAAACTTGAAGGTAAAGCTATCAAATTTCCTGCGCTATTTTCGCCTTTGAGTAACTATATTGTTTTAATTTTCATTGGCATGATTTTATATATTATGTGGACTCAAGGGTTTGAAAAATCGGTGATTTTACTTCCGATCTGGATCACTTTCATGTTTGGACTATATAAATTTTTAAGTTGGAAAAAAGCACTCTAATATTCAAAGAAGGCTTATTCAAACAGGATAAGCCTTTTATCATTTAACAGCTCATCACCCTAAGTAGCTTCAGAAAATCTACTCAAAAAACCATTCACATTCTATTCATCATTATTGAATGACCCTCTGCTAGACAACTTCATATGTAATCCTTCGTCATTCTAAAGATTGGTATTTAATGGGATAATTATTAAAGTACAAGTGTTTACATGATCTATAAATATTTGCGCTCATGTTCAGCTAAAATCGAAGCAGACCAGTTTATTGTTGCAATCACTCAACAGGCAAAAGACACTCCATCGTAAGATAGGTTCTTTACTCACTTTACTGATTTAGCGCCGTCAACTGTGTCACTCAATGATGAAAGACAGGAAATTTTATGGAAAAAGCTCTGCAATGTCCTAAGTGTGGTTCTACAGAAATTGAAGCACGTGACCATGACAAATTACTTAGAACAACTGGCGGTGTTTTACTAACTGCTGCTGGCACAACAGCAGGCACTGTAGGTGGTGCAGCAACTGGCGCTACTGTTGGTGCAGCTATTGGTACGATTGCTGGTCCTTTAGGTGTGATTGTTGGTGGAACTGTTGGAACTTTTGTCGGTGCAATTAGTGCAGGAATCACTGGCGGTGTGGTGGGTAATATTTTTGGTAAAAAAGCGGGCGTGATGATCGACAAAAATATTTTTCAGGACTATCTCTGCCTAAAATGCAAATACCGTTTTAAGCAAAAGAAGTAGATCAAATTAAGTAGGAGAACTAGTTGCTCTAGCTCTCCTACTATCATAAATACCACCATGTCTGTATAAATATAAGCCTTATTTTTTATGGATGAGAAAGTTTTTAGACTGTAATCCGACTCGTATTAAAGTTAACTGGCTGCTTTCAATCCCTGCTGGACTTGTTGGTATTCATCAAAAAGCTGTTCTTGCTTAACCTCTTGACTACCTACACTGCATACAGCTTTATCTTCAGCAACTTTTTTATCTACATCTTCACCTTTTCCACTACGACGGGATTCATAAACTGTTCTCTGTCGGAAGTAACTAAATGGTTCCGCGTTGCTAATAAAACCATATTTGGAGTCATGTATATAATTCTGATAAAAGTCCATAATTTCTGGGCTTGCTCCTTTTCTCCAGCTTGCAAACTCCCAATCATCAATACCCAAGTAAAACTCATAAGCTTTCGAAACAGGCGATAATAATCTAAAGATATTAATTCCCCCTGTCGTATTTGAAGCAGTGAGTTTCTGTAGTTTTTCCAAACGACTAATCTCAGTTGCCATATCTGACGGGCCAATCGGAATATATTCACGAATTTTATTGTCATTACGCGCTTGCTGACTTACAGAGACTATTTTCTTTTCAGCTAAAGCTCCATAAGCCGCATAGTAGACTTTCATGGTAGCAATAATTTGATCTTGAATTTTTCCGCTAGATTGCATTTCTGCTTTCACAGCATTATATAAATGTAGGGTTTTATCTTGAATTTCAAACTGATCAGCAAATAAAGCCCCATATTTTTCTTTTAATTGATTATAGTCAAACATACGAACACCCGCATTGACAGCTTCCTCCAACATATCCTTAAGTGGAATGCGAGCATAGTTATCATTTACATTTTGGCTTCCAGGAGCATAACCTCCCCCCACATCTGAATGCATACCGGGATAAACAATTTCTTTCCAGTTAGAGTTCGCAATTTCACCATTTTCTTTATGAATTAAATCAACTGGAAAGGCGAAACGCTGTTCATTTCCCGCAATATGATGAACACACATTTTGACTCTTTCATCAATGACCATATCACGGCCTTCAAAAGTTAAATTATTATTTAAGTTAGTCGCAGGTAAGCCAAAAGAGGCAACTGTATCGAAGATTCCCATGAATTTAAACTCTATAGGATATTTTCCAGTACCATAAGTTAAACCATTGCAATCAGATTCACACTGCCACATAAACTGATTGGTAAAAGCACGTGCTAAGGCAGCGCCACGTGAAAAGCCAAAAGTAGAAATATTAATTTTTTTGATGAGACGATGTTGACTTAAACTTTTCTCTACTTCAGCAAAACTATAAACTTTTTTTTCGCTAGCATATTTACTCGTATCTATTTCTGCTTTTTTGGCATTCATAATCATGACTTGTTTTAAGGCATCATTGAGTTGATCTTCTCCATAATCGAGCCTTCGGGTCCCCCCCGATCCAACACCAAGCCCAAAACCACCGTGATCTTGGATCATAGCAAGTGCTCGTTGGAAGATATTTAATTCTCCATTAAAACGTGTCCCTACCCCTGATACATATATTGAGTAATTTGTTCTAATCCCGTTACTTTCACTTTCTTGAGCATATTGATCAGCACTTTTCCATAACCTTGCAGGATTTGACCATTTCTTTAGTTCTTCATCAGCATCTTTATTATTACCTGTACCATCAAAAAAGACAGAAATATGAACCACATCTGAACAATCTTGTTTTGCCGCAGGTGAAGTGTTTGGAACATCACTATTAGTTTCTATAGTTCGTTTGATAACTGTTTTTTTAAACATTATTTAGCCCCATTCTTTCTTATTCTTTCTTGCCACTTTAAACCCTTTTCAGTTGGATTTGGCCAATTAAGAGATGTAACTATTTCAATAGTGTCATCTGGGTATAGATGGACAACAAGATATTTCATATCCTTAACGTCATTCTTTTTTAAAAAAACTTGATTTTTCGCTGTATGTAATTCACCAGTTTTAGCATCTTTCCAAGTTACATTCTGTAAACCTAGTATCACTGGCGAAGTATTCATTGAACCTAGTGCTCCACCAATAATATGATTATTTAGCTTCACATCATAAGTATTATATGATGGATTATAATTAACAGATGTTGTCCCCATATAATATGTTGCATTTGGCCCAATACCTGCACAACCTGCTGAACTGAACACTAAACTTATTGGTAGGAGTAATAATTTTTTGAGACTCATAGTATTTCTTCTTGCTATCTTAGACCTTTTACAGCTGGACTTGGTCAATTGTTAGATGTAGTAATTTCTACTGTATCATTAGGATATAAATATGCAGATAAATATTCATACCTTTGAACTCCCTACTACCACTTAAATTTGCCCATACATCCAATTACAACCAGTTAAAATTACTGGTATAGCAAGTAAAATAAATAGTATTCTATATTTCATTATTTCTCTCCATTTAGAACTCTTATTAATTTATTTCAATAAAAGTATATTAGCCATGATTAAAAAATTAATTATCCAGCTTCAGACATTAAGCTATTCATAATCTGATCCATTGTTAGCTTTTTATCTTTCAGATTATTTAATAAATGCTGTAAGTTATGGTCCGACTCAAAGTGGACTCCATACATCAATTTTAGGCAGATAAAATTTAAAATATCACGAGTACCAGATAAACAGTGATCTCTTGCTTCAGGGATACTTTCAATTACAAATTCATATAATGAAACATCATCAATTTTATCAACCAAAAATGAGTTGTTGAGTTTGAGGTAATAAATTAGATTGTCAGGAAAAGTTGCCTCTACCATCATTTCTTCTTGCTCCACCGTAAAATGTAAAGGCTTTTCGATGGATGGCAGTACTTCAACTCGCTCATTTAATCCAAATATTCCTTGCAGATTACTTAAGCGATCCCAATACCACCAGCTTTGAATAGGTTTAAGTAAAGCTTCAATTTGCTGGGGGGTAAATACAGGACCTTGTACATATAAAGTCTTATCAGCTTTGTGCCCAACCAATGTCGCCAAGATAGTCGGATCCCAAAATGCCAGCATCATTTCTAGACCACCGTCAAATTCAACATCTAAAAAATTTCTTAAATGTTTATATAGATAATCAAAAGTTAAGGGCGTAATAATAATTGTCATTTTGGTTGTGCCAGCGATATTACTTTCAATCCATTCCCATTCAAGTGACGTAAAATTTTTAGGCAGCTGAATTAAATGTGGAGAAATCTCTTTAGCCTTTTCACCACTAGCTTCTTTTAATAAACATTTTTGACGTAAATGCTCTAAAACCTTTAAAAACTTTTTATCTTGAGCTGCATCAGCTATTGCATAAATATTTAATCCAACTTGATCAAGTGGATATTTTTCAAATGTTTTAAATAAAAACTGGAGACTTTGATTAATCATCATTTACATTCCATCTCCTTTATTAATGAAAGCTCCACGTTGTGCTGCACGTCGAGCAAGACATTCCCAACAAATATTATTTGGAAATATCGGAAGTATTGGGCTTTCACTTGCACCTGTTGTAAAGAGATGTTGTCCTGCTTTAGCAGTAAACTTATTTGGTGTAATGACCGTGACTCCATCACCATTAATTTTTAGAGCACTGTCTTTTGCTTTAAATACAATTTCAGTTGGACTATGGATTTCTACTTTACCTTCAGAGGATGTTATTTTTATATCGAGTCTTGCAGAAACATCTAATACATTATCTTGCGATTGCAGATCAAATTTCCCTTTTGCTGCATAAATTTTTAAATCTTCCTCCCCCGCAAACAAACTTACTTTTTTCTTAGCATTTAAAATCAAATGTTCATCTGTGCTCACATTAATGGATTGCCCACTGCCAACTGTTACACTATCCAAAGCATTAATATGTATATCTTTTCCAGAAACTAAAGAAATACTATCTGGAGAAGCTAATAACATTAAAGCTTCTTTGGTAGCTTTTAAGTCAGACCACTGAGATTCGATCGTTTTAATATACTGATTAATATTTTCAAGCATGTCAGCAGCTTCTGCTTTCTGTTTCACAGCATACTCAGATAAAGCTTTCATACTTTCTAAACTTTCTGTGAAGTTTTGAACTGCTTCTTTTGCCTCTAAATGTATATCCGTTGCATTACTCTGAACAAATGTTGAGATATATAATCCTTTACTTCGGATTGCACCTGCACGATCCGTTCTTAATTCAAATCCCTCACCACGCCCCTCACTCGTCGCACTTTCCTTAGGATGACTTAAATTCCCCAAGTTAAGCTGTGTAGCACCATGACTACTATGTAGCTGAGCACTGATCTGGCCAGTTGTGTCGTCAAAGCGAAGTTGGTTATAGCCCATACCCCCAACTTCTTTCGAACGAATACCACTAAGTTTTTTGGTATCCGGTAATTGTCCTTTAATATCAAACTTCGTTGGCGAACGCTGCGCTTCGTGAATACGCCCTGTTACAAATGGGCGATCAATGTTGCCATCAAAGAAATCAATCACCACAATTTCATCTTTACGCGGTAAAAAGCGTGCTCCATAGCCTTCACCAGCCCACGGAGTGAGGACATCGACCCATGCCGAATCTGAGTCACTATTATTTGAGCCTGCACCGCCATCATGAGCATGATCATCGGTACGCGTGAATAAGAATCTGACTTTTATTCGTCCCCATTCATCCACATGAATTTCTTCGCCATCACTGACCACTTTGGCGCGTTGTACATGAGCTATAGGGCGATGCTTCAAAGGGTCATATTCAGGTACAACATTAATATTTCTACGAACGACTACAAATTCATTGGCCTGACGCTCTTGTTCACTGTCTTTACTGGTTTGCCAGTGACTTAAGGTCAATAGTTTTTCAACTTGGTCTTGTATATCTTTTGGCAGGTTATTTTGATTATAAAAGTACTTATTAAGGATTAAAAACTCCTTATCATGCTGACTATGATTTTTTTCTAACTCTGGATAGTCAATCAATTGGAACCAATAACCGACTTGAGTATCTCGTACACTACTATGCGCAGTAAAGTACTTGGCTTGTAATGCCTGATATTGGTTTAAATGCATATTCAGTTTTTCTAACTGTGAGTTACTTGAAGCGGTGGCTTGATCCTCTCCTTTAAGATCGCTTATCCAAGCAGGAGATATATTCCATGCCTGTTCTAGACTTAAGCTTTCATTGTCTCGCTGAGAACTATGTTTATGTAAACTAATGACTGATCCACTGGCATCTTCTTGACTTAGACTATCAGCTTGCCAACGTTGTACATGGATAGCCGTCGGTTGTAACTGTCGCTGAGCAATAAAGCTGGTAATGCTATCATATTGTTCAGTCGCATTTGTACGATGATAACGAATGGTTCTGCGTCCAAGCGATTGAAACTGATTATTATCATCAATTAAACGTAGTTTCTGTGCCTCAATACTTTGACTATTAGTTGTTACAATATAACTAGTCTCATCCACTACCCAATTAATTGATTCTTCACGCATTATTCTAGCTAAATATGCGTAATCACTTTCATTAGACTGCATAGAGAATGGGCGTACATCATACGTTTTTGTTAAACCACTCGTCTCTAACTGTAAACTTGATGCAAATAAAGGACTTTTACTTTGCCATTCCTTAAAAATGACCTCAATAATATCCACAACACTTTTATTCATAAACACACGGCTATTTCGTCGTTTATGCCATAAGCTAGTAGCATCCTGCATAGTCAAGCGATATAGACTAAAAGCACCATCGCTTTGCCCTTGACTGGCACCAGTTACAATACCCGTAGTTCTAAAAAGTTGACCGGAATCTGTCACTTGATCAACCGCAATCTGACACCCAATAAACTGTTTTAATTCAATATATGGGTTTGTAGATAAACAAATAAGTTCCGCTGATAGCCCATCATTAATCCCATGATACCCATCTATACGTTGCAACATAATCTGAGAATTAAGCTCTGCATTTGAAAACTGGATACTAATCGCCCGTTTCTGAACGCCAAATCCCATTTTTTCCAAAATACCAAAGATATTATTCAACATTATGAAACACGCTTTATTATTAACCGAATAAGTTTATCAGAATGACCTGTCTGTCTCAATTTAAGGTATTCCATATTTTGTTTATATTGGTATCTTTCCTTATCCTCATCTTCTTCTAATTTGCTTTATATAGATCTACAAACTGAACTTAAATTTTAATAACAAAAATATTTACGACCAATTTTAGTGAAGCGAAGCAATCAAAATCAGTAACTTACTTTACGCTGCTAAGAAGATATGAAAGAATTACGATCCAATATAACTTCTGAAAGTTAAAATGAAAAAAATATTATTTTTTAGTTTATTTAGCATTCTCAGCTCATATAGTTTTGCAGCAGATAATAGTTCAGTGTATCGAGGACTTGGCACTGGTACTAATGACTTTTTAAAGTTTGAAATACTAAAAAAACAAGGCTTTATAGAAAAAAAAGCAAATATTTCAAGAGCAGATTATAATGATGTATACAAATTAAAAAAGCCTTATCAATTTATGGGGCAAAATGTTGTATTAATCTCAGATGAATATATGTCTGAATATGTGGGCTGTTGCGTTAGTGAAGGTTGGGGAGCTGTTTTTAAACAAACAGCTAATTTGAAATTGATTCAAAAATTTGCAAAAACTAATCAATGTAATATCAATCCTATCGAGTCAGATAGTAATTACTATGGATTTAAAATCAGTTCCTTACCTAAAGGTAACTACTATGAACTATCATGTCGTGAACGTGACCTAAATGAGTCCGAATAAATAGAAGTTAAACTCTGGAAATAAAAAAGCCAAACTATAAGTTTGGCTATAATAATCAAACGGCTATAAACTATATTAAAGAGGAATAGCCTTTGAAGCGACTTTTACCAAAGTCCCCCCCCCAGGAACAACCGTACTAGCTAACTCTGCCGAAAGTTCTACTAAATTTTCTTTAGTAAAAGCTTGATCAAAAGTATTTCGGAACCAACTTCCTTGTTCAATAACTTCTCCAGTAAGCCCATCAACTTCAATAACACCAATTTTATCTGCATTAGACCAAATATATTCAAATGCATAAACTGGGCGAAAATAAAGGTACAGCTGAGTTATTTCTTCTGAATCTTCAATAATGTTAGTTGCATGAACTTTTTGATTTTGCAATTCCGATCTGACAATGGTAGTAATAGTGTCAAGAGAAAGTAATGGTTGAAGTACATTCTCAAATTCGACTTTCTCTACTTCGGAAAGTTCAAATTTTTTAATATATTCAGCTAAATGGGATGATTTAAGTTCACGCTGTAGACCATCAAAATAATTTGAGAACTCTATTTTTCGGCTACAGACCTCCTTCATTTGTAATTCTATTTTCCCTTTATCCTGCTGGCGTGTAACAGGATAGTTTTTTTGTTCAGGGTCTTCATAGACCTGAATTTGCTTCGCATGTGGATTATGTACAGGAATAGAATAAGTCACAACACAATCATAGTTAAGGTTACGCTCACTTGACACAAACCAGAATGGTTCATAACGTAATATATGGTTTTTTAAATGTACAGTTTCTTCGGTAGGACGTTTTAAAAAATTAAATTTTGCTAACATTCCAAAAGCATTAACCTTTTTCTTTTCCGCTTGTTGCTTTGCTGAATCAAACTCAAATATTTTTTTAAAAACAAAAATTTTATGGTTTTCAGCCTTTACTTCTAATTTTGACATAATGATATCATTGCTATTAAATAAATTTTTTAAATTATAGTTATTAAATCTCATAAAATAAATCATTAAGATTGTATATTTTCATTAACTATAAGATTGAATAACGCTATAAACATATGTAAATCTATAATCTTTTAATCTATCACCCCTTCATAAATCAATTACTTAAACAATCTGAATAAAATTTCACTTCAGCTTTTAATATTATGCTTAAGATTTATAGGTAATATCCTTAATCCAAGTAATCTATTCATTTTGCCATCTAAGTTATTCATTCATACTAGACAACCAGTTTAAAAAATAATCTAACAACCTTTCTCTTTCATCTGGTTTGTTCGGATCTAAAAGCTGAACCATTGCCCCATCAATCACAAATAAAAACATGTGTGCATCTTGTTTTGAAGCATTTACATGGGTTGCTAAAAGCAAATTATAGATTTCATTAATGAACCAGTTTCGATAGTCAATCACTACCTGATACGCCTTTGGATGTGTCTTTGAAATCTCAAAAATAGCTTTAAAAGGCAAATGATAAAGCCCGTCTAAATCGGCATGTAAAAAGTAAATTTTGCGAAGCTTTTCAAGCAGAGTTAAGTCTTTTTGAACATAAATGATTGAAAGCACTTCTTGTTTAAGACCATCTTTTTGAAAGGTTAAACTCATTTGAATTAGCCTTTCTTTTGAATGAAAGTAATTATAAAAAGTGGCTTTGGGAACTTTTGCTGACTCAATAAGTCGGTCAACCCCGACATTGTGAAAGCCATAGTGGTTAAACAGATATCGGGAAGTGTGAAGCACACTTAAAGCACGAAATGGGAGATCTGAATGTGGCATAGTTTTACCGTTATAAAATAAATTTTTGTTGTATATAAATGAGATAAAAATGCCTTCACTCTTTTTTTAAGCAAATAAAAGGCATAGCAAAGCCATAAAGACTGTGCTTGGCACATCTCAAGTTTTATTGTTGATTAAGTTCTTTAGACGACGTGATTTAAAGCCTGAAAGCCTATTGGCAATCAAACTGCTTTAAACGTTTAAGTTGTGTCGTTATAACTTTTGGCAAAGGCTGCCAAGAAATAATGAATGTGCAAAGCCAACTCCTTTTTATTGGGAGTTCTGCCAAAACATTAAAATTATGGTGGCAGAACGAAAGGGGGTTCGCAGACTGGAAACAAAGGAACCAGCACACCCGAAGGTGTCCCCCTTCCGCCCTACCGTAGAGAAAAAGGGGGCGAACGAGTTCCCGACACACAAAACAAGAGTTTTGCATATCGACTTTGTTTTCCCGGTCTGCGACAACCGACTGGCAATGTGGCCAGCAGGCAAAGGATAGTGCTCTACCCTTTTACAGTCAAGCACACAAAATGACATTTTTTTTAAAATAGATCATTAAAAAGTAAGGATAAATAATGAGTGAGTTATTGTTAAATGGGGGGTTATAACGGTATTGAAATTTATATAGATATATTAGTTTCGGTGGGTAAGAATAGAATATAAAAAATGGAACAATGAAATGAAAATATCTTTATTAGATGTACAACAAGTATTCAATGATCTGTTAAACCATAAAATCAGCCGAGACGATGCTGAAGAATGGGCAAGAAAAAGAATGAATGCACTGGATAATAAAGACTTAACTTTCGATCCTCCTATTAAAGAGGAACTCCTATGGAAAGCAGTAATATATTTAAGGGGTGTTGGGTTAAAAATATCTCCTAATAAATATATGGAAGATGAAATTGGCATTAAAGAAATGTTTAGTACTTATTGGAATCAATGAGTTTTTTAGCGAAAATTTATCCCCCAAATTATAAGATGATTAAATTAAAACAATATTCTAAATAAAAAAAGCTAAGCCCGATAACCGTGACTTAGCTTTGAAAAATAATTTAACAGAGTCTATCTAGAAAATTTATGGTCTTTAGGGAGTGGAGCATCACATGGTTGATCCGTCTTTACATTGACCATTTTCACAGGCCCATCATTGTAGATTGTTACCTTACAGCCTTTTACGACATATTCCTGTTGAATACCACCATACATTTCATCCTCAGAAACAGCAGATGCAACATCACAAGCCTCGTCAGCACGGCATGCAGCCACTTCTTCACCAACCTCTACAGCTTCTGCTCCAGCAGCTTCCCTTGCGTCTCCAGCACTCTCTTGCACTTCAGCATCTACAGCCTGTATCTTTGCTGCATATGTATTTGAAAGATTCATCATAAGAAAAATTGCAAGAAATAACTTACTACAGTGATTTATTAAATTCATGAATTATCCATATCTATTAATTTAAATTCGGTACATATCAGGCGATTTTACTTTGCAAGTTAGTGATGCAAAGGAGTTAGAATTATAAGGAGCTATTCTACCCATAATTATACATATAGCCGCAATAGTTGACCCGAAAGAATTCTTCAAACAATTACAAGATATTGACCATTATGAGGATGCAATTAACTACAAAATATAAAATTAAGCTGCATCTAATTCTGCCCAACTCAATCCAAATTTTTATATGGGTTGCTAAGTACTAAAAAACATTCACATAAAAAAAGCCTCTGCTTTTAACAGTGGCTTTTCGAATTTGGCGGGTGAGATCCTAATTCAAACTAAGTATTGATGACATGGCTTTGTGCAATTCATTGTCCGCCGACTCAATGTTGTTGCTTTGCCAAGCAATATAGCCATCTGGTCTGATCATTATGCAAGCATTTTCATCATTAGTCCAAGAGTGAGAAAGTTCTCCATAAGAGTCTTCAACCTCTCTTTTTGGACCTACCTGTATAACTTTAATATCTAAGTTGAGCTGGCTATTAATGTTATCTACTGCAAACTTCCATTTGTCACCTTGTAACCAACAGAAAAGCGTAAACTTTCCATTTCCGATTAAGTCTAAGGTTGATATTTTTTTATGATTTTTGACTAACCATGTATGAGGGAGTTTATGACCAGGAGTAAATGAGGGATAATAATGAAGATCTTCATCTCTACTAGAATCTACTTTATTTTCAATAGCAGACTCTGCTCCAACAATTGCTGATGAATGATAACGTACGTTAGTTTCTACGCCTAAGGCAGCAAATTCATAAGCTTTATATTCAATTGCAGATCTTAAATCACGGCGTTTAACAGCACCTTTTTCATTACCTTCGCTTAAGGCATTTATGCTTCCTTGCATCGTCTCTGTACTGTACTTTCCATCTAACTCTAAAGCAGAAAAGATTGTAGAGAACTCTCTAACACTTTGATTTGCTCGCTTAACAATTCGCTCACCAACTGGTGCTCTTTCTTCATTAAAACTGTTTAATAAACCACTACCCGCTTTGCCATTTAATACAAATGCTAATTTCCAACATAGGTTATAAGCATCTTGTATAGATGAGTTTGAACCTAGTCCATTAGAAGGTGGATGGCGATGGACAGCATCACCAATACAGAAAACTCGACCTTTCGAATACTGCTCTGCATACATTTCATTTACGGTCCATAACGACTTACTACTTATGCTTATTTCAATGTCGTTATCACCAATAAGCTGTTTGCAAATTGCAATCGCCTCATCATCGGTAAGAGATGGCTCTTCTTTTTCAATGTCATACCCCCAAACAATCTGCCATTCATTCCAAGGTCTGACCATGCGCAACAAACCTAACCCAATCCCGCCAATGTTTGCTCCAGGTTGTATAATCCACCAGAGGTATCCAGGTCTATGCGAGACGTATTTGGTTAAATCGGCTTTAAAAATAATGCTGATACTGCCACTTTTCCCCATTTCACCAGCCATAGGTAAATCTAAATCTTTTACAACTTTGCTACTCGCCCCATCAGCTCCGATTAAATACTTACATCGGATTAAGTATGTTTCTTTGGTTAATCTATCTAAAACAGTGACTGTTACACCCTTCCCATCTTGTACATGAGATAAATATTCCGTATCAAATCTTGGATGGCTTCCTCGTGATGCCGCATTTGAAAGCAAAATAGGTTCAAATAGGTGTTGAGGAAGATCACACTGTTCACAATGGCTCGCTTTAGCGTACTCTGACATTCTTTCTGGATGGTTCATTCCATAAGGAAAACGTCCAATTTCATCACCCGTTAAAGATGTGCAATAAACAACATCTCCCATAACTTCCTTAGGTGCTGCTTTTGCGATTACTTCATCAGATATTCCTAAATCTCGAACAATTTCCATAGTTCTTTGACTTATATAATGAGCACGAGGGCTGTTTGCCAGCCATCTATATTTAGTTATTATGATATTTCTAATTCCATAACTACTTAACATAAGTGCAGCAGAAGAACCAGCTGGACCACTTCCAACAATTAAAACATCAGTTTCTAACATTTTTATCCTATTAATTACATATTCTTGGTAGCTAAATTGCTATTGCATAAAATTAACGAAATAACCATTTGGGATATAATAGTGCTTCTAAAAACTCTTTTAGATCATGTAGGTAAAAACTTCACAACATTAAGTATTAAATAAGTCTATAAAAGTTATAAAGCAGATTTTTAATCAAGATTTTTTATATCAACATAGTTCAGTCTTTTAATAAATATGGCAAAGTTTAAAGAAACCAATGATCTAGAACCCAAAACAAATATAACATTAGAGATTTATTGGTTGCATTGGCAAATCTCTGCATATTTTATAACTCGCAAAAAATAAAATTTAGCTAACTTTTATAAATTCTTTACTAATAAATAAAATTTATGTTGTCAATTTTTTAAAATTTCTTTCGATACTACCAGACTTAAAATCACAAAATCATTAAATAAAATTAAAAAATCATTAAATAAAATTAAAAAATTCTGCTGAAAATATGATGAACGCACTCATTTATAATATTAATTTTTTAATAATACAAAGATTACAAATTATCCGATTACTTATTACTCCATCGTTAGGTATTCTTCCCTTACATTAACTACATATAGATAATTTCATTGTTCAAAATAATCTAGTGAATTACTCATAAGTAAAACTAAGTTTTTCTTTCGATCTTTCTTCTAACAATTACAGATTCATTAAAGAGAACTATTTGCTGAAGAGAGTCATATTCAAGTTTTATATTTACCAATTTATATTTAATCAATATTGAAAATATAGACATAAAAAAAGCCCCTGCTTTTAACAGGGGCTTTTCGAATTTGGCGGAAGCGGTGTCCGTCTAACAGCAGTCTTATATAGTCCAATGAAATAAACAATAACCATATAATTCATTATCTTAAAATAAAACACATCCAATGCAGTCTTGCACAATCTAGCTCTTTCCAATATTCTTTGAGGGGTAGGTTGTGGGGTAAAAGGTTAGATGCCAAAAAAATCTAAAGAGCTTTCAGCACTCAGCGTATCAAAAATTAAAGAGACTGGACGACATTCTGTAGGGGGTGTTGATGGCTTATGTTTGAATGTTGAAGGTAATTCTCGTGTATGGATTCTACGCGCTACTTTTGGAAAGCACTTTGGTAAAGATGGAAAGCTAAAACCACATCGCCATGATATTGGTCTTGGTCCCTACCCTGAAGTTTCTTTAGCTGAAGCACGAGCAAAAGCTACTGAATTAAGATTACAAATCCGAAACGGAATTGATCCTATTCAACATAAACAGGAACAACGCGAAGCTTTACTTCTTAAACAACGACGTGACAAAACTTTTCGTGAATGCGCCAAGATTGTAATTGAGAAGAAAACATTAGAACTTAAAAATGAGAAACATATTGCGCAGTGGTCATCTACCTTAGAAACCTATATCTACCCTGTCATAGGGGATCTTGTGATTGGCTCTATTACTAAAACAGATATTGTTACAGCACTTGAGCCTATCTGGATAGAAATACATGAAACGGCAAAACGGATTCGTGGTCGAATAGAAACTATTTTCGATTATGCTAAGGCTATGGAATATTTTGTTGGAGATAATCCAGCTGCATGGAAAGGCAATTTAGAACCCATTCTTGGAAATTTAAAGCAAGAATCTAGACCACATCCATCATTACCCTATATGGAAGTAGCTAGTTTCATTCATGACTTACGACAAAGAAATGGAATTTCTCCCAAAGCATTAGAATTTGCCATATTAACAGCTTGTCGTTCAGGTGAGGTATTTGGTGCTTTATGGAAAGAAATCGACTTTAAAAATAAAATCTGGATTATTCCAAAAGAACGAATGAAAGCAGATAAAGAACATCGAGTTCCTTTATCTGAAGCAGCAATTAGATTACTTAAACAGCTTTATCAAGAAACTCATCCTCAACTCGATGACTTTATTTTCCCTGCTCCACGCGGTGGCATGTTGTCAGACATGTCTTTAACCACTTTAATTAAGCGTATGCATGATAAGAAATTAAAAGAAGATGGTATTGGCTATATTGATCCGAAACAAAATCGAGTGATCACGACACATGGTTTCCGTTCAACTTTCCGTGATTGGTCAGCAGATAAAACAGATTATCCTCGTGAAGTCTGTGAACATGTATTAGCACACAAGCTACCAGACGAAGTTGAAGCAGCTTACTTACGTGGAGCTTATCTTGAAAAGCGTAAAGGATTAATGGAAGATTGGGCTAATTTCTGTAATACATAACAGAATAAATTTAGACTCTGACTTAATAAGGTAGGAGTCTGGTTGAATTTATTACCTTGAAGGTTAAAAATTATTTATAAAGGTGGAATCTACACAAGAATTTGCCTCTCCAATTATTTACTCAGCGAAAATTTAGTGTAGGCTCTTAAACAATAAAATTGAATTTATATAACCTTATTCACATCCAGTAGTATTTAATTAAACACCTGCATGAGCAGAAACTCAAAAAATCAAAATTTTTCTTAAGTAAAAAGGTTCAGATTTCATTTATCTCTTAGTTAAATACAATTAGAACTATCAATAATAGATATTGATAGTTCTTTGAAAATTTTTATTGAGTGATCATTGGCAAGTTTAAGCCTTGCTCTTTCGCACAGTTAATCGCGATTTCATAACCGGCATTGGCATGATGCATACCTGTTGCAGGGTCATTGGTCAGTACGCGAGCAATACGTGCAGCAGCTTCATCTGTACCATCACGCAATCACAACACCTGAGTGTCGAGAGAAGCCCATACCTACACCACCACCGTGATGAGACACCCAAGTTTCGCCGCCTGCTGTATTGAGCAACGCATTTAATAAAGGCCAGTCTGATCCGTCTTGCATTGCTTCAGTTTCACGGTTTGGACTCGCAACCGAACCTGAGTCTAAATGGTCACGACCAATGACAACTGGAGCTGATAATTCACCGCTACGAACCATTTCATTAAATGCCAAACCAAGTTTTGCACGTAAGCCTAAACCTACCCAGCAAATGCGCGCTGGTAAACCTTGGAACCTAATGCGTTCACGTGCCATGTCTAACCAGTGATGTAAATGTTCATCATCAGGAATTAACTCTTTCACTTTGGCATCTGTTTTATAAATATCTTCTGGGTCACCAGAAAGCGCTGCTCAACGGAATGGACCAATACCGCGGCAGAATAATGGACGGATGTATGCAGGTACGAAGCCTGGGAAATCAAAAGCGTTTGCTACGCCTTCATCTTTCGCCATTTGACGGATGTTATTACCATAGTCAAATGTTGGCACGCCCATTTTTTGGAAATCTAGCATCGCTTGTACGTGCTTCGCCATCGACTGTATCGATCTCACTTACTTCCCTACCGATGCAGATCGATATCATGGTTCCAATGCTGAAGCATCACGCTACACAGCAAATTATATTAAAACTGATGATTCCCAACTAACTAGTCTTGAAGAAAAGAACATGTGGGTGGGTCGAATTAACCAAGATTTAAATATTTTTAAAAATGACCACTTAAAAACCTCAGTTGGAGCATCATATTGGTATTCGGATATCGAAAATAAGCGCGATGGAAATAATGGTCATAGAAAAGCATGGTCTGCATTCAGTCAAATTGCTTATGATGATTTACAACTTCTTTTAATTGGTGGGTAAAATCATGTTTCAACAGGAGATGCAATAAATCCAGATGTATCGACAATGGGGGCCGCAAAAATACTAGCAGAGAACAAGAAGAAACTTGCGGGTACCGTAGTTTTTTGTTTTCCAACCTTCCGAAGAAGGCGCGGCTGATCTAACTGGTTTTAACCAATGGAATCAAATTGGTTCAAGAAAAATGATTACAGATGGAGCTCTAAAAAATCCTAAACCTGAAGTCATGTTTGGTATCCATGTAGTCGCAGGTATACCAAGTGGCAATATTTTCTATAAAGATGCAGCTATGTTGAATAGTGCTGATGAATTTCGTATTAAATTAACCGGACAGCAAGTACATGCCTCTATACCATGGGTTGGTCGAGATCCGATTGTTGCTTCTGCAGCCGTAATTAACAATATACAAACTATAATTAGCCGTCGCTCTGATCTGACAAAAGGTATGGCTGTGATTACGGTAGGACACATTTCTGGCGGTACTGCTACCAATATTATTCCTAAAGATGTTGAGATGGAGGGAACTATTCGTACAAATAACGAAGATATTCGTCAAAATATTCTTCAGCAATTACCAGAAATAATCACGCATACTGCGCTCGCAAACAACGTCAAAGCTGATATTGAACTCTCCCCTTATGCGCCTGTGACATACAATGATAAAACACTCACTAGGTTAATCTTACCTACCTTAGAAAATACAGTAGGCAAAATCATCTGCATCTAATGGAGAATAACGCAAGTGCAAGTGATGACTTTGCACATTATGGCAAACTTATGCCTTCGCTTTATATTTCACTCGGTGCAACTCCACCAAATCAAGATATGAGTAAAGCAGCTCCAAACCATAGCCCTGAATTTATTGTAGATGATGCAACTTTAAAAACGGTCGTTGAATCTCATATACGTTTTGTTATGGACTACCCTACTATTGATGATCAGGTACAGCTATCTTGGAAAAATAATAATAAGTAATAAATAATTGGCAAAATTCAACTAAGTGTTGAATTTTACCAGTTGATATTATTTCACTAAATCTCATAAAAACTGCTTATATTTTAACAATAGCAATTGACTATATTCTCGCCTGAATGCAGAGAGACATAAAATCTGCATTATTTTTTGATATTTAAATAAAGATAATCACAGAATAAAATTCCAATTCATTCTGGAGTATAACCAGTAAGCTTTAATTAGTAAGTTAAATACTTCTATAATTTCAATAATAGCTATTATTGATTTTTAAATTAGTAGAAACCAATCGAGTTCTCTAGGATCTTAAATTTAAGGGAAATGATCAGCACGAATCATATCAATCAATGCTCGCAAC
>NZ_JAVQNT010000002.1:0-24128 GCF_031799075.1 Acinetobacter sp. V91_7
ACCAACGGATGCCGAGATCAAAACCCGGTGCCTTACCACTTGGCGACGCCCCTAACATGTAACCTTAAAATGATTAAGAGGAGATTCTTTTAAACTATTTACCAAGTAAGATTTACATGGTGAATGTTTAAGAATTTCATCAATATTCATTTCATTCGTTACTTCAATAAAAACACAAGCACCTGTACCTGTAAGCTTTGCTTGACCAAACTGATCTAAATATTGCATTGCTTCTTCTACTTCAGGGTATAACTGTCGGGCCAATGGCTCAAAGTTATTTCCAAAATTAGAAGGTTCTAACTGATAGGCGCAAAATTTAGTGGTCTTAGAGTCTCTTGTCAATGTTTTTTGTGAAAAAAGTAATTGAGTGCTGATAAAACAATCAGGTTTTAAAATAATGAACTGTTTTTGATCTAAGTCTATGAATGATAAATGTTCACCAATACCTTCAGCCCATGCATTTTTACCATAAATAAAAATAGGAACATCGGCACCGAGCTTTACGCCATAGTTTGCAAGTTGTTCTTTATTTAGACCACATTTCCATAATTGATTTAACACAATCAGGGTTGTGGCAGCATTGGATGAACCTCCGCCCAGACCTGCACCCATTGGAATATTTTTTTCAATTTTGATGTTTAGACCGCAGAATTTTTTTGCATGCGGTCTTAGTATTTGAGCAGCCCGATAAATCAGGTTTTCTTCAGGTTGAACTTCACTCAATCCATCAATTTCGATTTGTTCATCTAAAGTCGGTGTAAATATCATCCAATCATATAAATCAATGAGTTGGAAAATGGTTTGTAATTCATGATAACCATTTTCACGACGTCCTGTAATATGTAAAAACAGGTTGAGCTTAGCTGGAGAAGGAACTCGAATCATAGATTTATATAATTAGACTTAGCGGTTTTGGATGACCATTGTAATACGGTTTTCTTTATCTTCAGCAAGAGCTTGCTTTAAAACCAGTTTGTTTGGCAAAGTTTGTTCACCATCGTAACTGAAATTAACTGTCCAGCCGTCTTCAATGAGTTGGTTTACACGATTTTCATTATCTTTACTGATTTGAGCACTTAAAGTTGCAGGTTTAGCCAATATCCAACTTGTTAAATGAGTAATGGGTGCTTGCCAACCAGTTGCGCGCTCTAAAAGTTCTTCTGGAGAGGCTGCAGTAATTAACCCTGTTTTAGCACTATTTAACTTCACCTCACCGGGTTTACCCTGAATTTGGGTTTTTCCTACACCTAAAATGCCGCTTAATTCAATATCAAAATTATCTTGTTGTTGAATCCACGTGAAAAATGCACTACCAGTTTGCTGTGGCGTGCGAACCCCGATCTTACCTTGTAAATTAAAGTGTTTTTCATCTTGAACTTGCTGGGTAACCGCGGGTTTAGGTTGAGTAAAATGCTGACAACCGGTTAGAAATAATACACTTGATCCACAGATCGCTGTGCACAGTTGGGCAAATTTGCTCATATGTTTAACTCTTTTTTGCAGATGTCGGTAAAATTAACGCATCAAGCTGTTGTAATTGTGGATCATTGGCATGTTTTTGTTTCAGTTGTTGTAACACAGCGCTAAATTGAGTTAATGATCCTTGCATATACAGGGCTTTAGCATAACGAACGCCAATATTTACATTATGGCTGAGTTCATAAGCTTTGCCTAAAGCTTCTGCTGCACCTTCATAATCATTCTGTAAAAATGCAATATAGCCAAGCGTATCTAGAATTGAGGCTTGTTCCGGCGCATATTCTAATGCTTGTTCTGCATATTGACGTGCTTCTTTTAACCTACGGTTTTGCAGGGCTAGTGTATAGGCATACGCATTTAGGTAAGTTGGGCTGTTGGGCTCAAGTTGTAATAATTGCTTTAATGTTTTATCGAGTTTATCGCGGTCAGTATATGGATCAAGTAATAAAACTTCTGCATAAATGAGTTCTGGATCATCCGGTAAATTTTTTATCGCTTCATCTAATAAATTTAAGGCAGCTTTTTTATTGCCCATTTTCTTTAAAATTTCAGCTTGAGCTTGATATAAGAAACTTGCATGTTGAGGGTAATTTACGCGTTCTTGAGTGAGGAACCGTAAAGCATCGTGTAAATTATCCTGCTTATCATAAATCGCAATCAAATTACGTCTTGAAACAACGTATAAACTGCCATCAACTAAGCGATAGTAAGCTTTTGCTGATTCATAATGTTGTTTGCGTTCTGCATTAATTGCTAAGTAGTAATAAGCCTCATTTTGGTATTTTGCAGAGTTTCGTAGGTCAACAAGATATTGTTCTGCTTTGTCATATTGTTTTAAATCAATGCTGGTTAAGCCTGCAATAAACAATGCTTCTTCAGCTTTGGGATTAGCCTCTATAACGTTTTCAAGCTTTTCTAAAGCCAGTTGAGATTGATTAAGTTGTATAAGATAACGGATTTCAGCTAAACGAATATCTAAATTTTTCTTATATTTACGGCTGGAATTTGCATACCATTTAAGCGCACCTTCTTGATCGCTAAGAGCAATGAGTAGGTTTGCTTTCATTAAAATAAAGCTCGTCACTTTAGGACGTCGGCGTAGTGCCTTGTTAATGTTGGTTAGAGCAGATTCTAATTGGCCATTTTGGGCTTCTAGGTTGGCGATAAGAGCTAAAATAGAAGGGTTGTTTTTTTCAGAGCTAGAACGTAAAGCTGTTAATAATACTTCTCGATCTTGAGCATTCTCTGGGGCAATACTCGCTAAAATTTGTTCTAAATCGGCAGTAGGATCTATTTTTAAAATTTTATCTAATGTTTCAGCGGCAAGCTGGTATTCATGTGTTTTTAAAGCAATATGGGACAAATAGAATAAAGCAGGTACATCTTTGGGTTCTTGGGCTACCCAATGTGTAGCAATGTTTAAAGCAGCTTGAAAATCATTATATTCAAGGGCAACATCTAAAGCTCGCTGTTTAATTGAAGTAGAGTTACTTTTGATTGCGAGTACTGTGTAATTGTGCAAAGCGTTAGGAATGTCATCATAAGCCAGAGCAAATTCAGCGACCATAGTTTGCTCTAATGCCTGATCAAATGAATGCACGGCATAGGTCTCTTGCACAGGGCGTGCATAGACATGCGAGGACATGCTACCTAACAATAAGAATGTGGTAGAATACTGTCTTATCGAAGCACCGTTAAAATTAATACGGCTATTCATTTGACGCAATTTTTATTGATCCAAAGTAATGCTTTTTATGACACCGATGTTGCACAATAGCATAAATTTAGCGAAATGATGATCTGATATGTCTTTCTTTGCATTGGGTGTCAACCATCAAACAGCTTCTGTCGAACTCCGCGAACAAATTGCTTTCAATGCAGAGCGATTAAGCCGTTTGCTTGCCGAACAAAGCCACCACCAAAGCTTAAAGGATTTGGTGGTCGTCTCGACGTGTAACCGTACAGAAGTTTATGCTATGGCGGAAAATGCCGAAAGCCTTCTGAAATGGTTAGCTGATGCTAATAATATTGATGTAAAGCACTTAATTCATCATGTTTATCGTTACGAGAACACGCAGGCAATTACACATTTAATGCGAGTAGCGAGCGGCTTAGACTCTCTCATGCTCGGTGAGCCGCAAATTTTAGGGCAGGTTAAAAGTGCTTTGGCATTGTCTAAAGAAGCCCAAGCGGTCTCTCCTGAATTAAACAGTGTTTTTGAATATGCTTTTTATGCAGCTAAACGTGTACGTTCCGAAACTGCGGTGGGCAGCCATGCCGTTTCGATGGGGTATGCAGTTGCACAATTAGCTTTACAGGTTTTTAGTAAGCCCGAAAAACTTACTGTGATGGTTGTTGCTGCGGGTGAAATGAATAGCTTGGTTGCTAAACATTTGGCTGAAATGGGCGTCGCCAAAATTATTATTTGTAATCGTAGCCGTGAGCGTGCTGACCAATTGGCTCAAGAGATTTCACATCAGGCTGAAGTTGAAATTATTGATTTTTCAGCATTGGCTGAAAACTTGTATCGTGCTGATGTGGTGTCGAGTTGTACTGGTAGTTTATATCAAGTGATTGCTTATCCTGATGTTAAGGCTGCATTAAAGAAACGTCGCTATCAACAAATGTTAATGGTTGATTTAGCTGTACCCCGTGATATAGATCCTAAAGTTGAATCGCTTGATGGCGTCTATTTGTATGGTGTTGATGATTTACAAAGCGTGATTGAGGAAAACCTCGCTCAACGACGTCAGGCAGCTGTTGAAGCAGAAGTAATGGTGAATCAGTTAGCTACCCAGCTTATTACTCATCAAAAAGTTAAAGAGGCGGGCAGCACAATTCACGCTTACCGCCAACATAGTGAAGAAGTGAGCCAACAAGAGCTGACGCATGCATTAGAGGCTTTACATCACGGTGAGAATGCTGAGCAAGTATTACAGCAATTTGCGCATCGTTTGACGCAAAAGCTTATGCATCCGACATCTATTTTGCTACGCGAAGCTGCCAAGGCAGAAAATCCTGATTATTTTGAATGGTTACAACAGCATTTACAGGATGTGTTTGATCATGAGCGTAAACCAAAACATTAAGACAAGAGTCTTAAACTAATTTGTTTGGTTAATTCATTAAGCTGTTGTCTTAAATTTCGTGATTCAATGAGAGAAATCGGCGATTTAAGTTTCTGACGTAAATATCTTTCTTTTAGGCCTAAAGCATATTCTTGGGCTAACTTGTCGGCCACTTCTGGTGCCTGCGTTAATGCCTGGATATTGGTTCTTTGCATAATATCGGCAATTTCATGGCAATAGTTGCTACAAGCACCTAAAACATAATATGTTGCCAGCTCTTGATCATCCGGTAAGTCATCAAAAATACGATTTAAAATTGCCAGTACTTTTGCTAATAATTCATCTTGATGAATATAAGCACGTAGCCCTTCAAAATGAATATAAAGAAAAGGGTGATGCATTAAAATTGCGATCGCAAAGTCTTCATCTTTAGTATGAATGTTAAATGAGAGCGAGGCATCATGGCTAATTTGTGGTGTAAAACGTTTACCTAGTCCGAGTTTTTCACGGAAAGATTGATTGAGTAAATAACGGAAAGAGCCCTGTTTCGGTAATAGTTCAGTCAGTTCTCTGAGTTCTCCCATGACCAAACTTTTGCCTTCTGGGGTGCTAATGTCGTGTTGACCTGTTAAATGAGCAAAGACAAAATCAGACAAAAGAGGGGACTGTTGTAATAGTTTTTGGAAATTCTCAAGCCCTTCACGACGGATCAGAGAGTCGGGGTCATGGTCATTCGGTAGTACGAAAAATTTGAGTTCGCGTCCATCATTGAGAAGTGGTAAAGCAATTTCTAAGGTTCTGCGTGCTGCTTTTTGCCCAGCAGCATCACCGTCAAAAGCAATGGTAATACGGCTATTTTGTTTAAATAAAATATTAAGATGTTCTGTATTACTTGCAGTCCCTAAAGTCGCTACAGCCCCTGTAATGCCATATTGCTGAAGTGCAATGACATCCATATAGCCTTCAACCATTAACCAGTCGCTAGATTTGAGTTTTCTACCTTCATAAAGCCCGTAAAGTAGCTGATTCTTATGGAAGACCTCTGAGTCAGGTGAGTTAATGTATTTGGGTTTTATTTCATCATTTAAGGCACGCCCACCAAAACCAACGACGCGGCCTTTCGGGTCTCGAATCGGGAAAATCACACGGTCACGTAATAAGTCAAAATCACGACCATTATCGCTTGAACGGATAAGCCCAAGTTGCTTTAAACCATCAATGTCATAAGGAAAAGCTTTCTCTAGGTGTTGCCAATCTTCTGGTGCATAGCCTAAGCGCCAAAATTGAATCGTCTGATTAGTTAAGCCACGTTGTTTAAAGTAGTTTTTTGCTTTTTGACTGTTAGGTAATTGGTGTTCATAGAACTGTGCAATATTTTCCAGTAAGTCATATAAATTACCTTCTTGAACTGGTTCCTCAAAGTTGAAAGGCTGTTCAAATTGGGCAAAAGGGTCGTCAAAAAATACCGGTTCAAGCGTGTTGTAGCTGTCATCTATTGGTTGCTGAGGAACCACGTGCTCCGCCGTATTTGCTTTAGCAACTGGCGGCTTTGTAACCTGACGGGTATAAGACAGTTTTTTGTTTTCGGTATTATCTTTGGGTAGTTCGACTCCAGCGCTATTCGATAACTCTTTCATTACATCTATAAAGTTTCGGTTATCAATGTCCATCAGAAAACGGATCGCGTTACCGTTGGCCTGACACCCAAAGCAGTGATAATACTGCTTGTCTCGATAGACATGGAACGATGGAGATTTTTCTTGATGAAAAGGGCAACAGCCGGAATATGTACGTCCCGTCTTTTTCAGTTTCACACGCTGACCAATCAGATCGACAATATCTGTGCGATCTAAAATTTGATCAATCGTATGTTGTGGAATTGCCATAATTCAGATAACCGTATTAAAACTGATGAGAGAGTGATTCAGAATATTCTGACATGATGAGGCAAGATCTATCCAATAAATATTTTAATATTTTATAAAAACAAACAGGCAAGTGGTATCACTTGCCTGTTTATTGGTGCTTTTTAAAATTTGTAACTTATTGAGCAGCGTCGCTAGTACCTTGCGTTGCATCATCTGGCTGAGTATCAGTTGATACATCTGTAGAGCTAACAGCAGGAGCAATAGTTGTATTTTCTGCTGCTTGTGGCTCAGGTTTGTCTAATAAACCAAAGCTTAAACGGTTTGTCCAGCTACGTTCTGATTTTGGTGCTTCAACTTGTGTTTGCTCTGGCTCAGCAGTTTCTTCTTTATCTGAATTGCCAATTAAACCGAAGCTAACACGATTAAGGAAGCCACGTTTTGGAGCTTCTGATTCACTTGTGCTTTCTGGTGTTGCTGCAGTAGATTCACGACCAAAAATACCTAGGGTCGCACGGTTAATCCAGTTGCCTTCTTTACGGGCAGCGCGCATGTTAACCGTACCATCTTTTTTCACAAGGTTAGGATAATTGAGTTTTAAAACTTCAATATATTGTTGTGAAGTTGCTTTATCGCCTAATTTGTCATAGCTGTATGCCAAAGTTGCTAAAGCTTCTGGAACTTGAGGAGTTTGTGGATAATGTTCAATTACCCATTGAGAACGCTCTGCAGCAGCGATCCAAGCTTTACGTTTAACATTAAAACGTGCAGCAGTCATTTCATTTTCAGCAAGTTCTTGTCCAATAAATTTCATGCGTTGAGCGGCATCAACAGAATATTGGCTACTTGGGAAACGACGAATTAAATCAACAAAATTTTGATAAGCAACTTTTAAATAGCTCACATCACGATGAGATTGTTGCAAAGATGTATAGCGCATCAAACTATCGTAGTTTTGCTCCATATTCGCTACAGCACGAACATAATAAGCATAATCCACATTTGGATGCTGAGGATTTAAACGAATAAAACGTTCTGCTAAGGCAATCGCGCCTTCATAATCTTTTTGCTTAAATTTCGAATAGAGAAGTTCAAGTTGTGCTTGTTGTGCGTATTGTCCAGTCGGATAATAAGTATCGATTGCTTCTAAAGACTTGGTCGCATCAAGATATTGACCACGGTCAAGCGACTTTTGGGCCTTTTCGAAGTAAGCTTGTTCACTAGATTGTGGGCCGCTATCGACCACTTCTTTTTTACTTGGATTGCTGCTACAGCCCACAAATGCAGACGCTAAACCTAAAGATAAGGCAAGCATCGTAATTTTATAACGTGGTAGCGACATAAAAACTCCTCTGTTATGTTGGGCAATGAGCTACAATTGCGCTATTAAACCACTTTTATCTCAATGATCAAATGACTTCAGCACAATCTTCAAACACAAACTTATCTGAAACCGACTTCAATTTACTTGAAGATTCTGAGGATGCAGATAACCATACTTCTGATACAACTGCAACACGTTTATCGTTGCAAGTTCAGCTAGATGAAAGCTATCTGGGACAACGTATCGATCAGGTAGCAGCCTTGGTGTGGAATGAGTTTTCACGTGAAAAGCTTAAACAATGGTTGAAGGATGGACATCTGTTGGTGAATGGTAACATTGTCAAGCCAAAGCACCGTTGTGAAGGGACAGAACTGCTTACACTCGAAGTTGAGCTCGAAGCTCAAACCACGAGCCAACCTGAAAATATTCCACTTAATATTGTCTATGAAGATGACGACATTTTAGTCATCAATAAACCAGTCGGCATGGTGGTGCATCCAGGGGCTGGTAATAGTTCTGGAACTTTAGTTAATGCTTTGCTTTACCATTTCCCAAAATTGTCGGAACTTTCTCGCGCTGGTTTAGTACATCGTATTGATAAAGATACCAGCGGTTTGTTAGTCGTTGCTAAGAGCCTTGAGGCACAATTTTCTTTAAGTAAACAGTTGGCAAATAAATCGGTTTACCGTGTATACGACTTAGTTGTTTATGGAAATATTATTGCCGGCGGTACTATTGATGAACCTATCAAACGTCATCCAGTTGACCGTGTGAAAATGGCAATTTTACCGGGCGGGCGCGATGCTGTGACCCATTACAATGTAAAAGAACGCTTTAAAGATTTTACTCGTGTACAAGCTCGTCTTGAAACAGGCCGAACTCATCAGATTCGTGTGCATTTTAGTTATATCGGTTATGGACTGATCGGCGATCAGATTTATATGAACCGTGTACGTGTACCTGCAGGGGCGTCTGAATTACTCATTGACACTTTACGTGGTTTTAAACGCCAAGCGTTGCATGCAGCTAAATTGGGCTTAAAACATCCTCGTACTGGTGAAGAAATGCTATTTGAAGCGCCGTGGCCTGAAGATTTTACACATTTAGTGAATGTGTTACGTTCAGAAAACGCTGCATATTAAGGATACGTGTATGGAATTTGTTCAAGGTTTACCTCAAGGCATATTTGTAGGTCAGACACGTGTTCAACATCCTTTGGCATTACCAACGGATCAACTAGAGTTGTCTGGCTTTAATCTGGCTTTACATGTCAACGATGAGGCACAACGTGTTCAGCAACATCGCATGATATTGCTAGATGAGTTTGCGAAGTTCGGTGTTAAAAAAATGACATGGATGACTCAAACACATAGTACGATTTGCCATACAGTAAATGAACAAATTCCTTTTAAGGCATTAATCGGTGATGGTTTGGTCACTCAAACCAAAGGTCATGCTTTAATGATGATGACCGCTGATTGTTTACCTATCGTGTTAGGAAATGCCGAAGGTACGGAAGTCGCAAACTTGCATGCAGGTTGGCGTGGTTTAGCAGGTGGCATTATTGAAAATACAGTTGCCGCGATGCAGAACCCTCCAACTTGGGCATGGTTAGGAGCTGCGATCAGCCAACCTTGTTTTGAAATTGGGGCTGAAGTAAAGGCTGCTTTTTGTGATAAATATCCAGAGTTAGAAACAGCTTTTGTTGAGGGGGCAGCTCCCAATAAATTTCATGCAGATTTATATGCAATTGCGCGTTTTATTTTGCAGAGTCTAGGTGTGAAACAGGTTTTAGGTGGAGATCAATGTTCTTATCAACAGAGTGATGATTATTTTTCTTATCGCCGTGATGCGAAGACTGGACGTATGGCTACCTTTGTTTTTATATAAGCTTTATAAACATAAGTAAATTTACTCTCTTATTTTGTCTTAATTAAACAGAATAAGAGAGTTTTTATTGAGTTTGAAGATATTACGATTGTGAACCGTATTGAAACGCTTGTATTTCATATTTATAGATGTAGGTTTAGCAAGCGCTAATAAAATGATAAAATAGAAAAAATCGCTCAAAATTTTAATCTTATGTCTTTGCCTGAAAAACATCTCTCTATTGTCTACCACAGTCCATATGGTCATACCGCCAAGGTAGCTTTCGCTATTGCTGCTGGTGCAGAGGTGATGGGGGTAAAAGTACATCTAATGAATATTGAGCATATTGATTGGGATGCGCTTGATGCATCACAAGGTATTGTTTTTGGATCTCCTACATATATGGGAAGTATGACTGCCGACTTTAAAAAGTTTATGGACAGTACTTCTAAGCGTTGGAAAGAGCGCTTATGGCAAGGCAAACTTGCGGCTGGCTTTGCAAATTCGGGCGGATTGAGTGGCGATAAACTAGCGGTCT
Organism: Acinetobacter sp. V91_7; assembly: GCF_031799075.1. NCBI lineage: Bacteria > Pseudomonadati > Pseudomonadota > Gammaproteobacteria > Moraxellales > Moraxellaceae > Acinetobacter > Acinetobacter sp. V91_7. Next base: position 10,144 of record NZ_JAVQNT010000002.1, read on the forward strand.
TACAACAATTAAATATTTTTGCCATGCAACATGGCATGTTGTGGTCAGGTTTACCTTTAATGACCACAGGGCATAGTGAAAAAGATTTAAACCGATTATCGAGTTGTTTAGGCTTAATGACCCAGTCAGACAATGCTCCTGTTGAGATCACTCCTCCACAAGGTGACTTAGATACAGCTAAATGGTTTGGTGAATATATTGCTGGACTTTTATATAGGCTAAATTAATAAATTCCATAACAAAAAAGCCTCTAAAAAAGAGGCTTTTCATTAAATTACTTATGAAATATACGAGCTTTATCACGTTGCCAGTCACGGTCTTTTTCAGTTGCACGTTTGTCGTGAAGTTGTTTACCTTTCACAAGTGCAATTTCAAGTTTGACTAAATGACCTTTCCAGTAACACGCCAAAGGAACGCATGAGTAACCTTTTTGGTTAACTGCACCCATCAGGTGTTCAAGCTGACGGCGGGAGAGCAATAACTTACGGGTACGTGTTGCTTCAGGTACCACATGGGTCGAAGCCGATAATAAAGGCTGAATTTGTGAGCCAAGTAAAAATGCTTCGCTATTCTTGAAAATGACATAACTTTCCGTCAAAGTCATGCGCCCAGCGCGTAAGGATTTTACTTCCCAACCTTGAAGTGACATACCCGCTTCAAATTTTTCTTCGATAAAATAATCATGACGGGCACGTTTATTTTGTGCGATTGTTCCGCCATTGTGTTTTTTCACTACTGTTGCTTTCGCCATAATTCAAACTTCCACAATTATGCCTATTGTGCCGTAAACTGATGCTAAGGTGAAGTTTTTCCTGCACATGAATATTTCGCCTCATGTATAACTTTTGCTAAAATAGGTTCACAATACAATTAGAGTACTAGCGGATGTCTAAAACGCGTGTAATTTATCCTGGAACATTTGACCCCATCACGAATGGACACGTTGATTTAGTTACTAGAGCATCAAGAATGTTTGATGAGGTTATAGTAGCAATTGCAATTGGACATCATAAGAACCCCTTGTTCAGTCTAGAAGAAAGAGTTGAACTGGCACAATCATCTTTAAGCCATCTATCAAATGTTGAATTTGTAGGCTTCGATGGTTTACTGGTTAATTTTTTCAAAGAACAAAAGGCAACCGCAGTACTTCGTGGTTTAAGAGCGGTTTCTGATTTTGAATATGAATTTCAACTTGCCAATATGAACCGTCAACTTGACCCACATTTTGAAGCGGTGTTTTTAACACCATCTGAGCAGTACTCTTTTATTTCTTCGACATTGATTCGGGAAATTGCTCGTTTAAAAGGGGATGTAACCAAGTTTGTGCCGCAAGCTGTGGTTGAGGCCTTTGAACGTAAACATCAACAAGGTTGGTAACGTGTCGTTATATATCACCGATGAATGCATAAACTGTGATGTTTGTGAACCAGTTTGCCCGAATGAAGCAATTTTCATGGGTGAAGTGATTTATGAAATTCATCCAGATTTGTGCACTGAATGCGTTGGTCATCATGACCAACCGCAATGCCAATTGTTTTGTCCTGTAGATTGTATTCCTAAAGATCCAGAGCATGAGGAAACGGAAGAACAGCTATTCGACAAATATAAAAAATTAATTGCTCAAAAAAGCACGAGCAATTAGTAAATAAATTTGTTAATATGCGCCCCTGAAGTGAGCTGGATGGTCGCTGCTGTGGAGGTCTTCGTGACTGAAGCAGGGGAGGAAAGTCCGGGCTTCATAGGGCAGGGTGCCAGGTAACGCCTGGGCGGTGAAAGCCGACGGAAAGTGCAGCAGAGAGTAGACCGCCTCATTCGTGAGGTAAGGGTGAAAGGGTGTGGTAAGAGCGCACCGCGTGTCTGGTAACAGTTCACGGCATGGTAAACCCCACCAGAAGCAAGACCAAATAGGAATCCTGAGGTACGGCCCGTACTGGATTCGGGTAGGTCGCTTGAGCGTATGAGTGATTGTACGCCTAGAGGAATGACCATCCTCGACAGAACCCGGCTTATAGGCTCACTTCACCTAATTTATTTAAAATTTTTCTTGACGTGCATTAAAGAAACTAAGATAATGCGCGCACAGTTTAAGGCTATGTAGCTCAGTTGGTTAGAGCACCGCACTCATAATGCGGGGGTCACAAGTTCAAGTCTCGTCATAGCCACCATTTTATAGACCACGCTCCTGCGTGGTCTTTTTTTATGCTTTTTTTTGATTAAACACAGTTTGTAAAGATCGACTTTATAATGATGAGATGTTTTTGATTTTTTTATTAGCTTATTTATATTTAAAAATTATTCCTGTTAGCTTAAGGCAATAAGCATCTTAATTGCAGGTGGTATTGGGTATTACCATTCTTGCTTCAAATGGATGAGCTTGCAGCGCGTGGTGCTGAGTACGAACTACATTATGCTTATCGCTCACCTGAACATGCGGCTTTGTTAGATGAGTTAAAGCAGAAACATCTGTTTAGTTATGTTGCCTCAGAAGGTTGCTCATTAAATCTGGATGAACTGATTTCATCACAACCTAAAGGCACGCATGTCTATGTCTGTGGGCCGAAACCCATGATTGATGCTGTGATTGATTGCTGTAATAAGCATCGTTACCGCGATGAATACATCCATTGGGAGCAATTTGCTTCAACAGTTCCTGAAGATGGTGAAGCATTTACGGTTGTACTTGCTAAGTCTAATTAAGAAATTGAAGTACAAAGTAATCAGACGATTTTACAAGCCATTGAAACATTAAATATTGATGTGGAATGCTTATGTTGTGAAGGGGTATGCGATACATGTGAAACTGTTATTTTGGAAGGTAAAGCAGAGAACATTTTGATCAATACCTTAGTGAGATAGGAAAGACTTCACAGTTGAGTATGATGACTTGAGTGTCGCGGGAAAAAGATAAAAAACTGGTATTAGATTTTTAATACATTTCTGTGGTCGATCAACTATTTAAAACATAAATTTGCTAAAAAATGAACAAATAAAGGTGATCTGAATCTTATTTGTTCATTTGATGGAATTTAATGATTTTGGACTCTTGACCTGCTCTGTAGAACTATAGATAATGCGCACACAGTTTACGGCTATGTAGCTCAGTTGGTTAGAGCACCGCACTCATAATGCGGGGGTCACAAGTTCAAGTCTCGTCATAGCCACCATTTTAAAAACCATGCTCATGCATGGTTTCTTTTTGTCTTTTTTTTACCCATTAAAATGTTTTTCAATCATATCGAGTGTTTTTGGGCTTTGATAAAAAGGAGCTAAAATCGCTTGAAGTAACGGCTCTAAAATACCGTGTTCATTAAAGACATTTATGACCTTAGGGTAAAAACGTAAAGCTTCAGTTTGTAAATCGGTTTCGGTTAAACCAATCTCACTTAATACTTCAAATAAACTCTCGTCTTTGTAAAATTCATAAAAAACTTCTACACCATACAAAATAAGATCTTGCATAAATTGTGACTGGCGTAATTCTTTCCAATATTCGTAAATTAAAACAAAGAACTCTTCAACATCAAGAGGAGTTAACTGTTTCATAAACTCATACATTTTTTTATGTCTAAGATCTTCCCACACATGTCGTATCAGACTTTCTAAATCTTCAGTCGACAAAAGACTTAATTCTGTGAGTTGCTCGTGAATAAAGCTGGCAATCCAAGTTTCAAGTTTATGCTCAAGACGTTGTTGTTGTAAAAAAGAGAATTTTTTGAGTTTATGTTGCCATTCAAAATGATAGTCATCTACTCTAGATGCATTTAGAAATTTTGGTATTTTCTGTTCTAAGGTCGAGGTCGCAATATATTGGCAAAGTTGTTGAACGGCGGGGCTAGTTCTTAAAAACTGGTTGAGATAATGAGGAATATGTTCCATTTCTAAAAATTTGGAGAGCCACATTTCAAATTGGTGATCGGACACCAGATCTTGTAGCTGAATTGGAGACTTCATAGCAGACAGATAAATACGCTGCGCAATTTCCCCAATAAACTCAAGTAAACCAGCACCTAGCTGCATTTCAAAAGCATAGCGTTTCACAACGGCTTGTAGTTGCTCTAAATCCACCACTTCATGAAGCTTGATTTCGTCAGCATGTTGCATAAAGAGTTGAATGAACTGCTGGAAATAAATAGGTGAGTTTTCTATAGATAATTGTTTTTTGAAAAATTCCACCTGCTCAAGCAAAAGTGCTTGAGCAAGTGCTGTGGTTTTTGATGAGTTTTTCTGCTCAGTCATTCGCTGTCCAACCGTTGACAATCGGATAACGTCGTTCACGACTAAATGCACGAGAAGTAATTCTCGGCCCAATCGCGCCTTGACGACGTTTATATTCATTACGATCAACTAAACGGATAACTTTTTCAACTACTTCTTTATCAAAACCTTTGGCAATAATATCTGCCTGACTTAAATCTTCTTCAATGTATGCGTAAAGAATGGCATCTAATACATCATATGCAGGTAAAGAGTCTTGGTCTTTTTGGTCTGGGCGAAGTTCTGCTGAAGGTGGACGAGTAATAACACGTTCAGGAATAACAGGAGTTTCACTTAAGCTATTACGGTATTTTGCCAATTCAAATACGATCGTTTTATAAACATCTTTTAGAACAGCAAAACCACCAACCATATCACCATAAAGTGTACAGTAGCCAACTGAAAGCTCAGACTTGTTGCCAGTAGCGAGTACTAAATTACCAAATTTATTTGATAAACCCATGAGTAATGTGCCGCGTGCGCGCGCTTGTAAATTCTCTTCGGTTGCATCTGCTGGTGAGTTGCCAAAGAAAGGATACAAGGTTTGCATAAAGCTATTTACAACTGAATGTATTTCAGCAATACCGAAAGTCACACCCATACGACGAGCTTGTTCTGCTGCATCTTCAACACTAATTTGAGAAGTGTAGGTATAAGGCATCATTACGGCTTGTACTTTTTCTGCACCGATTGCATCAACAGCAATAGCTAGTGTAAGGGCAGAGTCGATACCGCCAGATAAACCTAAAATTACACCTGGGAAGCCTGAACGCTCGACGTAATCACGTGTGGCCAGAACTAACCCTTGATAGATCTCTGCAAAAGTCTCTAAAGCAGGAGCTGATTCTGTGACTTTAAATGATTTGTTTTTTGGGTCAAATTCAGCGATGTAGAGGTCTTCTTTAAAGCTCGGTGCTTGTAAAGCAATTTCACCATCTTTATTGCTGACAAAACTTGTGCCATCAAAAATTAAATCGTCTTGTCCACCCACTTGGTTAACGTAAACAATATTCAGATGAAGTTGTTTTGCAAGTTCACTTAAGGTTTGTGTACGGTGTTGTGGTTTACCGACTTCATATGGTGATGCATTGAGTACAAGAACAGTATCAACATTTATTTGGCTTAACTGTTTTACGGTATTAATTGACCAGATATCTTCACAAATCAATACGCCAAACTTATGTCCAAGATATTCAAACACCAAATGCTGATGTCCTTTTTGGAAATAACGTTTTTCATCAAAGACGCCATAGTTTGGTAAATTGTGTTTGTTAAAAACACCCAAAACTTGACCGTCTTTCATGACAGCAGCAGAATTATAACGTTGACCATCTTCTGTTTGGTTTACAAATCCGAAAACCATGACAATATCTTTAACTTCGGCAAGTTGAGCAAAAGCCTTTTGCATACGTTTATTTAAATTTGGACGTAACAGTAAGTCTTCAGCTGGATAACCAATAACAGAAAGCTCGGGAAAAATAATCAGGTCAGCGTTTTGTTTTTTCGCCTGATTCACTTGCTCAATCATCTTTTTGGTGTTTGAGTCAATATTGCCAATATGCGGAGAAAACTGAGCAAGGGCAACTTTAAAACTTTTCATTCAAACCTAATCCTAGATCATAACGAATATAGATACACACACTGTTGATTTTTATAGATATAATTTTTCAACGATGTGTATGATACGATAGTAAACAATTAAAATAGTAAACAAAAATGTCAAGATCAATAATATATACCAATCACATATTTTCTGCGTAAAAATAACGAGATTTTCTGTATAGAATAGAAACAGGCTTCATTATTTTTATTGTTTGTATACTGCCTTATCACAAGCCAATTTGGAATAAGCGCGTTATATTTTTTTCAATAATTTGAATTAAGTAAGCGTGACTTTCTTGTTTAGATAAGTATTTCTGATTTATAAGAATTCTCATTTACATTAAGCAAAAAATGTTACGCTCAAAGAAAGACTGATTATTTAGTTACAAATGAAGTTGAGGTGAACAGATAATATTTGGGATTTTCCCAGAGCAAATGTCACGGGCAATTTCACCTTGTTGTTCAATGTTATAAGAGCTAAACGCCTTGTGGGGAGAGTAGGTGTATTTATAGGGATTGTAATTTTTAAAGCTAAGATAATAGGCCGATTGCAACAATGCACCTTTAAGTAGTACATGAATACCTTTTTGATATTGCATGACATGAGTGAGTTCGTGAATAAAAATACCCTGCATAAATTTAGATTCTAGAGCGTAATTTTCACTGTAGTCGGAAGGGTTGACGTAAATATTTCCATTTGGTGCCATAAAAATACCGCAAGACTGCCAAGGAAGGTAGCGAGTAGCAATAATTTTAGGTTGTTCACAATTGAGCATGTCACCGAAAACAAGTTGTGCTAATACTTTTTCTTGAGCCGTTAGATATCTGATGGGATAGTTTTTTAAGTGACGAAAAATAAAAAGCGTAAGACGTATAAATTGTTGTTGGGTTGAGTGTTTAAGGGCAGTAAGGGTTAGCATAGCTTTGCCATTAAATGAGTTCATCTATTTCTTTAGGATAGTATAGATTACTTATTAGTAAATAAAGGGTCAGAGTTACTCATTGGGTATAACTTTAAGAGAGCGTTGATTTTATGCTTTTGATTGAAAAAAGTTAAATATAGGGATAACTCTGCGAGTTTTTATTGTCTAAATTAAAAAAATTGCTCGGAAAAGCAAAAGCCCCAGTTAAAACTGAGGCTTTACGACAACTAAAATCACTACAGCAAATAAGATTAAAGTTGGCATTTCATTAAAGAAACGCCAGAACCTATGTGATTTATAGTGTGCATTTCCGATAAGTTTTTTACGATAGTAGCCACATACCAAATGGTAGATGACTAATAACGCGACTAAAGCAACTTTAAGATAAAACCATGTTGCCTGATGGTAATGTCGAGTTGCATCGCCCCATTCCACAAGAAAATGGGCGGTAATTAATGTGGCAATCATAGAAGGCCACATAATTCCGCGATACAACTTACGTTCCATTATTTCAAAGCGTTGATGACTAGCAGCATCTTCACTCATGGCATGGTAAACATATAAGCGTGGTAAGTAGAACAAAGCAGCGAACCAACAAACCACAGCAATAATATGTAATGCTTTTACCCACAAAAAAGCATCAGAAGGTGCATCCATCGATAATCCTACGTGGGATTATGCATCCCACTTCTTGAAAATGAGGCAAGCGTTAACACCGCCAAAGCCAAAACTGTTACTCATTACAGTATTCAATTTTGCATCACGTTTTTCAAGTACGATATCAAAAGGTTTTGCGCCTTCATCTAGTTCAGTCACATTGATGTTTGGTGCGATAAAGTCATTTTGCATCATTAGAACTGAGTAAATGGCTTCTTGTACACCAGCTGCACCTAAGCTATGACCTGTCATAGATTTGGTTGAGCTAAGAGGAGGTACATTGCCTTCGCCAAATGCACGTTCCATTGCTTTAAGTTCTGTAATGTCACCAGCTGGAGTAGATGTACCATGTGTATTCACATAGTCAATTTTGTCTACGCCATGTTGCTTAGCTTCTTCAAGTGCCATTAATACACAACGTGTAGCGCCTTCACCACTTGGAGCAACCATGTCTGCACCATCGCTGTTTGCAGCATAACCAACAACTTCAGCTAAAATGTTGGCACCACGTGCTTGAGCGTGTTCAAGTGATTCAAGTACAACGAAACCACCACCGCCAGCAATAACGAAACCGTCACGGTCTGCTGAATATGGACGAGATGCTGTTTCTGGAGTTTCATTATATTTCGAGCAAAGCGCACCCATTGCATCAAATAATAAACTTTGAGACCAATGATCTTCTTCACCACCACCAGCAAGCATAAGATCTTGTTTGCCAAGTTGAATAAGATTGTACGCATAACCAATTGCGTCAGCAGAAGTTGCACAAGCACTCGTAATGGTATGAGCAATACCTTGCAATTTAAATGCAACACCTACGTTTGCAGTAATCGTGTTTGACATGTTGCGTGGTACGAAGAAAGGTCCTACTTTACGTGCACCTTTAGTCTCTAAAAGCTCTGTCATTTCAACAACAGATGCAGTTGAACCACCACCTGAACCGCCTGCGATACCGTAACGTGGATTACCACCGATTTGTTCAGCAGTAAGTCCTGCATGTTCAACAGCAGCTACAGCAGCATTGTAAGCGTACATTGCACATACGCCCATAAAGCGTTTTAACTTACGGTCAATATGATCAAAATCTTGTTCCGCAGCAGCGCTCACATGACTTTTAAAATTGAGTTCAGCATAAGTTGGGTTAAAACGTGTCCCGGAGATTCCGTTTTGAAGTGAATGAGTAACTGCTTCTAAAGAGTTACCGATACATGAGTTAATACCCATACCAGTGATTACAACACGTTTCATCTACAGGTCCCTTTATGGTGATATTAAGAGTCTATGGTGATCAACAGCTATGAAAATGAATAGGAGAATATAGCTATAAGAAAACAAGACTCATGTTTTTTCGTTGTTAACATGATAGCAGAAAGGATTTTTATTTCTTATGGCAAATCTTTATGACAATTTTACATTTAAAAAAAATAACTAAATACATGGTATGTTGCATTTAGGGTTAACTAAAATACACACATACAAGTTGAGATAAATCCACATTCCACCTAGTATTTATGTCTAATTAGATAAATTAAAAAATCGAGGTACTTGATGACAAAATTCAATAATAATCAATCTGACAATTTGTTTTCTCAGGTCTTCGGAGTGGCTAAAAAGCTCAGTTCTACAGGATTGAGTATCTTGCAACAGAGCCAATCAGGTGATGTAAGTAAGGTGATTGAACCAATTCCAGCTGGTAAAACGGTTGAAGGTAGATCGAGAACAAAAAGCCCATTTGAAGTTGAGCAATATGAAAGTCCTCAACAAATGCTTCGAGAACAATTACCGAAAGTAACTCGTCAGGTCTTTGGACGGCATTTTACAAAAGTAAATGGTGTGGCTACATTTCTTTCCCCAGATTGGGATCAAAAAGTCTCGGGCTATTTATTTGATTGGTTGAATGACTTTAGTTCAAAAAGCACCTTAACTGAAAAAATCTTGGAAGAAGCGGGGGCTAAAGATTTATTTGAACTAACTAAGGATACGGGCCGTTCTCAACGCTTAAGTCAGGCGCTCATTGAACAAAACAAATTAATTGCGACAATACAAGGGGCAATCACAGGTGTGTCAGGTGTGGTTGGCGCTGCTGTAGATGTTCCTGTTTCACTCGTGTTGGTCTTGAGAACGATTTATCAGACAGGAAGATCACATGGCTTTGACCTTCAAGAAGTTACTGACCAAGATGTTGTCGAGTTTATTTTTAAAGAAGTTGATATTAGTCTGATTGCTGAAAAGCAAACTTTATTGTTAGCTTTAAAAACATTGCGAAATATGTTGGAAACGCAAGATATTCATCAATTTCAGCAAGTGTTAGGTTCAACTACTGATTTTGATACTTTAAAGAACTGGTTAGTCGATGAAGATGGAGAGTTTAAATGGGCTTGGTTGAATCGTATTCCGAAGCTCTCTGCCTTTGGTAAAGTTACACCAGTTGCTGGTGCTGTTTTAAGCGCAGTATATAGCTGGAAACTACAAGAGGATGTTGGTCATAAAGCACAAGCTATCTTTGGCGCTGCAAGACATTATTTAAATGAACATCCAAGTGAGCATTTATCTCCGTTACAGGCTTATTATGCTGCGGTTACACTCATTCAGAAAGCCAGTCCACGTCTTTTAAATGTTGGTGAAGATGGCAATATTCACGCTGCGCATCATCATAAAGTAGAAAATCATGAGGTAATTTCAAAAGTATCTATTGTCTTAAAGCCGACAGAAAGTAAAAAGAGCGAAGAGAAAATTCAGGAAAATGTTCATCAGGGTATCGAGCAACTTGCCGATAAACATGTAGAGGAACATGAGCATACTGAGCAAAAACCAGCTTTAGCTCCAGAGGAAGATGAGGAGGAGCTGGATGATAAAAAATACTCTTAACAATACGCTTACAAATAAGAGGTTTAAAAATAAAATTTGAACTCTATTTAAATTTGTAAGTTATCCTGTCAAAGATTGATATGGTCAACATTTGGTAAGTATTGCCGTGTTGACCATTTTTGCATCTTAGCTTACAATTATGTGCCCTTAAAAAGAGGTATTTCTTTTTAAGGTTTTTTAATAACGGGAGAATTGCCATATGGCAACAACGAATCAGTTGATCCGTAAGGGTCGTACGACTTTGGTTGAAAAATCCAAAGTTCCTGCGTTGAAGGCTTGTCCACAACGTCGTGGTGTTTGTACACGTGTTTATACAACTACACCTAAAAAACCTAACTCAGCTATGCGTAAGGTTTGCCGTGTTCGCTTAACTTCAGGTTTTGAAGTATCTAGCTACATCGGTGGTGAAGGTCATAACCTACAAGAGCACAGTGTTGTTCTTATCCGTGGTGGTCGTGTTAAAGACTTACCAGGTGTACGTTACCATACCGTTCGTGGTTCATTAGACTGTGCTGGTGTTAAAGATCGTAATCAATCACGTTCTAAATACGGTACTAAGCGTCCTAAGAAGTAATTCTAGGAAACTAGTCCAATAAGCCCTTTAGCGTTTCGCTTGTTTGAATTCTTCATAGATTTGTAATTCAAGCGACGTATAGTAAGGCCAGCGTCGTGTACATGACACTTGTACAAACTGCTGGATTATCCTGAAGTGTCATATTATTAGGTGTATTAAAATGCCAAGACGTCGCGTAGTCGCTGCTCGTGAGATCCTTCCAGATCCAAAATTTAGCAGCCAAACAATCGCTAAATTCATGAACCACGTAATGCAAGATGGTAAAAAATCTGTTGCTGAAGGTATCGTTTACGGTGCTTTAGAACGTGTTCAAGAAAAAAACAAAGTAGACCCAGTTGAATTTTTCGAGACTACTCTTGAAAAAGTTCGTCCTATGGTTGAAGTAAAAGCACGCCGTGTTGGTGGTGCTACTTATCAAGTACCTATGGAAGTACGCCCATCCCGTCGTACTGCCTTAGCGATGCGTTGGTTAGTAGATGCTGCTGCTAAGCGTTCTGAAAAAACGATGGCTTTACGTCTTGCTGGTGAGTTGCTTGATGCAGCTGAAGGTAAAGGTGCAGCAATCAAAAAACGTGAAGACGTGCATCGTATGGCTGAAGCCAACAAAGCCTTCTCTCACTACCGTTTCTAAGCGGATAAAACAGTCCCTAATCAGGAGAATATTCATGCGTACAGCAGCTCGATTCAACATTGCTCTTTATCAAAGTGGGAGCTTTGCGGGTATTTAAGTTGCCTGCTTGGATATTTGTACGCATCAATTTAATTGATGCGTCCTGTTTTAAATATAACATTTAGGAATGTAGACATCATGGCTCGCCAAACCCCAATTAGTAATTACCGTAACATCGGTATTTCTGCGCACATTGACGCAGGTAAAACAACTACAACAGAACGTATTTTGTTCTACACAGGTGTATCTCACAAAATTGGTGAAGTACACGATGGTGCAGCAACAATGGACTGGATGGAACAAGAGCAAGAGCGTGGTATTACAATTACCTCGGCTGCTACAACTTGTTTCTGGTCTGGTATGGGTAACCAATTCGAACAACACCGTATCAACGTAATTGACACCCCGGGACACGTAGACTTCACAATCGAAGTTGAACGTTCTATGCGTGTTCTTGACGGTGCGTGCATGGTTTACTGTGCAGTTGGTGGCGTACAACCTCAGTCTGAAACTGTATGGCGTCAAGCAAACAAATATAAAGTGCCTCGTTTAGCATTCGTGAACAAGATGGACCGTACTGGTGCAAACTTCTTCCGTGCTGTTGAGCAAGTTAAAACTCGTTTAGGTGGTAATCCTGTACCTATCGTTGTGCCAATCGGTGCAGAAGATACGTTTGCAGGTGTTGTTGACCTTATCGAAATGAAAGCGATTATCTGGGATGAAGCATCTCAAGGTATGAAGTTTGAATATGCTGAAATTCCAGCTGACCTAGTTGATACGTCTAACGAATGGCGTACCAAAATGGTTGAAGCTGCGGCTGAAGCTTCTGAAGAATTAATGGACAAGTACCTTGAAGAAGGTGATCTTTCTAAAGAAGAGATCATTGCAGGTTTACGTGCTCGTACATTAGCTTCTGAAATTCAAGTAATGCTTTGTGGTTCTGCGTTCAAAAACAAAGGTGTTCAACGTATGTTGGATGCTGTAATTGAATTCTTACCATCACCTACTGAAGTTAAAGCGATCGAAGGTATCCTTGACGACAAAGACGAAACTAAAGCGTCTCGTGAAGCATCTGACGAAGCTCCGTTCTCTGCGTTAGCGTTCAAAATCATGAACGACAAGTTCGTAGGTAACTTAACATTCGTACGTGTTTATTCTGGTGTTCTTAAACAAGGTGATCCGGTTTATAACCCAGTTAAATCTAAGCGTGAACGTATCGGTCGTATCGTGCAAATGCATGCGAACGAACGTCAAGATCTTGATGAAATCCGTGCAGGTGATATCGCAGCGTGTGTAGGTCTTAAAGACGTTACTACTGGTGATACATTATGTGATGAGAAAAACATCATTACACTTGAGCGTATGGAATTCCCAGAGCCAGTAATTTCATTGGCTGTTGAACCAAAAACTAAAGCTGACCAAGAAAAAATGTCAATTGCTTTAGGTCGTTTGGCTAAAGAAGATCCATCGTTCCGCGTTCGTACAGATGAAGAATCTGGTCAAACAATTATTGCTGGTATGGGTGAGCTTCACCTTGACATCATCGTTGACCGTATGAAGCGTGAATTCGGTGTTGAAGCGAACATTGGTAAACCAATGGTTGCTTACCGCGAAACAATCAAAAAGACTGTTGAGCAAGAAGGTAAGTTCGTTCGTCAAACAGGTGGTAAAGGTAAATTCGGTCATGTATATGTTCGTTTAGAGCCTATGGATGTTGAAGAAGCTGGTAAAGAATACCAATTCGCTGAAGAAGTTGTCGGCGGTACTGTACCTAAAGAATTCTTTGGTGCGGTTGACAAAGGTATTCAAGAACGTATGAAGAATGGTGTATTAGCTGGTTACCCTGTTGTGGGTATCAAAGCGACATTATTCGATGGTTCTTACCATGATGTCGACTCTGATGAATTGTCGTTCAAAATGGCTGGTTCGTACGCTTTCCGTGACGGTTTCATGAAAGCTGATCCTATCCTTCTTGAACCAATCATGAAAGTTGAAGTAGAAACTCCAGAAGACTACATGGGCGATATCATGGGTGACTTAAACCGTCGTCGTGGTATGGTTCAAGGTATGGATGATCTTCCTGGTGGAACAAAAGCAATTAAAGCAGAAGTTCCATTGGCTGAGATGTTTGGTTACGCGACTCAAATGCGTTCTATGTCTCAAGGTCGTGCGACTTATTCTATGGAATTCGCTAAATACGCTGAAACTCCACGTAACGTGGCTGAAGGCATCATCGCTAAGTTCCAGACTGGCGGTAAAAAAGGTGACGACGAGTAATCTTTCGATTACTATAAGCCCAAACTAATTCTTAGTTAAAACCAAGCGCTCGTGCAGTGACCCTGCATGAGCAGTTTATAAAGGAAGATCATCATGGCTAAAGCCAAGTTTGAACGTAATAAGCCACACGTAAACGTGGGCACAATCGGTCACGTTGACC
>NZ_JAVQNT010000003.1:0-10901 GCF_031799075.1 Acinetobacter sp. V91_7
CAATGGCTACTGTAACTATTGAATATGATTAGCATATCGTCAGGAGCTAAATCTTAGCATAAGATTGCTCCTAGCCTTCAGCAATAATTTTATTTATCATTCAACAATTACTTGTCTAGTAATAGTCTTGCAATTTGATATAAAGTCATCCCTTATTACTTGATTATATTCCTCATAAACAGCCACACTGATTAATTCTTTAATTAGTTTTTATATAATTCCCCATCAATATAAGCTCCTAAGTTATCAATGCCCTAAACCAACTTTGGGCCACCCTCTAATTCGACTCTATGATCGAGAATACTATCAAGAAGTACGCATCTAAGTATGCTAAACAAAGGCTCTATCCTTCATTGGACGAATAGATCTGATGTCTAGATGCTCTCCATGAAATAGAATTGGTCCCCTTAACTCCTGCATTCTAATTTGGACATCACTGCTCTCAATTAATGACTAAAATGTAGATTCAACGTAGGTCACAACGTCAGATTAAGCCATACTAGAACTAAACGACCACGTGTTATTATGGTAACTTGAGATTACCGATAAGAGACAACCTGATGCGCTATTCATTAAACCATAAAGCTGAAACTCGCCAACGTTTAATTGAACAAGCAGGTAGCTTGGCTAAAAAAAATGGTTTTGCGACAACAGGGGTCGATGGATTGATGGCCTCTGTTGGACTCACAGGTGGAGCATTCTACAGTCATTTTAGTTCTAAAAATGAGCTATTTAAAGAAATTATTCAAAAAGAACTCATGGACACACTAAAACGTTTCCTGCCTGAAGATGCTAATAGTTCAGCAGATGCATTACGACAATTACTTGCACTTTATCTAAGCCCTACACATGTAAAACATCCAGAATTGGGATGCCCACTACCGATATTAAGTAATGAAGTTGCGCGCTCAACAGATGATATCAAGCAAGTGTATGAATCCAATGTCATAGAAATTCAGCAATCATTAGCTCAGATTTTAAAAGATGAAGATACGGCTTGGGCAACACTTGCTTTAAGCATGGGGGCAGTCAGTCTGAGCCGTGCAATGTCAAGTGACAAAACAAAAAAACAAATCTTGGAGGCTTGCAAAAACTTTATAAATCGATCACTTGATCATTTAACAAACGAAGATTCATCTAATGAACAGTCACAGTAATGACCTCTCTATATTCGAAGAGCTCAATCTTTAGCCTTTTGCTAAACCAATAACTCATCAATATATTTAAATTAATCCCGACTTCCTCAAAAGTAATTAAGGCCCCCAGTCATTGACAAGCCTACCTCAATAGAATAACGTTAGTTTACCTTACGAACGTTTACTTATAATAAATCTAATTTTTTGCTCGGAGTTCACCATGGCATCTGAAAAAACCGCCTGCATCCTCTGCTCACGTAATTGTGGTTTAGAAGTCGAGATTGAAAATGGAAAGTTTACAAAGATCCGCGGTGACAAAGATCATCCGCTGACCAAAGGTTATATCTGCCAAAAAGCAGCGCGTCTGGAACACTATCAAAATCATGGTGATCGACTACAATTTCCACTCAAGCGTGAGGCCAATGGCACATTCACAAGGGTCAGTTGGGATGAGGCTCTGACCGACATAGCTCAAAGACTGCTCGACATCCGTAAACAGCATGGCGGGGATGCCTTTGCTTTTGTCGGTGGAGGTGGTCAAGGCAACCATATCGGCGGCGCCTATAGTCGCCAAATCCTATCAGCCATGAAAAGCCGTTATGCCTACAATGCACTTGGGCAAGAAAAAACTGGAGACTTTTGGCTCAATGGCCGCTTATTTGGTCGTCAAACCTGCCATACAACTGAAGATGTCGAACATGCAGATTATGTACTTTTTATCGGGACCAATCCTTTTCAGGCTCATGGCATCCCCAATGCCCGCGACACCTTAAAAGAAATCAAAAAAGACCCGAATCGTACCATGGTGGTGATTGATCCGCGTCGCTCTGAAACTGCCAAACAAGCCGATATTCATTTACAAGTAAAACCTGGTACCGATGCATACTTGATGTCCGCAATGTTGAGTATCATTGTACGTGAGAACTTACATGATCGTGATTTCCTGACCAAACATTGCACAGGTTTTGATCAGGTCGAGCAAGAACTTTTGGCTATCCCTATCGAGGAATACGCACAGCGTGCAGATGTCCCATTGGCAGATATTGAACGTGTCGCACGGGGCTTTGCAACGGCAAAGACCGCATGTGTACGTATTGATCTAGGCATACAACAAACCTTGCATACCACATTAAATGGCTATTTGGAAAAACTACTGTATTTAATTACTGGTAACTTCGGCAAAAGAGGTGGTAATAATCTGCACACCTTCTTTCTACCACTCCTTGGTCATACTGATGAGCGCAAAAAAAAGAATGGTAAATCACTCAAACTCACTGCCCATCACAAAATGTACCCAATTGCAGGCATCTATCCGCCCAATATTCTGCCCGATGAGATCGAACATAAGGGCGAAAACCGTATCCGTGCGGTGTTTGTTGACAGTTCCAACCCGCTCATGACCTATGCCGATACACAAGCCTATGAACGTGCGTTCAAAAAGCTTGAACTCCTCGTGGTCGTCGATGTGGCCATGACTGAAACGGCTCATCTTGCACATTATGTCCTGCCCGCAGCCTCACAATTTGAAAAATGGGAAGCCACTGGGTTTAACTTGGAATTTCCAGAAAATGCCTTCCATTTGCGTCATGCGCTCTTCCCTAAACTCAGTGAGTCGCTCGGTGAACCCGAAATTTATACTCGATTACTTGAAAAGATGGAAATCCTGCCTGATCGTTTCCCGCTGCTTGAAAGAATAGCTAAACATGAACCCAAAGCGTCTAATCACTTGGTGTACATGACTGCAATTGGAGCAACATTGGCGCGCAATAAATCATTGATTCCTTTTGCTGCCTCAATTCTTTATCGCACATTGGGTAAGGCACTTCCGAATGATGCAGCAGCAGCAGCACCTCTTTTGCCCCTTGCCATTCAATATACCCAAACCCATTATAAGGCGGTGCGTCGAGCAGGCTATCAGGGTAATCGTTTGACGCTAGGCACAGTGCTCTTCAATGCCATCCTCAATAACCGAGCAGGTACCTTACTCAGTAAGCATGAATTCAAAGATATATGGTCGTTGATTCAAACTTCAGATAAACGCGTCCATCTGGCGATTCCTGAAATGTTCAGAGAACTACGTGCATTGAAATCAGAAGTTATGCCGGGTGCAGATTATCCGTTCATCCTAATGGCGGGGGAACGTCGCAGTTATAACGCCAATCAGATTTACCGTGATCCTAACTGGCGTAAAGTCGATCCCCATGGGGCGATGCGCATGCATCCTGATGATGCCAAGCATCTGGAGCTGGAAGATGGGTCACATGCTATCTGTGAATCCGCAACAGGGATGATCAATGTGGTCATTGAAATTGATGATGCAGTACGTCGTGGGATGGTCACCCTGCCGCATGGTTATGGTATGCGCTATCAAGGCAGTGCCCCGATTGGACCTGAGCTTAATCGTCTCACCTCAGGGACTCATTGTGATCCCCTATCTAAAACCCCTTTTCACAAACATGTCCCTGTGAACATTCGTAAAGTCGAAAAAATTGATCTGGAGCAAGTGCTATGACCTTTATCGTGATGGAAGAGTGTATTCAATGCAAACATACAGACTGCGTTTCAGTCTGCCCAGTCGACTGCTTCTATGAGGGGCCTAATTTTCTGGTCATTGACCCTGATGAATGCATCGACTGCGCCTTATGTGAACCGGAGTGTCCTGTTGATGCCATTCGCGCTGAAGAAGAAGTGCCCGCAGATCAGATCAAGTTTGTTGAGTTGAATGCCGTTCTGGCCAAACACCCCAACTGGACGCAAATCACGAAGCAAAAACCCGCCTTACCTGATCATGAAAAGTGGACTAAAGTCGCTGGGAAATTGGCTCAGTTAGATCGCAATGGTGCCTGATATGGGAGCTGTGCATCCGATAACCGCAAACGAGGTAACCACCGCGCCTGTACTGATTGACAGCTTTGGTCGTCAAATTACCTATTTGCGTTTGTCTGTCACGGATCGCTGTGATTTCCGTTGTGTATATTGCATGGCAGAAGACATGACTTTTTTACCCAAAGCACAGATTTTAAGCCTAGAAGAGCTATATCAGATATCGGCCGCATTCGTTGCACTGGGTGTGACCAAGATTCGTTTAACAGGCGGAGAACCCCTTGTTCGAGCCAACCTGCCTTCACTGGTTGAACGCTTAGCAAAATTGGATAGGTTAGCAGAGGTAACCCTGACCACCAACGGTGCCCGTCTTAAACAGTTTGCAATCCCCCTCAAAAACGCTGGGCTTGATCGAATCAATATCAGCCTCGATAGCCTAGACCCCACACGCTTTCATGAACTCACGCGCACTGGTCATCTGCATGATGTTTTGGATGGTATACACGCGGCACAAGATGTGGGCTTTGAACGGATCAAATTAAATAGTGTCATCTTGCGCGGACGCAATGATGATGAAATCCTGAATCTGGTCCATTTTGCAAGACGCGAGCAATTGGATCTTACGTTTATTGAAGAGATGCCACTGGGAATTATTGATGAACATAATCGGGCAACGGCTTATATCTCCAGCGATGAAATATTAGAGATTATTCAACAAGAGTTCTTACTAACCCCCACTCTAGAGAATACAGGTGGTCCAGCAAGGTACTACAAAACAACGAACAGCCCGACACGTATTGGCGTTATTTCTCCGCATAGTCGTAACTTCTGTTCGAGTTGCAATCGTGTTCGATTAACGGCTGAAGGACGTTTAATACTCTGTCTGGGTAACGAACATTCTGCTGATCTGCGCAGCGTTATACGAACACACCCCAATAATCAGAATGATTTACAGACCGCGATTCTGGCGGCTATTCCGATGAAACCAGAAACACACCATTTTAACCTCAACGAGTCGCCCCAAATTGTTCGTTTTATGAACATGACTGGCGGCTAAATTTCCAAGAGATTCTGTTATGTCCAACATGGCCCATGAAACCGTACTCAGCGTTCATCACTGGAACGATACCTTATTCAGCTTTACCACAACGCGCGATCCTGGCCTGCGTTTTAAAACAGGGCAGTTTGTGATGATTGGGCTTGAAGTTGATGGTAAGCCGCTTATGCGTGCTTATAGTGTGGTCAGTGCTCATTATGAAGATCATCTTGAATTTTATAGCATTAAAGTGCAAGAAGGCCCTCTCACCTCTCGTTTACAACACCTACAAGTTGGCGACAAGCTTTTGGTTTCACGTAAACCAACGGGTTCACTCATTATAGACAATTTAAAGCCGGGGAAAAATCTATATTTACTGTCCACGGGTACAGGTTTAGCACCTTTTATGAGTGTAGTACGCGATCCTGAATTTTATGATGCTTTTGAAAAAATCATCCTGACTCACGGTGTCCGTTGGAAAAGTGAATTAGGCTACTTTGAACATATCACAGAAGACCTACCTGCACATGAGTACTTTGGTGATCTAATCAAGAATCAATTGATTTATTACCCAACCGTAACACGTGAAGAGTTTGCCAAACAAGGACGCTTAACCGACCTGATTGAGTCAGGGAAACTCTTTGAAGACATCAATTTGCCGCCATTCAATCCAGAGACGGATCGCATCATGATTTGTGGCAGCCCAAGTATGCTTAAAGATTTGGTGGATATACTAGAGACACGTGGTTTTGCCGAAGGTACCAGTCATGCACCAGGTGATTATGTCATTGAACGTGCATTCGTTGAAAAATAGAAGATGATTAATTCATGACTCAAACTTATGGCCCAGCTCAACTCATCCACTCCCCGACGACAACGCTAGAAAACTGTGCAAAAATTGTTTTTGCACAGCACTAGACAACAATAAGCAATTTTTTGGAAACTTCATGTTATCGCTAAAATTAGCCATTGAACTATTGAGTAATCAATGTCTAGATGTTTTTTGGTGCATTGGATATTGCATGAGGTATCCTTGCGATTTACTGGATACCTTTCGGACAAAATCGGACACCGTAAGATCCTAATCGTATCGCTCTTGGTGTTTTCATTTGCATCTGTTTTTCTGGCACAGCCATGGGCATGACTAGCCTAATTATGATCCATGCCTTGATAGGTATTTCTGAAGGTCCCTTCTGTCCAACCATTTTGGCAGTAACAGTAGTCGCTACCAAACCATCACGTCGTAGGGCTTTACAAAGCTTGCAACAAAGTAGTTTGCCTTATTTGATCTAAGTTTGGGCCAATCATTACTACTCATTGTACTCTCTTGGCATGAAGTACTTTTGGTTATGGCGATCCTTGGTTTATTCTGCAGCGTGTTTGTTTTTGTCTTACGTGAACCACAGTTCAATCAAAATGGTCAAATACTTATGTTCGAAAAACAGGGAGAATCCCACGAACTGGATGGCATTGCTGAAAACAGCAAGGTATTATTCAGCATGATTAGCCTATTTTGTACCATATCTTGCGTATTTATCATCAGTGCAATGGTGCCACTATGAAATACAATAACTTATAGTCGATCGTTTAAGAATAAATTCTTGATTAATTGTTGCTACGACTTTTAACTTATATGAGACTATTCAAGGTTTAAAAACTATAAAAAATTTTTTGAATGCTATAGTGTTTATGCCATATAAGACTGATATTTTAACTTTTTTGATCAAATTGAACCTATCATTAACATAATTCATACTCAAATGTATTTACTAGAAACTCACAAGGGCAACTAACTGCACGGAAATATCATAATGAGGTTCCTCATAAAATATGATTTACTGATTAATATTGAATTCTTAAAAACTTATTGTTATTAAAATTAAATTCTCTGAAGAAAATAATCAATTACTGCTTTTAAGGCTGCTGAATGATTCCGATGACTTGGGTAATACAAATAAAATCCAGGAAAACTAACACACCAATCATCCAAAACATTCTCCAATTGCCCAGATTGAATATACGGCAATACTTGCTCTTCTAATGAAAATGCAACACCAAGCCCATCCAAAGCGGCTCTTATCATTAAATCGGCATCATCTAGAATGAGCGTGCTTTTAACAGCCAGATTAAGCTTTTGGTCTTCTTTTTCAAAAGGCCAACTATATAAAACCTGACTATTGATTTGACGCCAGCCAATACAATTATGATCTAACAAGTCTTTGGGAGATATCGGTTTAGGGTACTTCAAAAAGTAAGCTGGGCTAGCGACAATTGCAAATTTAAGGCTTTTAGAAATTGGAATAGCTTTCATGTCTTCTTGAATACTTTCACCTAACCTAATTCCAATATCAAAGCCACTGTCAATAATATCGATAAACTCTTCATTTGCAGCAATTTCAAAAGTAATGTTCGGGTAAAGTTTGCTTAGAGCTTTAATGTGTGGAAGAAAAAATAAAATCAAGGCTGATCGTGGAGCATTAATTTTCACAATGCCCTGAGGGCTGCTACGAAAATCATTTAGACTTTCCGTTGCTGAAAGAATGTCACTATAAGCTGGTAAAATTTTATTAAGTAAATGACTACCAGCTTCTGTTAAAGAAACACTACGTGTTGAGCGATTTAAAAGTCTGACCCCGAGCTTCGCTTCTAATACTTTCATGGAATGACTTAATGAAGATGGCGTTACATTTAATTTTGCAGCCGAACGCCGAAAACTCTTTTCTCCAGCAATAACCACAAATGCCCAGAGCTCATCAAAATTTGCTTTTGCCATATCATTATTATACTGATTAATTCATCAGTTCATTGAATTTTGTCTATATTGTATCCTGTTTATTAAACAATACAATTTCTTTAACACATCTAGAAGTTTGAGAAATTGTATGATTTCAGATATCCAAAAAGTTTCAGGTCGTTTAGAAGGGAAAGTAGCTTTAGTTACTGGCGCAGGTACAGGTATAGGTAAAGCGACAGCTTTATCTCTTGCAAAAGAAGGTGCTCATGTTGTACTTGCTGGACGAACTATCTCATCTCTTCAGCAAGTATCTTATGAAATAGAAACATCCTATGGAGTAGGTAAAACCTTTATTGTCCCAACCGATATTGATGATTCAAATCAAATTCAAAAACTTATAAATCAAATTATCCAAACCTATGGTCGGCTTGATATTGCATTTAATAATGCTGGTATCGAAGGAAGTTTCGCACCGGCGCATCTCATGGATGAAGAAGATTTTGATAAAACGATCCTGACCAATCTAAGAGGTACATGGTTAGCCATTAAGTATCAGATCACTGCCATGATGAAAACTAAAACACCCGGAGTGATTGTTAACACTTCCTCATGGTTAGCTGTTGGCGCCAGTAGTGGTTCATCTGCATATTCTGCTAGTAAAGGTGCTCTTGACTCCATGATACGCGCGCTTGCACTGGAAATTGCCCCATTACAAATTCGAATTAACAACGTAAATCCAGGGATTATTGATACTCCAATGTTTAGGCGCTTTGTTGATGATGAAACTGCCAAACCATATATTGCCTATACCCCTCAACAAAGACTAGGACAACCAGAAGATATAGCAAATACAGTAACCTGGTTGTGTACAAATGAAGCTAGTTTTATCACTGGGCAATCTATTCTTATCGACGGTGGCTTCTCAATCGCAGGTTTACGATAAAGGAAGATTCTAATGATTAAAAAATTAACCATTATTAGTATATCTCTTCTTGGCATTGCAAATATTGCCTATGCCAATGAAAAAAATATCGAAAAGACCGCTTATGTTGGTAAAGCACATAATACCATTGCACCTGATAATCATCTTTATCAGTATGGAATAGCGGATGCTTTTATTGAAGGTTTATATAAAGGGTCTAAAAGCATTGGAGAGATCAAAGAGCATGGTAACTTTGGGTTAGGTGCACCAGATTTGCTTGATGGTGAACTCATTCTAGTAGATGGGAAATTTTATCAAACTACCTCTACTGGTCAGACTCATATCGTATCTGATGAATTCAAGACCCCTTTCAGTTTTGTCACTTTTTTCAAACCTGATCAAAGCTTCTCAATTAGCCAGCAAATGAGTCAAGAGCAGTTTTTTGATTTTATTAATAATAAGCTCCGAAGCTTAAACAAGATGTATGCAATCAAAATCACTGGAAAATTCAAAAGCATCAGAACCAGAGCATTTCCACCAGTCAATGCCCAACAAGCCCCCTATTTTACCCCTCTATACAATATGATGGATAAACAGGTGGAGCTAAATTATGAAAACACTAGCGGCACTCTTGTCGGTTATCGGTTACCAGAGTTTTTGAATGGTATTAATATTGGAGGTTATCATTTCCACTTTTTATCTCAAGACCAGAAACAAGGCGGACATGTTTTAGGATTTGATGGAAGTAACTTAAAAATAGAACTTGCAGAGTTAAAAAAGTTTGATCTTGAAACTCCACAAGACCAAGACTTTCAGAAATTTAATTTTTCAAAACCTGATTCATCAGGAAAAATTCATCAAGTAGAGTAGTCATAACTTTTGTTGAAAATATAGAAACAGATAAGGGTTAACCCTTATCTGTTTCTATATTTAAGTTATAGCAATATTTTGATTCACTTTTATCTTTTCTAATAATTTTTGCTTTATATTTCATTAACTGGAGATTTAAAAATATTTGGTATACCGAATTTTTATTAAAAGTGATCATGCTTTTATAAGTATGACAAAATAAATTACGCCATTCCCCCTAAAAACCTTACACAGTTGAGTATTATAGTTACTACTATAAATAATAGAAATCCCCAAGCACTAACATAGATAAATCATAAATACAGTTAATCAAAATCTGGAAATATAGATTTCTCCAAGTTTATTTTAGATAAATTTTTACAATTTATTTTCTTAGATATACCTTCAAGAAGAACCCAACACCCTTGATTATTTATATAACTATCAGCAATGCACTCAAAGACAATACCATCCCAATAATCTTCAAAAGTATTTGGATCACTTGTAAAAACCACTAAATCTCCCTTAACCAGTGCATTATTACCATATAAAACATGGAGTTTCATAGATCTATCATGTTGTTCAATTATATTAGATATTTCTAAAACCATTACATTCACACAATACTTATATTATTTTAAGACTTAGATAAAGTCTTAAAATAATATAGTTCAAAATATAAATTAGATTAAAATAAAATTTACTAAAATTCGACTTGTACCGTTACGGTGTCTTGATAAACTCCCGCAGGGGTAGTATCTGCATTTTCATCAGTAATTTTGGTAGTAAAAACATAGTTCTGCTGCGTGACCGCATCATGCACACCCGGATTAATAGTCGCATTTAAACTCGACCAACGTTCACTACCACTTCCCCACCGATCATTAGATGAGTTTTTAAAAATATCATATTTTAAAAATACATTGCCCGATTGAGACTTCATCGCTCGTTGGTCACCATTTTGTGGCGATAAACCATTATTTAGACTGACGTAATATGGGGTCTTTAAAGAACATCGAATTCCCATAGAAGACTGTACAGGTTCAAGCTTCGATGCAAACGCAGCCGTACCGAAGTTAACATCTTGAGTTAAAATTCGGCAGTCTGGAAGAACCGTAACAGATAATGAGCCAAGTGAATCTACGCCACTTCCCCAGTTAAAACCAAGACCTAATACCCCCCGTGAAAATCCAGGGCTTTCAAAGAAAAGTCCAATCCCAGCAACAGCAATTGCTGGGACAGAATAAAACCATTTTACTTTTAAAGAAGTATCAGCTCGATACACACCTGGCGATACACTTTGTCCAGCTGGTAACCGTATATAAAAAGGTAAATTTCCATCTGGACCACTAAAGAGGTTAACCAGTGTAAAACTACTCATATCTTTTTCTTGGCCTAGAC